>NZ_JAERWM010000006.1:0-174236 GCF_016918125.1 Aeromicrobium sp. YIM 150415 | reverse complement strand
CGCCGCGCGCGGCCCCGCCGCCCCCCCCCCCCGCCCCCCCCCCCCCCCCCCCCCCCCCCCCCCCCCCCCCCCCCCCCCCCCCCACCACTCGCGGGGAGCGGAGGGGCGTGATGGTGCGGCCGCGCGGCGGGGCGTCGAGTACGGGCGTGGCTATCTCCTAGGGTGGATGCCGTGACCACCGAACTGCTCATCATCCTGCTCATCGCGGTCGTCGTCGTGGCCGGCGCCGGCATCGGACTGCTGGTATCGCGCAAGAACCGCGGCCTGCCGTCGCCCCGTGACCTCGACCAGATCACCGAGCGCACCATCGACCACCCCGAGGAGCCCGAACCGGGCCCGGTCGACGATGGACTGCTCGAGGACGACTTCGTCGAGCTGGACGAGACGGGCGCTCCCGCGACCGAGACCACCGTCGACGAGCCCACGGCTCCGACCATCGAGGCGCCCGAGCCTCCGCAAGGCCGGATGATGAGGCTGCGGGCCCGGTTGGCCCGCTCGCAGAGCAGCCTGGGCAAGGGCCTTCTGAGCCTGCTCGGCGGCGGCAAACTCAGTGATGACGACTGGGAGGAGATCGAGGACACCCTGCTGGCGGCCGATGTCGGCGTCGGTCCCACGACGGAGCTCGTCGAGAACCTCCGCGCTCGGCTCTCGACCGAGGGGGTCTCCGATACCGACCGCGCTCGCACCATCCTGCGCGAGGAGCTCATCGGGCTGGTGGGGCCGTCACTGGACCGCACCCTGCACTCGACCGGCGACGACGGCGCCCCCGGAGTCGTGCTCGTGGTCGGGGTCAACGGCACCGGAAAGACCACGACGGTGGGCCGTCTCGCGCGGGTGCTCGTCGCGGAGGAGAAGACGGTGCTGCTCGGCGCCGCGGACACCTTCCGTGCGGCCGCGGCCGATCAGCTGGAGACCTGGGGCGAGCGGGTCGGCGTGCCGACGGTCCGCGGTCCCGAGGGAGGCGACCCGGCGAGCGTCGGCTTCGACGCGGTCAAGCGCGGTATCACCGAGGGCACCGATGTCGTGCTCGTCGACACCGCCGGTCGCCTGCACACCAAGGCCGGGCTCATGGACGAGCTGGGCAAGGTCAAGCGCGTGGTCGAGAAGCAGGCGCCCGTCACCGAGGTGCTGCTCGTCATCGACGCGACGACCGGTCAGAACGGTCTGACGCAGGCCAGGGTCTTCTCCGAGGTGGTGGACGTCACCGGCGTCGTGCTCACCAAGCTGGACGGCACTGCCAAGGGCGGCATCGTCGTGGCGGTGCAACGCGAGCTCGGCGTCCCCGTCAAGTTCGTGGGACTGGGCGAAGGCGCCGACGACCTCGCGCCCTTCGACGCCGAGGAGTTCGTCGACGCGCTGCTCGCCTGAGCCCGTCGGACGACATGCCGATGTAACACAGGCGGCGATGTCGATACGCAACCGCAACATCTATGTGGCGATGGCGAAATGACCGACGACCACCGTAGGACCACGGGCGCGATCCTCGCGTCCGTGGTTCTCGTTGGAGGTCTCATGGATACCGGCTACGCCGCGTATGCCGCCTGGATTCTCGCATCGGCATCGCTCGTGCTGCTGATGACGCCTGGGCTGGCGCTCTTCTACGGCGGGATGACCCGCGCGAAGTCCGTACTGAACATGATCATGATGTCGTTCGGCGCGCTCGCCCTCATCCCCGCCGTCTTCATCCTCTGGGGATGGTCGACGGCGTACGGCTCGGACGTCCTCGGATTGTTCGGCAACCCCTTCGATCTGTTCGGCCTGCAGGGGGTGGCGGCCACCGACTACGTGAGCATCGCCTTCCAGGTCACCTTCGCGATCATCACCGCGGCCCTCATCAGCGGTGCCATCGCCGATCGCGTCAAGTTCTCGGCGTGGCTGCTGTTCCTGCCGCTCTGGGTGACGTTCTCCTACTTCCCGCTGGCCCACCAGGTGTGGGGAGGGGGCTTCCTGTCCGACGCGGCGAGTGGGCTGGCCGCGAAGCTCTTCGGGCTCGTCGACGGAGTCGCGGCGGTCGCCCCCGTCGACTACGCCGGAGGGACGGTCGTCCACATCAACGCCGGCGTCGCCGGCCTCATCCTGGTGCTGCTGATCGGCGCACGCCGGGGCTTCGGCCGGGAGCCGATGCGTCCGCACAATCTCCCACTGACGATGCTCGGCGCCGGTCTGCTGTGGTTCGGGTGGTTCGGCTTCAATGTCGGGTCCTATGTCCCCGACGCGGAGAACTTCGACCTGGAGGGATTCGTCAGCGAGACCGGGCTGGTGTGGGTGAACACCACGGCAGCGGCCGCCGCGGCGATCCTGGGCTGGATCGTGGTCGAGAAGATCCGCGACGGCAAGGCCACCAGCCTCGGCGCGGCCTCCGGCGTGGTGGCCGGCCTGGTCGCGATCACGCCGGCGTGCGGGGCGCTGAGCCCGATCGGCTCGCTGATCCTCGGCGCGGTCGCGGGCGCGCTGTGCGCCTTGGCGGTGGGCCTGAAGTACCGCTTCGGCTATGACGACTCGCTCGATGTCGTCGGGGTCCATCTCGTGGGCGGCCTGGTCGGCACCGTGGGCATCGGGTTCCTGGCGACCGCCGGTGGCCTGTTCTACGGTGACGGTGTTCGATTGCTCGTCGTCCAGGCGAGTATCGCGATCTACGCGATGCTCTGGTCCGGTATCGCCACGCTCATCGTCGGCCTCATCGTCAAGGTGGTCCTGGGATGGCGCGTCGACGAGGAAGAGGAAGTCTCGGGGATCGACTTCGCCGAGCATGGAGAGTCCGCATACGATCTGGCCAACACCGGCGGATCCACCTTCACGACAGGAGCCTGAGCCATGAAGCTCGTGACCGCAGTCATCAAACCGCACAAGTGGGAGGAAGTCCGCGAAGCACTCGCCGCGGCCGGAGTGGCGGGTATGACCGTGACCGAGGCCAGCGGGTACGGCCAGCAGAAGGGCCACACCGAGGTCTACCGGGGAGCGGAGTACGACGTCTCGCTGGTGCCCAAGATCCGCGTGGAGATCGTCATTGACGATATGGAGGCCGAGACGGTCGTCTCGACCATCGCCCAGGCCGCGCAGACCGGCAAGATCGGCGACGGCAAGGTCTGGGTCGTCCCCGTCGACTCCGTCGTGCGAGTCCGCACCGGTGAGACGGATGAGGCCGCGATCTGAGCGCTGATCTCGCAGCGCACCTCGCACGAGGCCGGCGCGAGCGGTCCGACGAGGCCGACCGCCTGCTGACGAGGGTCTTCGGCGAGGCCACCGGGACGAGTTCTCCCGGTGGCCTCGCCCTCGTCGCGGTCGGGGGCTACGGGCGGCGCGAGCTCTCGCCCTACAGCGACCTCGACGTCGTCCTGCTGCACGACGCGGGCGTCGACGAGGCCGAGGTCGCCCGGATCGCTCAGGAGGTCTGGTATCCCCTGTGGGATCGGCGCGTCGTCCTCGATCACGCGGTCCGTTCGGTCGATGAGACGGTCCGCACGGCAGGTGAGGACTACCGGGCGGCGATGGGCATGCTCGATGCTCGCTGTGTCGTCGGCGACGCCGAGGTCGTCGCCTCCGCGCGGGCCCGAGTGCTGGGCGACTGGCGCCGTGAGGCCCGGCGACGGATCGGCGATGTCAGGACGGCCCGCAACGAGCGCATCGACCGATTCGGATGGCTCGCCCACGCGGCCGTGCCGGATCTCAAGGAGTCCGGCGGCGGTCTGCGCGATTCCGTGACATTGCGTGCGCTGCTCGCGACGTGGCTGGTCGACCTCCCGCGCGACGAGGCCGAGTCGCTGCGGGAGCGACTGCTGGATATCCGGGACACACTGCACGAGGTCGCGAGCCGGCGCAGCGACCGGCTGCTGCCCGAGCTCGTCCCCGAGGTCGCCGAGCGGTGGTCGCTCGACCCGGCCACGCTGGACCTGCAGGTGCGCGACATCGGCCGCCGGATCGCGCACCTGGCCTCCGTGACCTGGCGTCGCGTGGACGCGACGGTCGCCCGCGATCCGCACCGCCGCGTCGGCGCCCGGGGACCGGTCATCGAACCGGTCGCATCGGGCGTCGGCGTGCTGGCCGGTGAGGTGGTGGTGACCCGGCAGGCGGATCCCGCGAGCGATCCGGAACTGTTGCTGCGGTTCGCTGCCACGGCGGCGCGCAGATCGCTGCCGATGAACGCCGCGTCCATCGGGCGTCTCGTGCGGCAGCTGGGGGATTGGCCACCGGTCTGGCCGGCCTCCACCCGCCGGTGGATGGTCGAACTGCTGGGGGCCGGGCCCGGCTTGGTCGACGTGTGGGAGGAACTCGATATCGCCGGTCTCATCGAGCCGCTGCTGCCCGAATGGCGCGATATCCGCTTGCGGGGCTCGTCATCGCCGGTCCACCGCTTCACCATCGACCGGCACAGCATCGAGAGCTGCGTGCAGGTGATGCGGTCCAGTCGTGAGGTGGCCCGTCCGGACCTCCTGGTCGTCGCGGCCCTGCTCCACGACATCGGCAAGGGTCGTGCCGGTGACCACAGTGAGGTGGGTGCGCCGATGGCCGAGGCGATCGTCCGTCGTTGGGGCTTCGATGCCGTCGAGAGCACGACGATCGGGCGTCTCGTCCGCTGGCACCTGCTGTTGCCCACCGTCGCGACCCGGCGCGATATCGAGGATCCGCAGACGGCCGTGAATGTCGCCGAGATCGTGCGGACCTCGTCCTTCCTCGATCTGCTCGCCGCGTTGACGGCAGGTGACGCGCTCGCCACGAGCGACCAGGCGTGGAGCCGGTGGAGGAGGGGACTGGTGGAGGGCCTGGTGGGCAAGGTCCGCGCGGTGCTGGCCGGTGCCCCCGATGACGACCTCGTCTCGGCGGGGTGGCCGTCCGGAACGCCGCTGCCCGATCTGTCGGGGGTGGGACCGACCACCCTCGTGGTGTCGACCGAGAACCACCACGACGGCTCGCTGGTGCTCGTCGTCTGCGGCGACCGCACCGGCGTGCTGGGCGATCTCGCCGGTGCCATGTCGTTGGCCGGCCTCTCGATCCGCTCGGTACGCGTGGCGACCGATGGCGCGGGCGCCGCCACCCTGTGGGAGGTGTCGCGGCCCGATCTCGACGCTCAGGTCCTGCGCGAGAGGCTTCGTGCCGTGGTGGACGGCTCGGTCGATCTCGCGCGGCGACTCACCTTCGATCCCGGTGACACGAGACCACGGGTCACCGTCCTCGAGGCGATGGAGCAGACCGCGACGCTGCTGGAGGTGCGGGCGGCGGACCGCCGCGCCCTCCTGTGGGTGGTCTGCCGCGCCATCACCGCGGCGGGATACGGGATCCGATCGGCGCATACCGACACTTACGGGGACGAGGCGCGTGATGTCTTCTACGTCGTCGATCGGTCGTCCCGACCCCTGACAGCCGAGGCCGCGGCGTCGTTGCGGACCCGCGTCACCGCCGCCCTCACCGGCGATCGGTGAGTGTTCCCGCACCTGGACCACACGAGTGCGTGATGGCCCACCGCCCACGCTCCGGCGCCCGGACCGAGCCGAGCCCGGCATACCGGCAGCGACGGGTTCGGCGGCTCGGATACCCTGAAGCCCTATGTTCGATTCGCTCCAAGACCGGCTGCAGTCGGCGTTCAAGACGCTCCGCGGCAAGGGCAAGCTGTCCGAGGCCGACATCGACGAGGTCGCCCGGGAGATCCGGGTCGCGTTGCTCGACGCCGACGTGGCAGTGCCCGTCGTGCGCGCCTTCATCGGCAACGTCAAGGAGCGCGCCCGCGGCGCGGAGGTCAGCCAGGCGCTGAACCCGGCGCAGCAGGTCATCAAGATCGTCAACGAGGAGCTCGTCTCGATCCTGGGTGGGGAGACACGGCGACTGCAGTTCGCCAAGAACCCGCCCACCGTCATCATGCTCGCCGGCCTGCAAGGCGCCGGTAAGACCACGCTCGCCGGCAAGCTCGGCCGCTGGCTCAAGGCGCAGGGCAACTCGCCCATGCTCGTCGCGGCGGATCTGCAGCGTCCCAACGCGGTCAACCAGCTCCAGGTCGTCGGTGGGCAGGCCGGGGTCACGGTCTTCGCCCCTGAACCGGGCAACGGGGTCGGCAACCCCGTGCAAGTCGCCCGCGATGCGATCACCGAGGCCAAGCGGACCCTGCACGATGTCGTCATCGTCGACACCGCCGGACGTCTCGGTATCGATGCCGAGCTGATGAAGCAGGCCTCGGACATCCGCGACGCGGTGAATCCCGACGAGGTCCTCTTCGTCATCGACGCGATGATCGGTCAGGACGCCGTCACCACGGCCGAGGCCTTCGCCGAGGGTGTGGACTTCACCGGTGTCGTGCTGTCCAAGCTCGACGGCGACGCCCGCGGTGGCGCGGCATTGTCGATCCGCTCCATCACCGGCCGCCCGATCATGTTCGCCTCGACGGGCGAGAAGCTCGACGACTTCGATGTCTTCCATCCCGACCGGATGGCCTCGCGCATCCTGGACATGGGCGATGTCCTCACCCTCATCGAGCAGGCCGAGAAGGCCTTCGACGCCGATCAGGCGCAGGCCGCCGCCGAGAAGGTCGCGGGCGGCACCTTCACCCTGGAGGACTTCCTGCAGCAGATGGAAGCCCTGGCGAAGATGGGCTCGATGACCAAGCTGCTGGGCATGATGCCCGGCATGGGCCAGTTCAAGGACCAGCTGGCCAATTTCGACGAGCGCGACATGGACAAGATCAAGGCGATCATCCGTTCCATGACCCCGGCCGAGCGTGAGAACCCCAAGATCATCGACGGCTCCCGGCGAGCCCGGATCTCCAAGGGCTCGGGCACCCAGGTAAGCGATGTCAACCAGCTGGTGACGCGCTTCTTCGAGGCCAGCAAGATGATGCAGAAGATGGCCAAGGGCGGTGGGATGCCGGGCATGCCGGGCATGGGACCGATGCCGGGCATGCCGGGTGTCAGCAAGCGTGCGGGCGCCAAGCAGAAGCCGCAGGCCAAGAAGGGCAAGAAGGGCAAGAAGGTCTCGGGCAACCCCGCCAAGCGTGCGGCGGCCGCGTCCGAGCAGCCCAAGGAACCGGGCAACGGCGCCGGAGCGTTCGGCTTCCCGCAAGGAGGCGCTGACGACTTCGAGCTGCCCAAGGAGCTGCGAGACCTGCTGTGACGGCACCCCGCAATCGCATCCTCATCGGGATCGCGGTGGTGATCGCGGTGGTCGCCGTCATCGGCGGTATCGGGGTCTGGTCGCAGAGCTCGTCCGAACCCCGCGAGGACGCGCCGATCTCGCCGGCCGATGCGTCGCTCATCGCGGACGACACACGTTTCCTCGATCGGCCCGACGACGCGTCGGTCACGGTGGTCGAGTTCATCGACTTCGAGTGCGAGGTCTGTCGCGCGTTCTACCCACATGTCGAGCAGTTGCGCGAGGACTACGAGGGCCGTATCGAGTTCGCGGTTCGCTATTTCCCGATGCCGGGCCATCCGAACTCGGTACCGGCCGCGCTGGCCGCTGAGGCTGCGGGGGAGCAGGACCGCTTCGAGGAGATGTATGCGCGGCTGCTCGAGACGCAGGAGGAATGGCACGGCACCAGTGCTGTCGATCAGACGCCCTATTTCCGCCAGCTGGCTGCGGAGATCGGACTGGATCTCGACGACTACGACGCCGCGGTCGCCGATGACGCCACGGTGATGCGGGTCGCCGCGGACTTCGAGGAAGGACGTGCCCTCGGTGTCGAGGGCACGCCGACCTTCTTCGTCGATGGCGAGGTCGTCGAGTTGACGGCCTTCGAGGATCTCGAACGCGCCGTCGTGGCTGCCCTCGACGACTGATCTCCTCGTCGTGGTGGCGCTTTACCGTCGGCAGTCCTAATGTCAGCACCATGACAGCAGCACCGCTCGTGGTGGTCATGGGCATATCGGGGGTCGGCAAGTCGGCAGTCGGCCATGCGGTGGCCGATCTGGTGGGCATCGAGTACGCCGATGGCGATGATTTTCACCCGCCGGCCAATATCGCCAAGATGTCCGAGGGGATCCCGCTGACCGACGAGGATCGGTGGCCGTGGCTGGAGGACATCGGTCGATGGCTGGCCGATCACGACGAGACCGGTGGCATCATCAGCTGCTCGGCATTGCGTCGCGCCTACCGGGACGTGCTGACCCGGCACGCTCCGCGGACGATCTTCCTGCACCTGGTCGGCGATCACGATCTCATCCGTGAGCGGATGGAGCATCGGGACCACTTCATGCCGGCATCGCTCCTGCAGTCACAGGAGGACACGCTGGAGCAGCTCGCCGCCGACGAGAACGGCGGAGTCTTCGACATCACCCTGCCGCCGGACGACATCGCCCGGGCCTTCCTGCGTCGCTACCGCATCCCTGAGAGGTCAGCATGATCACCGACCTGTTCACCGCCGACCCGGTGACGCCCGCCGCGGGGAGCGTCCAGCTGATCATCGCCGCGTTGATCGGTATCGCCGTCATCGTCGTGCTCATCACCTTCTTCAAGTTCCATCCCTTCCTCGGCCTCATCCTCGGCTCGCTGACGGTGGGAGCGGTGGCCGGTCAGCCGATGGCCGACGTGGTCGAGAGCTTCTCCGGAGGGCTCGGGGACACGGTCGCGAGTGTCGGCACGCTGATCGCGCTCGGTGCGATGTTCGGCAAGCTGCTGGCCGACTCCGGGGGCGCGGACCAGGTGGTGGACACGATCATCGGTCGTTCCAGCGACCGGATGCTGCCCTGGGCGATGGCGGCGATCGGCGCGATCATCGGTCTGCCGATGTTCTTCGAGATCGGTCTCGTGCTGTTGATGCCGGTCATCTTCCTGGTGGCGCGGCGCAGCAACAAGTCGCTCATCGCCCTGGGGCTGCCGGCGCTGGCCGGTCTCTCGGCGATGCACGGCTTCGTGCCACCGCATCCGGGTCCGCTCGCGGCCGTCGACGCCCTCGACGCGGACCTGGGGTTGACCCTCGGTCTGGGCGTGCTCGCGGCGATCCCCACGATCATCGTCGCTGGTCCGCTGTTCGCGAAGGTCGCCGCCCGATGGGTCGATGTTCCGCCGCCGGAGCTCTTCGACAGCAGTGACGAGCGGGGCGGCAAGCGTCCGTCCTTCGCGCTCACCTTGGCGACGGTGCTGTTGCCGGTCGTGCTGATGCTCGGCAAGACGCTCGCGGACGTGGTGGGCCAGGAGGGTGTGCTGAAGTCGGCGCTCGACTTCATCGGCACCCCCTTCGTGGCCCTCTTGTTGGCGGTGCTGGTGGCGATGGCGACCCTGGGGCGTGGTGGCGGCATGTCGTGGGGCGACATCATGGGCAGCATCGAGAAGTCGCTGCCTCCGATCGCGGGGATCGTGCTGATCGTGGGTGCGGGCGGCGGCTTCAAGCAGACTCTCGTGGATACCGGCATCGCGGGTGTGATCGCCGACTGGGTCAGCGACAGCGGGTTCTCGGTGGTCGTGCTGGCATGGGGTGTCGCGGTGCTGATCCGCCTGGCGACGGGCTCGGCGACGGTCGCCACGGTGACGGCTGCCGGCATCATGGCACCGATCGCCGGTGACCTGGCGGCCGGGGAGGTCTCCTTGCTGGTGCTGGCGATCGGTGCGGGCTCGGTGTTCTTCTCGCATGTCAACGACGCCGGTTTCTGGCTGGTCAAGGAGTACTTCAAGCTCTCGGTCGGCCAGACCATCAAGTCGTGGTCGATCATGGAGACCGTGCTCTCGGTGACCGGCCTGATCATCGTCGTCGCCCTCGACCTCGTCGTCTAGGGTCGCCATCGCCCACCGGGGCGGTGACCTACGCACCTCTCGGTTTGGAGGGCAGTGGGTTAGGCACCTCTCGGACGGCTTGAGGGGTGCGTCACTCACCTCTCGGTTCGGGCGCCACTCGGCGCAGGAGTGTGTAGGTCACCGCCCGAGGGCGGGGCGGCTCGGGCCTCTCCGGCCGGAGGGTTCCATCAGACGGGAACCGTCGGTGCCCGGGCGTAGGCTGACCAGGTGCTGATCGGACTCCTGCGCAGGCATCTGCGCCCCTATCGTGGTGCGATCGCCTGGGTCGCGGTCTTCCAGCTGGTGCAGACCCTGGCCACCCTGTATCTGCCGGGCCTCAACGCCGACATCATCGACGACGGTGTCGCCCAGGGTGATGTCGGGTACATCTGGCGGGTCGGCGGGCTGATGCTCGCCGTCACCGTCGTGCAGGTGATCACCAATATCGTCGCGGTCTACATCGGGTCCAAGGTGGCGATGGGCGTCGGACGCGATCTGCGTGCCGGCGTCTACGGGGCCGTCGACGGCTTCGGCGCACGCGAGATGTCGCAGTTCGGCGCGCCGACCCTCATCACCCGCTCCACGAACGACGTCCAGCAGGTGCAGCTCCTGCTGTTCATGGGACTCACGATGCTGCTCGTCGCGCCCATCATGGGGATCGGCGGCATCGTGATGGCGCTCCGTCAGGACGTGCAGCTCTCCGGCGTGCTGGTCATCGTCCTGCCGGTCCTCGTCATCACCCTGTCGCTCATCATCCGTCGGATGCGCCCGCTCTTCCGGCTCATGCAGACCCGGATCGACGGGATCAACGGGATCATGCGCGAGCAGATCACCGGCATCCGCGTCATCCGCGCATTCGTCAAGGAACGCTACGAGACCGAGCGTTTCGGCGACGCCAACACGGCCTACCGCGATGTGGCGATCTCCGCCGGCCGGCTCATGAGCATCTTCTTCCCGTTGCTGATGGGCATCATGAACCTCTCGGTCGTGCTGGCGATCTGGTGGGGAGCCCACCGCATCGAGTCCGGCGACTTGGAGATCGGTGCGCTCACGGCCTTCCAGAACTACCTGATCCAGATCCTGATGTCCGTCATGATGGCCACCTTCATCTTCATGCTGTGGCCCCGCGCCGAGGTCTCCGCCGAGCGCATCACGGAGGTCCTCGACACCGAGCCGGTCATCGACGTGAGCCCCGACATCCCCGCGGTCGCCATCACCGAGGGCAGGCTCGACCTCGACGATGCCTCGTTTCGCTATCCGGGCGCCGAGCACGACGTGGTCCGGCACGCCTCGGTCGTCGTGCGCCCCGGCGAGACCACGGCGATCGTCGGCGGCACGGGCAGCGGCAAGTCGACGGTCCTCGGCCTGATGACCCGGCTCTTCGATGTCACCGGCGGCGCCGTCCTCCTCGATGGTCGCGATCTGCGCGATCTGCGCCCGGCCGATGTCTGGGCGGTGATGGGGCTCGTACCCCAGAAGGCGATGCTGTTCACCGGGACGGTCGCCTCCAACCTGCGGTTCGGGCGCGCGGACGCAACCGACGAGGAGCTGTGGGAGGCGCTCGAGATCGCCCAGGCACGCGACTTCGTCGAACGCATGCCCGGTGGTCTCGAGGCTCCGATCAGCCAGGGCGGCTCGAATGTCTCCGGCGGGCAGCGTCAGCGCCTGGCGATCGCTCGTGCTCTCGTCAAGCGTCCGCTCCTCTATCTCTTCGACGATTCCTTCTCCGCCCTCGACTTCGCCACCGATGCCGCCCTGCGCCGAGCGCTGCGTCCCGTGACGGCCGAGGCGGCGGTGGTGATCGTGGCGCAGCGGATCAGCACCATCCGCGATGCGGACCGGATCGTCGTGATGGACCGAGGCAATGTCGTCGGCACGGGCACGCACACCGAACTGATGGAGGACAACGAGGTGTATCGCGAGATCGTGCTCTCCCAGCTGAGCGAGCAGGAGGCGGCATGAGCCACCAGGCTGGGCCGCCGGCCAAACCGGCCGACTTCCGCGGCACCTTCGCGCGGCTGCTGCGACGACTGTTCGCCGAGCGCGTCGTCGTCTGGGGCATCGTGGCATTCGGGTTCATCGGCACCGCGCTGTCGGTGGTGGGTCCTCGTATCCTCGGACATGCCACCGACCTCGTCTTCGACGGATTCCTCTCCAGCCGTTTTCCCGAGGGAGCCACCAAGGAAGAGGTGGTCGAGCAGCTGCGACAGCAGGGCGACGACCGCCTCGCGCAGCTCATCGGCTCAGTCGATCTGACTCCCGGCCGCGGGATCGACTTCACGGCTCTCGCGTGGGTGCTGCTCGGCGCGGTCGCGCTCTATCTCGTGGCTTCGCTGTTCACCTGGTTCCAAGGTGTACTCGCCACCACCGCGGTCCAGCGCATGGTGGCCGGACTCCGCCGCGATGTCGAGGACCAGGTGCATCACGTGCCGCTGTCCTATCTCGACGGCCAGGAGCGCGGCGAGATCCTGTCGCGCACCACCAATGACATCGACAATGTCGCGCAGTCGCTGCAGCAGACGCTCAGCCAGATGCTCACCAGCCTGCTGATGGTCCTCGGCACTCTCATCATGATGCTGACGATCTCGCCGCTGCTCACCGTCATCGCGGTCGTCACGATCCCGGTGGCCATCGTGGTGACCGGACAGATCATGAAGCGTTCGCAACCCCAGTTCATCGCCCAGTGGACCCAGACCGGTCGCCTCAACGCGCACGTCGAGGAGACGTTCACCGGTCACGAGGTCGTCAAGGTGTTCGGGCGGCGTGAGCGGGCACGCGAGGAGTTCGACGCCAGCAACGGCGCCTTGTTCGATGCCTCCTTCCGAGCACAGTTCATCTCCGGTGTCATCCAGCCGGTGATGATGTTCGTGTCCAACCTGAACTACGTGCTCGTCGCGGTCATCGGGGGAGTCCGCGTGGCATCGGGCACGTTGTCGATCGGCTCGGTGCAGGCGTTCATCCAGTACTCGCGCCAGTTCACTCAGCCGCTGACTCAGGTCGCGGCGATGATCAACCTGCTGCAGTCCGGTCTCGCCTCGGCCGAGCGGGTCTTCGGACTCCTGGACGAGCCTCGCGAACCCACAGAGATCGACGCGCGCGAACCGGTCCAGCCCGTCCGCGGACGCGTCGTCTTCGACGATGTGTCCTTCTCCTATACCGACGAACCGCTCATCGAGCATCTCTCCCTCGTCGCGGAACCGGGCCAGACGATCGCGATCGTCGGGCCGACCGGTGCGGGCAAGACGACGCTGACCAACCTGCTGCTGCGGTTCTACGATCTCGACGCCGGGCGCATCACGCTCGACGGAGTCGACATCGCCGAGCTGCGTCGTGCCGATCTGCGCGATCAGTTCGGTGTGGTGCTGCAGGACACCTGGCTGTTCTCCGGCACCATCGGCGAGAACATCGCGTACGGTGCCGAGGACGCGTCACCGGACGATATCGCCCGTGCCGCCGAGGCCGCCCACGTCGACCACTTCGTGCGGACCCTGCCCGACGGCTATGAGACCCGTATCGACGACGACGGTGGGGGAGTGAGCGCCGGACAGCGCCAGCTGCTGACCATCGCCCGCGCCTTCCTCGCGGACCCGGCGATCCTGATCCTCGACGAGGCCACCAGCTCGGTCGACACGCGCACCGAGACCCTCGTCCAGGAGGCGATGACGCGGCTGCGGAGCGGGCGCACGAGCTTCGTCGTCGCTCATCGACTCTCCACCATCCGCGACGCCGACCACATCGTCGTGATGGAGCACGGGACGATCGTCGAGCAGGGCACCCATGACGAGCTCATCGAGGCCGGCGGGGCGTACCAGCGCCTCTACGCCGCGCAGTTCGCCGCTCCCGCGAGCTGACCCTCGCCCGCGGTGGGCGGTGAGTTGTCACGTACTCGGTCGCCTGAAGTGCGGGATGGCTCACCGCCGTCGGCCCGGTCAGGATTGCGGTGCGTGGTCAACCACCCGGGCCTCCCGGGTGTTGACGGCTCACCGCCAGCCGCCGCTCGCGGTTCGGGCTCCGGGCGTCAGGGGGTGTTTGGAGCCGCCGTGCTCCTCTGGCACAATGGTGCCTTGCGTCCGGTGCCATGCGGTCCCTCTCAACTGCACGGTCCGGCCCCCGACGTCGCGCGGCCTGCCCCACATGCCGTGGCGTCGTCACCGACAGCTCAGATCACAAGGAGACACCACACCCGTGGCAGTCAAGATTCGCCTCAAGCGGATGGGCAAGATCCGCACCCCGTTCTACCGCATCGTCATCGCCGACGCGCGCACCAAGCGCGACGGTCGCGTGATCGAGGAGATCGGCACGTACAACCCCAAGACCGAGCCCTCGACGATCCACGTCGACTCCGAGCGCGCGCAGTACTGGCTCGGCGTCGGCGCTCAGCCGACCGAGGCCGTCACCGCGATCCTCAAGCTGACCGGTGACATCGGCGGGCAGGCGACCCTGAAGCAGCCCGAGCCCAAGCCGAACAAGGCCGACCTGTTCGACGCCGCCCTCAAGGAGCTCCACAGCGAGCCCAAGAAGGGTGCCACGACGGGCAAGAGCAAGCCGAAGGCCGAGGAGAAGGCCGCTGAGCCCGCTGCCGAGGCTCCGGCCGACGAGACCCCGGCTCCCGAGGCCGAGTGATCATGGGTGCGCCCCTGCGGGAGGTCGTCGAGCACCTCGTCGCCAGCATCGTCGAGCATCCCGACGACGTCACGGTCCGCACCAAGCAGACCCGGCGCGGTGACCTGTACGAGGTCCGGGTCCATCCCGATGACCTCGGCAAGGTGATCGGCCGCGGGGGACGCACCGCCACAGCGATCCGCACCGTCAGCTCGGCCATCGCCGGGTCGGGCGGCGCGCGGATCGACTTCGTCGACGTCGACCGCCAGCGCTGACCCGGCCATGCTGGTCGTCATCGGCCGGATCGGCCGAGCGCACGGCGTGCGCGGCGATGTCACCGTCGACGTCCGCACCGACGAGCCCGAGCGACGTTTCGCTCCGGGCTCGTCGGTCGTTTGCGGGGACGGGACCCTGACCGTGGCGTCCGCGCGACCGCATTCTGGACGCTTCATCGTGAAGTTCCAGGAAGTCGCCGACCGCACCGCGGCCGAGGCGTTGCGCGGCAGTGTGCTGGAGGCTCGCATCGATCCCGACGAACTGCCCGACGAAGAGGACGTCTTCTACGACCGTCAGCTCATCGGGCTGGACGCTGTCACCGAGGCGGGAGCGCCGATCGGCGTCGTGACCGATGTCGTGCATCTGCCCGCCCACGACACCCTGGCGATCGACGCGTCCGGACGTGAGGTGCTGGTGCCCTTCGTCGCGGCGCTGGTCCCCGAGGTCGATCTCGACGGCGGCCGTGTGGTCGTCGTGGACGTCCCGGGGCTGCTCGATCCCGACACCGCCGAGGTCTCGCGTCCCGAAGGGGCCTGACCGGCGTGCGCATCGACATCATCACGATCTTTCCCGAGTACCTCGATCCACTCGCCCTGTCGCTGCCGGGGCGAGCTCGCGAGCGAGGGCTGCTCGACATCCAGGTCCACGATCTACGCCAGTGGACGCACGATCGTCACCGCACGGTCGACGACACTCCCTATGGCGGTGGCGCAGGCATGGTCATGCGCCCCGAGCCCTGGGGTGAGGCGCTCGATTCCGTCTGCACCGAGGAGAGCGTGGTCATCGTCCCGACACCCTCGGGCGAGGTCTTCGATCAGGGTCGCGCGGCCGCGCTGAGCACAGAGCGCCACCTGGTCTTCTGCTGCGGACGCTATGAGGGCATCGATCAACGTGTCATCGATGAGATCGCCGATCGCTGGCGACTCGCGGAGCTTTCCCTCGGGGACTTCGTGCTGAACGGGGGAGAGGTCGCCGCGTTGGCGATCACGGAGGCCGTGGTGCGGCTGATCCCGGGGTTCATGGGCAACCCCGACTCCCTGGTCGAGGAGTCGCACGCCGATGGCCTGCTCGAGTACCCCGTCTACACCAAACCCGCCAGCTGGCGCGGGCGCGACGTGCCGGAGGTGCTGCTCTCGGGCCATCACGGCAATGTGGCGCGCTGGCGCCACGAGCAGGCGGTCGAGCGCACCCGAGCGCGCCGCCCGGACCTCGAGCGGTGAGTCACGCACCTCTCGTCGGCTTCGAGGGGTGCGTAGGCCACCACCCAAGGAGGTGAGGGGTGCGTAGGTCACCGCCCAAGGATCCAGGCGTCCTGGTGAACACGCATGAGGGGCGAACTCCCGGGGCAGGCCACCCAGATTTAACCTCAACGCGTTCCGTGTTACCGCGCTGAAACAGCCGCGGCGGGAGTTCGTAACCGCGTCCGATGAGCATCGGTGCAGTGCCAGTCACGGCAGCGCCGCCGTGTCGAGGCTGTACCTTCACCGACACGCAAAGAGGTTGATATGGAACCCGGAACGATCTGGCTGCTGGTCACCGCGGCCCTTGTTCTGTTCATGACCCCCGGACTGGCCTTCTTCTACGGCGGTCTGGTCAAGGCGAAGAGCGTCGTCTCGATGATGATGCTCAGCTTCGGCGCGATGGGCTTGGTCTTCGTGCTGTGGATCCTCTACGGCAACAACCTGGGCACCTTGAGCGGCGAGGGTATCGGCCTCCTGGTCGGCAACCCGTTCTCCGACTTCGGGCTCACCACCACCGCACAGGAGGCCCCGGCGGACCTGGCCGGCATCGCCTTCGGCTCGACCTTCGCGGTCATCACGACGGCGCTGATCTCCGGAGCTGTCGCTGATCGCGCCCGGTTCTTCCCGTGGATGCTGTTCGCTGGCCTCTGGGCGACGATCGTCTACTTCCCCTCCCAAGGCTGGGTCTGGGGCGGCGGCTGGATCGAGCAGTTCGAGGTCGGCGGACGAGCCGTGATGGACTGGGCCGGCGGCACCGTCGTGCACATCAGCGCCGGTGCGGCAGCGCTCGCTCTCGCCATCGTCCTCGGCCAGCGCCGCGTGGGCTTCAGCAAGGAGGACTCGGCACCGCACAATGTCCCGCTGGTGCTGATCGGCGCCGCGGTGCTGTGGTTCGGCTGGTTCGGCTTCAATGCGGGCGCCGCCGAGGACGACGGCTCGGGTGCCATCATCTTCCTGAACACCATCGCGGCTCCGGCTGCCGGCATCATCGGCTTCATCGTGGTCGAGCACTTCAAGGACGGCAAGGCGACCGCGGTCGGCGCCGCCTCGGGTGTCGTCGCGGGCCTGGTCGCGATCACGCCCGCCTGCTTCAATCTCACACCGCTGGCGGCCATCGTGCTCGGTCTCATCGCGGGCGCCGTCTGTGCCTTCGCCATCGACCTGAAGTTCAAGCTCGGCTTCGACGACTCGCTCGACGTGGTCGGACTGCACCTCGTGGCCGGTTTCATCGGCTGCATCTACCTGGGCTTCGTCTCCTGGGAGCCCAATGGCGATGGCGTGGCGCTGCAGGGCGGCGGCTCCGGACTGCTGAACGGCGGCGGCATCGATCAGCTGATCGTGCAGGCTGTGCCGGCCGTGGTCGTGGCGGTCTACTCCTTCGTCATCGCGTACGCGCTCGGCAAGCTGATCGACGCGATGATCGGCTTCCGGGCCAAGGAGGAGGACGAGATCGCCGGCATCGACCTCGCGCTGCACGGCGAGGGATACAAGTTCGACTGACCTCCCAGAGCCCCCGCATACGCTGCGGGTGAAAGAACGATGATGCGTCGTGGTCGCGAGGGCGGCCACGACGCATCATCGCTTCGCGGCTACGGAGCGGTATGCCGATTACCGAGGTCATCGGCTGCTGTGGCAGAATGGACCCTCGGTGCCGACGCCTCTGCCACAGGGGAGACCCGTCGCTTGCAGCACCGTCCAATATCGTTCATCGAATCCGTCGGTGACCTGTGGCATCGATGAGGAGCAGTCATGACCAATGTCGTCGATCAGATCGCTGCCAGCCAGCTGCGCAGCGACATCCCCGAGTTTCGCGCCGGCGACACGCTCAAGGTCCACGTCAACATCGTCGAGGGCAATCGCTCGCGTGTTCAGGTGTTCCAGGGTGTCTGCATCAAGGTGCAGGGCTCGGGCGTCGGACGGACCTTCACCGTCCGCAAGGTGAGCTTCGGTGTCGGCGTGGAGCGTACGTTCCCGCTTCACTCCCCGGTCATCGACAAGATCGAGGTCGCGACGCGCGGTGACGTCCGTCGCGCCAAGCTGTACTACCTGCGTAACCTGCGCGGCAAGGCTGCCAAGATCAAGGAGAAGCGCGAGGACTGACCTCCGCGTTCCCTCCCCGAGACGACCCCGCCGCGGCGGGGTCGTTTCGCGTTCCAGCGCGCCCCCGACAGCGTTGTCTAGGTGCCCGGTACGCTTCATCGAGTGACGACCGAGAAGCGCCAGCTGCCTGTGTGGCAGGAGTCGATCCTGCTGATCGTGACGGCAGTCGTGCTGGCCGTCATCGTCAAGACCTTCTTCGTCCAGGCGTTCTACATCCCCTCCGCCTCGATGGAGCCGGAGATGCAGATCGACGACAAGCTGCTCGTGCAGAAGGTCTCCTACTGGACCGGCGATCCGAAGCGCGGAGACATCATCGTCTTCGACGATCCGGGGGGCTGGCTCGGCTCCGCCGAGTCGGCGGGGCCGGGGAATATCGTCCAGCGCTCGCTCGAGGTCATCGGGTTGTACCCCTCCGGCGGGCATCTCATCAAGCGCGTCGTGGGCGTCGGGGGAGACACGGTCTCCTGCTGCGATGACGAAGGCCGGCTGCAGGTCAACGGCGAATCCATCGACGAGCCGTACCTCGCCGATGCCGAGGCGAATGCCGATCGCACCTTCGAGGTGGAGGTGCCGGAGGGCTATCTGTGGGTCCAGGGCGACAACCGAGGCAACTCCTCGGACTCCCGTTACCACCTCGGTGATCCCGGCGGCGGATTCATCCGCGAGGACGATGTCGTCGGCAAGGCCTGGCTGCGGGTCTGGCCGTTCAGCCGTTTCGGTTTCATCGGAGGGACCGACGCCTTCGAGAAGGTGCCGTGACCACACTGCTCTCCGGGCCCACGATCCGCCGCGATGCCGGCCTGTACGGCTATGAGCGGGCGCTGATCCGCCGTGGGTTGACGCCGATCGCGGGTGTCGACGAGGCGGGCAGAGGAGCCTGTGCGGGGCCGCTGGTGGCCGCCGCGGCCGTGCTCGACAAGCCGATCGACGGCCTGGCCGACTCCAAGCTGCTCACCCCCAAGCGTCGCGAGTCCTGCTTCGAGCTCATCACTCGACGTGCGCGCGCCTGGTCGGTCGTCGTGGTCGAGCCGGGGGAGTGCGATCGCCTGGGGCTGCATCGCGCCAATGTGGCAGCTCTGCGTCGCGCTCTCGCCCGGTTGGAGATCGTCCCCGCCTATGTGCTGACCGACGGATTCAGCGTCGACGGCCTGGGCACACCAGGACTCGCCGTGTGGAAGGGCGACCGGGTCTCCGCGTCGATCGCGGCGGCGTCGATCATCGCCAAGGTGACGCGCGACCGGATCATGGTGGATCTGCACGAGAAGTACCCGCAGTACGAATTCGCGGTGCACAAGGGATACTCGACCGCGCGGCACGAGCAGGCCTTGCGCGAACACGGTCCGTGTGCGGAGCATCGGATGACGTACGTCAACGTTCAAGCGGCGATGACCGCGACAGGAGGGCAGCCATGAGCGAGCGTAGCGAGCGACGTTTCGGGACTATCCCATGCCGCCCTCGACCTATCCTGTCTTTCTTTGAGGTGGTGGCGGCATGAGCGCTGAGGATCTCGAACGCTATGAGACCGAGATGGAGCTTGCGCTGTACCGGGAGTACCGCGATGTCGTGCGGATCTTCAAGTACGTCGTGGAGACCGATCGGCGCTTCTATCTGTGCAATGCGGTCGATGTGAAGGTGCGCTCGGAGACCGGCGACGCCTACTTCGAGGTGACGATGGCCGACGCGTGGGTGTGGGACATCTACCGCCCCGCTCGGTTCGCCAAGAACGTCAAGGTGCTGACCTTCAAGGACGTCAACGTCGAAGAGCTCCAGGACTCGGACTTCAAACTGCCTGAGAGCGACTAGCAGGAGACGGTGTCCTTCTCCTTCCTCCTTCCGGAGTCGCGCGCGTTCCTGAGAGGGCCGGAGACCGGTGACGCGAGCGCGTGGGAGGCCGACCAGGCGGTGCGCCGCCTGCGCGCGGACTATGAGCGCTGGTCCCGTCTGCTCGTGGGCATCGTGGCCTTCGTGGCGGCGGCTGGAGGCGGATGCGTCGCCGTCCTCTTCATCGGGCTGTCCGTCGCCTGGCGGGTCCTTCCTCGCGGGGAGGATCTCGTGATCGGACTCGTGGCATTGCTCGTGGCGCCGTGCGGTGTCGTCGTGCTCGTCCGGTTGCGGCGCACGGGCCGTGTCCTCACACGCGCGGCTGCCGCCTGGATCACGGCGCCTTTCCGATCGGGTGAACGTTCCCCGAGCCTCGGAGGCTGGGTCGCGGCGCGCACGGTGAACCTCGAGCCGCCGATCTTCGCGCGGATCGCGCTGGCGAGCCTCGTGTCGCTCCTTGCGGTCTGTGCCTGGAGTGTCGCGATCGTCTCCTTCGTCTCGCCGCGGGATCTCTCGCTCGGATTCGGTGAGAACGCGGCGTACGGCGCCGCGGCGCTCTATCTCGCGCTGCTGGCGACATTCTGCGGTGGCGGTCTGATCGCCGGCCCCCTGCGCCTGGCGAACGGGCTCGGCGCAGGGGATCCGTTGTGGGTGCGCGTGCGGAGCATGTTCGCGCGCTGACGCACACGGCGGATGGCGGTTCGTCCACAGGATCGACGTGGCGTTCGGTCGTCCACAGATCCGCGGACGGGTCTGGTCCGAGGGCCGCTGCGGCCGCACGATCGCTGCATGACCTACGCACGGAACAAGGCGCTGGGCGCCTATGGGGAACGGCTCGCGTACGACTTCCTCCGAGAAGCGGGCATGGTGGTGCTCGATCGCAACTGGACCTCGCGGTTCGGTGAGATCGACATCGTCGCGCGCGACGGCGACACGCTGGTGATCTGTGAGGTCAAGACCAGGTCGGGAGACGCCTTCGGGACGCCGTTGGAGGCAGTGGGTCCTCGCAAGGCGGCCACGCTACGACGGCTCGCGGCGCACTGGCTCGAGGTCAGCGGGCTGCATCCGCCGGCAGTGCGGATCGACGTGGTCGCGGTGGTGGTCCCGGCACGGGGAGCCCCACGTGTCGAGCGTGTGGCGGGAGTCGCCTGATGGCCGGCGCGACCCGGTCCGTCGCCCTCGACGGCTTACGTGGACGCCCCATCGAGGTCGAGGTCGATGTCTCCTCGGGCATGCCCGGCACGGTCATCGTCGGGCTCGGCGATGCGACGGTCAGCGAGGCCAGAGACCGCGTGCGCTCGGCCGTCGTCAACTCCGGGACCGGCTGGCCCGAGCATCGGGTCACCATCAACCTCGCGCCCTCCTCGCTCCCCAAGAATGGATCCCACTACGATCTGGCGATCGCCGTGGCCGTCTTCATGGCCAAGCGCCTCGTTCCCGCCGAGGGATGCGCCGACACGGTCTTCCTCGGCGAGCTGGCGCTGGACGGCCGTGTCCGCGCCATCCGCGGGGTGCTGCCGGCAGTGTTGGCGGCGGCCGAAGCCGGGGTCGAGCGAGTCGTCGTGCCGGAGGCCAATGCGGCCGAGGCGGGCCTCGTTCCCGGAGTCGAGGTGCTCGGGGTGCGGTCGTTGCGTCACGTGATCGCGGTGCTGACCGGCGAGCAACCCCCGGCGGACGATCCACCGGTCGAGCCGCTGGAGACCACGCAAGAGGCGGGATGGTCGAGCCGTCGGGTCGACCAGCTCGACCTGGCGGATGTCGCCGGACAGGACGACGCTCGACTCGCGACGGTCATCGCGGCGGCAGGCGGCCACCATGTGGCGATGACCGGGCCTCCCGGCATCGGCAAGACGATGCTCGCCCAACGCCTACCGGCCCTGCTGCCCGATCTGGACCTGGCCGCCTCGCTCGATGTCAGCGCGGTCCACTCGGTCGCGGGGGTGCTGCCCGCGGACGCCCCGCTGCTGAGCCGTCCGCCGTTCATCGACCCGCATCACTCGGCCAGCGCTGCGGCGATCGTCGGTGGAGGCAGCCGGCAGATCCGTCCCGGCGCGATGAGTCTCGCGCACCGAGGGATTCTGTTCTTGGATGAGGCTCCGGAGTTCGCGATCAATGTCATCGATGCTCTCCGTCAGCCCCTGGAGAGCGGCACGGTCGTCGTCTCACGAGCCGCGCAGACGGCGGTGTTCCCGGCGCGCTTCCAACTGGTGCTGGCCGCCAATCCCTGTCCGTGCGGCTACAGCGGTTCGGTCGTCGAACGGTGCGAGTGCACTCCGGTGCAGCGCCGCCGATACGGTGACAAGATCAGCGGGCCGGTGCGTGACCGGATCGACCTGCATCGGGTGCTGCGCGCGCCCACCCGCCCGGAGCTCGTCGAGAGCCTGACGTGCCGGCGAACGAGTGCGCAATGGGCGGAAGATGTCGGCTCCGCGCGGGATCGTCAACGGCTGCGTCTGGAGCCGTACGGCGCCCGGCTCAACAGCGAGGTCTCAGGTGTCGTGATCCGCAAGGAGCTCCCACCGACCACCCCCGCCAGGGCCGTGCTCGAGCAGCAGCTCCAGGGCGGCAAGCTCAGTGCTCGAGCGGCCGACCGGGTGCTGCGGGTGGCGTGGACCGTGGCGGATCTGGTCGGCCATGAGCAGCCGGACGATGACGACGTCAGTACCGCGCTCGCCCTGCGGAGGGGCACGTCGATCGGTGGGGCACTGCGTGAGCGACTGCAGGCAGCCTGACATGGGCGACGCGAGCGAACATGTGCGGGAGGCGCGGCTGCTGCTCTCCCTGGCGATCGAGCCCGGTGATCCGCGACTGCCGTCCGCGCTCGAGGCCTCGGGCGGTGCCATCGGACTGCTGGAGCGGCTCAGGTCGCCTACCGCAAGCTGGCCCGAGACGTGGATCAGAGGCCTGCGACGGGCGGAACGTGATCGTGCCGGGGTCGAGAGTGCCGGTCGCGACAACGGGGTGCGATGGGTCACGCCCGAGGACGAGGAGTGGCCGGTGCAGCTGGACGACCTCCAGCACACCGAGGGGACATCGGGCGCGGCAGGCGCACCCCTCGGGCTGTGGTGCCGAGGCACGGGGGACCTTCGGCTCCTCAGCGACCATGCTCTGGCCGTCGTCGGCGCCCGCGACTGCACGACCTACGGTGCCGAGGCCGCGGCGGATATCGCGGCGGTGGGTGCCGATGCCGGATTCAGCATCGTCAGCGGTGCGGCCTTCGGCATCGATGCCTCAGCCCATCGCGGCGGGATCCTGGTGGGCGATCCGGGCATCGCCGTCCTCGCCTGCGGGGCCGACCTGGATTATCCGCGCGCCCACGCCTCCCTCCTCGGACGCATCGCCGAGCGCGGGGTGGTGATCTCGGAGTACCCGCCGGGTGCGCCGGCGGCCCGCTCGCGCTTCCTCGCGCGCAATCGGCTCATCGCGGCCCTGAGCGACGGACTCGTCGTCGTGGAGGCGGCCCGGCGCAGCGGCTCGCTGAACACGCTGCACTGGGCTGATCGGCTGGGTCGGGTCACGATGGCGGTTCCGGGGCCCATCAGCTCAGCGCAGTCGCAGGGCACGCACGAGGCGATCCGCGGCGGCAAAGCCGTTCTCGTCGGCAGCGGCACCGATGTCGTGGCCGAGCTCCTCGGCTTCTCCGCACAGGTCGGCGGTAGCGAGCTGCCCGACCCGGTCGCCGGAGCTGTGCTCGATGCGCTCGATCGGGTCCCGGTTTTTCCCGCGGAACTGGCACGACGGCTGCGCATCGGCACGTCCCATGCACTGCGTGCCTTGAATCGTCTGGAACGTGCTGGACTGGCCTGGCAGGCCGATGCGGGCTGGTGTCGTGTCGAAGCTCAGGGTGAGTTGACCCAGTCGTCCGATCCGTCGGCGTAGAACTGGTGCTTCCAGATCGGGACGGTCGCCTTGACATCGTCGATGAGGTCGGCGATCGCGGCGAAGGCCTCGCTGCGGTGCGGGGCCGACACCGCAGCAGCGATCGCCGCATCGCCGATCGCCAGGCTTCCGGTCCGATGCAGGACCGCCACAGAGACCCCGCGTTCGGCGATCCGCGCCGCCGACGCCTGCAGGCGGGCGACCGCCTCCGGATGCGCCTCGTAGACCAGGCGGGTCACCGACCGGCCGCCGTCGTGATCGCGTACACAGCCCGTGAAGGTCGCCACTGCGCCGTGCCCGGGGGTGCCGACGAGGGCGACGAGCTGGTCGAGCTCGAGGTCGTCGTCCCAGATATCGGCCAGCTGAACGCTCATCGGTCTTCTCCTCGGGGTGGGTGCGGGTCGTCGTCGGTGAGATGTCCGAGCTGCGCCAGGAGATGATGCACCAGGGGCTCGAGGACCTCCAGGCCGTCACGGACCCCTCCAGGCGAGCCCGGCAGGTTCGCGATGAAGGTCCGCCCCGCGACGCCGGCGCGTCCTCGGGACAGCGCCGCGAAGGGTGTCGCCTCGAGGCCACGGGCCCGCATCGCCTCGGCGATTCCAGGCAACGGTCGCTCCAATACGGCGTCGGTGGCCTCGGGAGTCAGATCGTCCACGGTGATCCCGGTCCCGCCGGTCGTCAGCACCACCGCGATGCCGCCGCCGACGGCATCGCGCAGCGCGGTCTCGACCGGAGGCCCGTCGGGCACCACCACCGGATCGCCGCAGGACACCCCCTGCTCGCGGAGCCAGTCGGCGATCACCGGGCCGGTGCGGTCCTCGGCCTCGCCGCGCGCGGCACTGGTGGAGGCCACGACGACGAGGCCGGTGGGCTCACGCATCCCCGGCCTCCCAGTCGTGCGTGCCGCCCTGTTTCGAGATCACCCGGATGCCCTCGATCGAGGCGGCGCGATCGACGGCCTTGACCATGTCGTAGAGCGTCAGTCCCGCCACGCTCACCGCCGTCATCGCCTCCATCTCGACCCCGGTCGGAGCCGTCGTGCGGACGGTGGCGCGGATGACGACCGTATCGGTCTCGGGAAGGAGGTCGATCTCGATCTTCGACAACGGCAGGGGATGACAGAGGGGGATGAGCGTGGGAGTCTGCTTGGCGGCGAGCACACCGGCGATGCGTGCGGTGGCGAGTGCCTCACCCTTGGGGAGTCGGCCGTCGGTGATCTGGTCGACCACATCGGGGCGCGTCACGAAACGGCCTTCGGCCACCGCGGTGCGAGTCGTGGACTCCTTGGCCGAGACATCGACCATATGTGCCGAGCCGTCGTCCCGGTAATGGCTCAGAGCGCTGCGATCCTCCACCACGACACTGTATCGCCGGCCGCTAACTCCTCGATCTCGGCGGGCACGAAGATCAGATGGGTGGCCACAGCGTAGGCGGCCAGCAGATGCGAGCCCGCTCCACCGATCACCCGCGCCTCTCCGTGCTCGTCGAGGGTCCCGCGCCGCACTTGGAGCTTGCCGGGGATCGAGGTCAGCGGCGCAGCCAGAGGCGCTGTGCCACAAGGGCGATCAGGATCGACCTGCCCGCATCGACGTGCGAGCCCAGGACGGATGAACAACTCGAAGGACACCAGCGAACTGACCGGATTGCCCGGGAGGCACAGGATCGGCAGTCCGGCGCGTACGGCGCGACCTTGGGGGCCGCCTGGTTGGAGGGGAACGTGATCGAACCATGCCTCGGCGAGTGGCGAGAGGGCTTGGCGTACGACCTCGTAGGCGCCGGCGCTGACCCCGCCGATCGTGAGGGCGAGGTCGTGGTCGAGGCGATCGAGCAGTTCGTCGAACTCGTCCGGGGAGTCCGAGCAGATGAAGCGATCGACGTGCGCTCCGATCTCGGCGCAGGCAGCGGCGAGCGCCGCGCTGTTCGAGTCCGGGATCTGGCCGTTGGCGATCTCGTCACCGGTGCTGATGATCGCGATCCGCAGAGTCGGCTCGACCTCGACCGACATCAGGCCGGCCCCGGTGAGCGCACCGATGCCCGCCACCGAGATCGAGGTGCCGGCAGGCATGAGGACCGCACCGGCGCGGATGTCATCGCCGCGGGGACGGACGTACTGTCCCCCGGGGGCAGCGGCGTCGAAGGTGACCTCAGGGGCGGAGAAATCGCCGGGCCGGGTTCGCTCGATCGGGATCACGGCGTCGGCGCCCGCGGGAATCGGCGCCCCTGTCATGATCGGGGCGGCTGTGCCGGGCGTCAGGGAGACGGCCGATGCGCCGGCGGCGATGGGCGCCGCGACCGGGAGCGTTACCGGTGCGGTCGTCGCCGACCGCAGGTCCGTACTCCGGACGGCGAATCCGTCCATCTGGGAGTTGTCGAAGGCGGGGACGTCCTCAGGTGCGGCGACATCTCGGGCAAGACGACGGCCGAGCGACTGGGGGAGGGGGCACGAGTCCGCCGGCCGGGCCCGGCGTCTCTGGTCGGCGAGGGTCAGCAGTCGCTCGACCTCGGTGCGATGTGTTTCCAGGCTCACGGTCATGCTCGAACGCTACCGGTCGCGCGACAGTAGCGGCGAAACTACGCACGTGCGTACCCAGAGAGCTATAAAAAACGCATCTGCGTAGAATCATCTGCCATGAGACGTTTTCTGGGTGTCACCGCGGCGTTGGCGCTGATCGGTGGACTGACCGCGTGCGGTGGCGATGGAGACAACGAGGCCTCGAGCGAGGCGGAGACCGAGCAGGTCACGCTGACCGTCTTCGCCGCGGCATCGCTGACCAGTACCTTCACCGAGCTGGGTGAGAGATTCGAAGCCGAGAACGAAGGAGTCTCGGTCGAGTTCAACTTCGCGGGGTCCTCCGATCTGGTGGCGCAGATCCAGAACGGGTCTCCGGCCGATGTCTTCGCTTCGGCCGACGAGAAGAACATGGAGAAGGCGACCGGCGACGACCTGGTGGAGGGCGAGCCGACGTTGTTCGCCGCCAACACGCTGCAGATCGTCACCGCTCCGGGCAATCCGAAGGGCATCGAGGGTTTCGAGGACCTGGCCGCCGAGGACGTCACCCTGGTCATCTGCGCTCCCGAGGTGCCGTGCGGCGCCGCCACCAAGGAGGTCGAGGAGAGCTCGGGTGTCACCCTGAGCCCGTCCAGCGAGGAGTCCGCCGTGACCGACGTGCTCGCCAAGGTCACCTCCGGGGAGGCCGACGCCGGGCTGGTCTACGTCACGGATGCTGTGGGCGCGGGCGACGCGGTGGAGAGCATTTCCTTCCCGGAGGCCGCTGAGGCCGTCAACGACTACCCGATCGCGGTCCTCTCCGGCAGTGAGCACGGCGATGTGGCTCAGCGCTTCGTCGACTTCGTGCTGGGTCCCACGGGCCAGGAGGTGCTCGCCGAGGCGGGCTTCGTGCAGTCTGAGTGACGTGAGATCCCCTCAGTACTCCGGCCTCCCGGCCTGGGTCTATGTCCCCGCGGTGGCGGGAGCGGCCTTCGTGCTGCTCCCGCTGCTCGCGTTGATGGCTCGCGTCGACTGGTCGCAGTTCATCTCTTTGATCACCTCCGAGTCATCGGTCGCAGCCTTGAGGTTGAGCCTGATCACCGCCTCGATCAGCACGGTGGCGTGTCTCGTCCTCGGCGTGCCGATGGCGATCGTGCTCGCCCGGACCCGCTTCGCGGGTCAGTCGGTGTTGCGTTCGCTCGTGCTGCTGCCGATGGTGCTGCCCCCGGTCGTCGGGGGCATCGCCCTGCTCTACACCTTCGGTCGGCGCGGCCTGCTGGGTGAGCACCTGGAGGTCCTCGGTATCCAGATCGCCTTCTCGACCGCGGCGGTGGTGCTCGCTCAGACCTTCGTGTCGCTGCCCTTCCTCGTGGTCAGCCTCGAGGGCACGCTGCGCACGGCGGGCCAACGCTACGACATCGTGGCGGCAACCCTCGGCGCCAAGCCGACCACCGTCTTGCGGCGCGTGACCCTGCCGTTGGTGCTGCCCGGCCTCGCTTCCGGCGCGATCCTGGCCTTCGCGCGGGCGCTGGGGGAGTTCGGCGCCACGATCACCTTCGCGGGCAGCCTGCAGGGTGTGACGCGCACCTTGCCGCTGGAGATCTACCTGCAGCGCGAGGTCGACCCGGACGCCGCGGTGGCGCTGTCGCTGGTTCTCGTGGTGGTGGCGGTGCTCGTCATCGGCCTCGTGCGTGGATCGAGGGGGCAGATGTGACCGATACGCCGGCATTGGAGTGCGAGATTCTCCTCGAGGAGAGGGGAGTGGATCTGCGGCTGGAGGTCGCGGACGGAGAGACCGTCGCGGTGCTCGGTCCCAATGGCGCCGGCAAGTCCACGCTGCTGTCCACGATCGCGGGGACCTTGCGTCCCGATCGGGGCAGCGCGCGCCTCGGCAGCGAGACGCTGTTCGACGTGGACACCGGGGGACGAGGACTATGGCGGCAGCCCCATGCCCGGGGTATCGCGCTGCTGGCACAGGATGCCCTGCTGTTCCCCCATCTGACGGTGACCGAGAATGTCGCCTTCGGGCCTCGCAGCAGGGGCGTGCCGCGACGTGCGGCACGAGAGGCCGCCCGACGCTGGTTGGACGAGGTGGGGGCCGGCGAGTACGCCGGGCGTAAGCCGTCGCAGCTCTCCGGAGGGCAGGCTCAACGCATCTCGGTGGCCCGCGCTCTCGCCGCCGAGCCGCGACTGCTGCTGCTCGACGAGCCGATGGCCGCGCTGGACGTCACCATGGTGCCCTCGGTGCGCCAGATGCTGCGCCGGGTCCTGGCCGACCGGACGTCGGTCATCGTCACGCACGATGTGCTCGATGCGCTGCTCCTGGCCGACCGGGTGGTCGTGTTGGAGGACGGTGGGGTGGCTGAGGAGGGGCCGACCGCCGACGTGCTCGCCCGGCCGCGCAGTACCTTCGGCGCGTCGATCGCCGATGTCAACCTGTGGCCCGGAACCGCCACGAAGGATGGTGTGCGGTCGACGGGCGGGGCCGAGATGCACGGTGCTGCCCACGTCGCGGTGGATCCGGGACGGCCCGCGATCGCCGCCTTCGCGCCACGGGCGGTGGCCCTCTACCTCGAGCCCCCGGTTGGCAGCCCCCGCAACGTGCTCCCGGCAAGGGTCCGCGAGCTGGAGCCACGTGGGGCGACCGTGCGGGTGCGCGTAGACGGCCCCGGGGGTGCCGAGATGAGCGCCGAGGTGACGGCGGGAGCTCTCGCCGAACTGGGCCTGGTGCCGGGAACGGAGGTCTTCGCCGTGGTGAAGGCCACCGAGGTCACGACCTATCCGGCCTAGCGCACCTCTCGTCACGGTGGGCGGTGAGCTGCGCACCTCTCGTCACGGAGGGCGGTGGGCTGCGCACCTCTCGTCACGGAGGGCGGTGAGCTGCGCACCTCTCGACGGTGATGAGACGTGCGCAGCCCACCGCCCACGGTCGGCCGAGCGAGGATCCCGCTCGGACCCTAGACTCAGGCGCCATGACGCAGATCCGCGTGGCCGAGGCGGCGAGATTCCTCGGAGTCAGCGACGACACGGTCCGGCGATTGCTGTCCTCGGGCGCCTTGGAATCGGGTGGGGGATCGCCGGCCTCGGTCGACGGTGCGAGTCTCGGCCGCTACGCACGAGAGCACGCGGTCGTGCCCTCGGACGGACTCGGCGTCGCGCGGTCGGCGCGCAATCGCTTCGTGGGGATCGTCACCGAGGTCGTGAGCGACACGGTGATGTCGCAGGTCGAGCTGCAGTGTGGACCGCATCGCGTGGTCTCGTTGATGAGCACCGAATCGGTGCGCGAACTCGGGCTCGAGCCAGGGGTCGTGGCGGTGGCGGTCGTCAAGGCCACGACGGTCATCGTCGAGACCAGCGACGACGCGCGGTGAGTGCCCGCCGGGGCGCCCTGGTGTCCTGGGTCATACTGGATCCATGGCTGCCTCAGCGATGCTCCCTCACCCCGTGGCGCGTCCGTTGGCCGACCGTCACGGCAGGGTCGCCGACGACCTGCGCATCTCGCTGACCGAGCGATGCAATCTGCGCTGTACCTACTGCATGCCGGCGGAAGGACTGCCGCTCGCTCCCGACGAAGCGTTGATGACGCGGGCCGAGATCGCCCGCCTCACGAGTATCGCCGTCCGTGACCTGGGTGTCAGATCTGTCCGGCTGACCGGCGGGGAGCCGTTGCTGCGCCGCGATCTCATCGAGATCGTCGGCGATCTCGCCGAACTCGATGTCGATCTGAGCCTGACCACCAATGCCGTCGGCCTGGCCTCGCGAGCCCAGGCGCTCGTGGACGCGGGCTTGCAGCGGATCAATGTCTCCCTCGACACCCTGGACCCGACCCACGCGCAGCTGCTCAGCCGGCGCTCGCTGCTGCCGCGTGTACTGGAGGGCATCGACGCCGCTGAAGTGGCGGGTCTCTCGCCGATCAAGGTCAACGCGGTGCTCATGCCGGGTATCAACGACGGCGAGGATGCCGCACAGCTTCTCGAATGGTGTCTCGACCGCGACTTCGAGCTGCGGTTCATCGAGCAGATGCCGCTCGACGCCGACCGGGTGTGGGACGCGCGCACCTTCGTGCCCGCCGCCCGTGTCCGCGAGATCCTCGATGACGCGGGGTATCGGCTGCGTCCGCACCCCGCCCCTCGCGAGGGCGCACCGGCCGAGCGCTTCGAGGTGCTGGGCGAGGACGGAAGCCCCCGCGGGACCATCGGCATCATCGCCTCCATCAGTGAGCCCTTCTGCGCCGACTGCCGGCGCACGCGCCTGACCTCGCAGGGAACCATCCGCCACTGCCTGTTCGCGCGCACCGAGACCGACCTGCTGGGCCCGTTGCGGGAGGGCGCCGACGACGACGCGATCGCCGGCCTGTGGCGTGAGGCGATGTGGGGCAAGCCCGCGGGCCACGGTATCGACGAGCATTTCGAGGCCCCAGAGCGGTCGATGAGCCAGATCGGTGGTTGAGGTGACCCGCATCCGTCTGTTCGCCGCAGCGCGGCATTCTGTGGGGCGTGCCGAGTTCGGGCTCGAGGATCTCGAGCTGACCGATCCCACGACCGTCAGCGCCGTCATCGAGGCACTGAGCGCGTATTCCCCGAGTGCCCGACCGGTCCTCGAGGGATGCTCGGTGCTCGTGGACGGCGAGCGTCGTTCGGGTGCAGGACGCGTCGAGGGCGCACAGACCGTCGATCTGCTTCCGCCGTTCGCGGGCGGCTGAGCTCGGTCATGAGCGAGGACATCGGCGAGCGATGGAGCGCGGTGCTCGGCGAGTACGAGCATCATCTGCTCCGGGAACGCGATCTCTCCGAGCATTCGGTCCGGGCGTATCTGACCGATCTGCGCTCGCTCGCGGTCCACGCCGAACGCCTCACGATCGCCGATCCCGCCGGCCTCGACCTGCGCGCTCTGCGCAGCTGGCTGGCATCGCTCAAGACGCGGGGCGCCGCTCGGACGACTCTGGCGCGGCGGTCGACGGCCGTCCGGGTGTTCACCGCCTGGCTGGTGCGGACGGGGCGTGCCGAGCAGGACGCGGGCGCGCTGCTGGCGTCTCCCAAGGCGCACCGAGAGCTGCCGGTGGCCCTCAGCCAGCAGGACATCCGTGAGGTCATCGATGCCGTCCCGGCCGACGATCCGGTGGGATGGCGCGATCTGGCGATGCTGGAGGTGCTGTATGCCACCGGCATCCGCGTCGGCGAGCTGACCGGTGCCGACCTCGACGATGTCGATCGTGAGCGTCGCGTACTGCGCGTGCTCGGCAAGGGACGCAAGGAGCGAACGGTGCCCTATGGTGTGCCCGCCGCCGAGGCGCTCGAACGGTGGTTGAGCCAGGGGCGGCCCGCGCTCGTCACCGCGGCGAGTGGGCCGGCCCTCTTCCTGGGCGCGCGAGGCGGCCGCATCGACCCGCGCACGGTACGTCAGGTGGTGCACAGCCGTCTCAATGCCGTCGAGGGTGTGCCCGATCTCGGACCGCACGGGCTCCGGCACACCGCGGCGACGCATCTGCTGGAGGGCGGTGCCGACCTGCGCTCGGTGCAGGAGATCCTCGGACACGCCTCCTTGGGCACGACGCAGATCTACACCCATGTGACCAACGAACGCCTGCGCGCCGCCTACCGCCAATCTCACCCCCGAGCGTGAGGTGGGTGCTCGTCAACGCCGTCACCAGGGGGCGAAGCTCCGAGCGTGAGGCGATCGCCTCGAGTGGTGACCACTAAGCGACGAAGGATGTGACTCTGCGGCTGCCATAGCAACCACAGAGTCACATCCTTCGTGGGCCGGGGTCCGGCTGACGTCTCCACACCTTCGAGCGGTGAGTAAGCGTCCATTCCGTTGAGGTGAACGGTTCGTCAGCGTCCTTTCTTGCGCGAGGAAGGACGCCTACTCACCGCCCACTGAGGAGAAAGGGCGCTAACTCACCGCAGGGTCACCCCGCGCCGCCCGCTGACAGCGGATCGACGGGGGTGCCGTCGATGAGGAGCATGAGATGCAGGTGGCAGCCGGTGGACATGCCGGTGGTGCCGACACGGCCGATGACATGGCCTGCCTCGACGCGGTCGCCGGCGCGCGCCTCGCGGCTGCTCAGGTGGCTGTAGGAGGTGACCCGGCCGTCGTCGTGGGCGAGCTCGACCTGTTCTCCATAGGCCCCGCGGTGAGCGGAGAAGGTCACGGTGCCGGCCAGCAGGGCGGGAACCGGGGTTCCGCAGGCGGCCCCGAGGTCCACGCCGTCGTGGAGCTTGACCTCGCCGGTGACCGGGTGGCGGCGCATCCCGAACGGCGATGTGACCGGTCCGCCGAGGAGGTTGACGATGCCCTCGGGCTCCCAGGACGGTGGCGACGGCGGAGGTCCGTCGGGCGAGATCAGCCGCACATCGTCGGCACCGAGCAGGGCCACCGGGTCCAGGTAGTCGTCACCGCGCAACCGGCCGAGATTGAGACAGGTGGTGCGGCACGATGGGTGTCCCGCGAGCAAGGAGCCGATCGGCTGACCGGCCTGTACGGCATCACCGGCGCTGACCGTCGCCCGCACGGGCTGGTAGGTCGACCGCTCGACGCCGTGGTCCACCGTCACGGTGGCGACGCCCGCGACATCGCCGGCGAAGGTCACGGTGCCGGTGGCGACCGCGACGACGGTCTCACCGGCACGCCCCGGAAGATCGACACCGCGGTGGCCGGGGCCGTAGGGGTCGGTAGGAGGTGCGAACTCTCGCTCGACCGAGCGCGTCTGGACCGGCCAGAGCCAGGCCCCGTCGTAGGAGAGGCCGTGCGGAAGGAGCAGGGTGGTGGCGAGGAGCATGGCAGTCATGAGTCGAGTCGACCCGAACGAGGCCCGAAGGAGAAGGCGTCGATCGCGATCTGTGGACGACGCCGGCGACACGGCGGGGTGTGGATTTCGCTCCCGCAGCCGCCTCGGCTAGACTTGCCCCATCGCCTCGAAAGAGGCGAAATTCGCGCGCCCGAAAGTGCATGACGCGTTACGCCGAATGCACCGTCGCAGACCTGGTCCCGCTCAGCGGGTGGCCTGCGTCAGTTCGGACGCCAGGGGCACCGCCGCCGGCGGTGTCGTCAACCAGGCAGAGAGGAAGTACGGCCATGGCCGTCGTCACCATGCGTCAGCTGCTCGAGAGCGGCGTGCACTTCGGACACCAGACCCGTCGTTGGAACCCGAAGATGAAGCGCTTCATCTTCACCGAGCGCAACGGCATCTACATCATCGACCTGCAGCAGTCGCTGGCCTACATCGACGCCGCCTACGAGTTCGTCAAGAGCACCGTCGCTCGCGGCGGCACGGTCCTGTTCGTCGGCACCAAGCGTCAGGCCCAGGAGCCCATCGAGGAGCAGGCCAAGCGCGTCGGCATGCCCTACATCAACCAGCGTTGGCTGGGCGGCATGCTGACCAACTTCTCGACCATCAGCGCGCGTCTGCAGCGCATGAAGGAGCTCGAGGAGATCGACTTCGACGATGTCGCGGGCTCCAACCGCACCAAGAAGGAACTGCTGCAGATGAAGCGCGAGTACGACAAGCTCTCGCGCACGCTCGGCGGTATCCGCGACATGCACCGCACGCCCAATGCGGTCTGGATCGTCGACACCAAGAAGGAGCACCTCGCGGTCGACGAGGCTCGCAAGCTGAATATCCCGATCGTCGCGATCCTGGATACCAACTGCGATCCCGATGACGTCGACTACCCGATCCCGGGCAATGACGACGCCATCCGCTCGGTCGGCCTGCTCACGCGCGTCGTCGCTGACGCCGCTGCCGACGGCCTGATGGCCCGCGGCGGCGCCAAGACGGGCGAGGAGACCCCGGGCTCCGAGCTCGGTGCCGAGGAGCCCCTGGCCGACTGGGAGCGCGAGCTGCTCGAGCAGAAGGACGCCGCGCAGACCGGTCAGGTCTCGCCGGCGAAGGCCGAGGCCGCAGCGCCCGCTGAGACCACCACGGTCGAGGAGGCCAAGGCGGAGACCGCCGAGCCCACGCCGGCCGAGACCGCTGAGGCTGCCGCTCCCGGCGCCGACACGCCGGCCGAGTGACCACCTGACCCGAACGAGAAACGAGACGAAACCCATGGCAATCACTGCTGCCGACGTCAAGAAGCTCCGCGACGCCACCGGCGCGGGCATGATGGACGCGAAGAAGGCCCTCACCGAGGCCGACGGCGACTACGACAAGGCCGTCGAGCTGCTGCGCATCAGCGGCGCGGCCAAGGCCGCCAAGCGTGGCGCTGAGCGTGAGGCTTCGGCCGGTCTGGTCGCGAACTCCGGTGCTGCGATCGTCGAGCTCAACTCCGAGACCGACTTCGTGGCCAAGAACGAGCAGTTCATCGAGCTGGCCGAGCGTCTGGCCGCTGCGGCCGATGCGGCCAAGCCGGCCGACGCCGAGGCGTTCAAGAGCGCGCAGCTCGATGACGGGCAGACCGTCGAGGAGGCGGTGACCTCGCTCGCCGGTGTCATCGGCGAGAAGATCGAGCTCGGTCGCGTCGCTGCCTTCGACGGCAATGTCGCGACCTACATGCACCGTCGTGCGACCGACCTGCCCCCCGCGGTCGGCGTGCTGGTGGAGTTCGAGGGCGACAGCGAGGACGCCGCCCGCGGCGCCGCCATGCAGATCGCCGCGATGCGTCCGCGCTACCTGACCCGCGAGGAGGTGCCGTCCGAGATCGTGGAGAAGGAGCGCGAGATCGCTGAGGCCACCGCCCGCGAGGAGGGCAAGCCCGAGCAGGCGCTGCCCAAGATCATCGAGGGACGCGTCAACGGCTTCTTCAAGGAGACGGTGCTGCTCGACCAGCCCTCGGTGACCGACAACAAGAAGTCGGTCAAGCAGGTCCTCGACGAGGCCGGCGTGGCCATCAAGCGCTTCGCGCACATCGAGGTCGGCGGCTGACGCCTCCACCTCCGCGACAGCGGCCCCCGCAGGAACGTTCCTGCGGGGGCCGCTGCGTTGTGGACCCCTCGAATCCCACCCGGGGCGGTGAGTACGCGTCCGTTCTCGAGAGCCGGCGGTGGGTGAGCGTCGGTCTGCTGCCGGGAATGGACGCTGGTGCACCGCTCGGGTAGGGGTGCCGGAGGACCCGCTCGAGCGATGGCCATCGCGACGACGGAGGCACATCGTGCGTCATGACCGCGACGCTGCGAGCCACGTGGATCGCCCCTACGGTGGTGTGATCACCAGCACAGGGGAGGGGCCGCCATGAGCGACAGTGCACGCCAGACCGAGCACGACGAGCAGGAGGACACCGAGCAGGAGATCGCTCCCGGTGAGCGCGACGAGGCGGTCTCCCAACGGAAGAACTCGATCCGGTGGAGCGGGTTGCTCATCGGCGTGGTCGCCGGCGGCCTGATGTACCTCCTGTTGCCCGGCGACCTGGCGCATGCCGCGAGGACGACGGCCGCCGTCGCCGTGCTGATGGCGATCTGGTGGATGACCGAGGCGATCCCGATCCCGGCCACGGCGCTCGTACCGCTCGTGGTGTTCCCTCTCGTGGTCGGCGATGTCGGTGTCGACGATGTCGGGGCCTCGTACGGCAACAACATCATCTTCCTGTTCATGGGCGGGTTCATGCTCGCGTTGGCCATGCAGCGCTGGAACCTGCACCGGCGGCTCGCACTGTTGACCGTCCGTGCGATGGGCACCAAGCCGACGATGGTGGTGGCGGGCTTCATGATCGCGACGGCGTTCATCAGCCTCTGGGTCTCGAACACCGCGACGGCCGTCATGATGCTGCCGATCGGCATCTCCGTGCTCGTGCTCGTCACCAACCTGGAGAGCGAGGACGAGGACCTCGCCGAGCAGGTCAAGAGCTCGAACTTCGGCACCGCGCTGATGCTCGGCATCGCCTACGCCGCCTCGCTCGGCTCGCTGGGGTCGATCATCAGCACGCCGCCGAACACGTTGCTCGTCGGCTACATGGACTCCAACCACGATGTCCAGATCGGCTTCGCCCAGTGGTTGGCCGTCGGCGGGCCATTGTCGCTGGTCTTCCTGGTGTTCTGCTGGTGGCTGCTGACGAAGGTGCTGTTCAAGCCGGAGATCGATGAGATCCCGGGCGGCCGCGAGATGCTGAGCGACGAGCTGGACAAGCTCGGTCCGATGTCCTCGGGGGAGTGGCGCGTTCTGGCGGTCTTCGTGCTGGCCGCGGTCGGCTGGGTCGCCCTTCCGCTGGTCTTCGACGATCCGCCGCTCGACGACGCGGGTGTCGCGATGGTCGTAGCGCTCCTGTTGTTCATCCTGCCCGCCGGCGCGGCGCGAGGAGTTCGTCTGCTCGACTGGGAGAGCGCCGTGGCATTGCCCTGGGGTGTGCTGTTGCTCTTCGGCGGCGGTCTGGCGCTGTCCGCACAGTTCACCGCCAGCGGTCTCACCGAGTGGATCGGCGAGCAGGCCGGTGGACTCGGCGCCGTCCCGATGGTGCTCGTGGTGCTCATCGTGGCGGCGGGGGTGCTGGCGCTGACGGAGCTGACCAGCAATACGGCGACGGCGGCGACCTTCCTGCCCCTCGCGGGCGGCGTCGCGGTCGGCCTCGGCCTCGATCCGCTGCTGTTGACGATCCCGGTGGCGATCGCCGCGACCTGCGCCTTCATGCTCCCGGTCGCCACGCCTCCCAACGCGATCGCCTTCGGATCGGGCTATGTGACCATCGGGCAGATGATCAAGGGCGGCTTCTGGCTGAACATGTTCGGCATCCTGGCGATCACGCTGACGACGATGACGCTGGCGGTGTGGGTCTTCGGCATCGCCTACTAGTACGGATGATGCGTCGAGGCGTCTCTAGCGACCTCCGCGCACCACGATCGATCCCGCGCCCGCGCGGCCGCCTCCACAGCGCGGGCGGTCGCGTCGGTGCCATCCGATAGGCTCGTGATCATGTCGCGACGCGTTCTCCTCAAGCTCTCCGGTGAGGCCTTCGGTGGCGGAGGCATCGGTATCGACCCCGATGTCGTCGGCGGTATCGCCGGCCAGGTGGCCGAGGCAGTGGCCGAAGGCGTCGAGGTCGCGATCGTCGTCGGCGGTGGCAACTTCTTCCGTGGCGCCGAGCTCAGTCAGCGGGGCATGGAGCGGTCGCGCGCCGACTACATCGGCATGCTCGGCACGGTCATGAACGCCCTCGCATTGCAGGACTTCATCGAGAAGACCGGTATCGAGACCAGGGTGCAGAGCGCCATCCACATGGCGCAGGTCGCCGAGCCGTACATCCCGCGCCGCGCGATCCGGCACCTGGAGAAGGGACGCGTCGTCATCTTCGGTGCCGGCGCCGGTATGCCGTACTTCTCCACCGACACCGTCTCGGCACAGCGCGCCCTCGAGATCAAGGCCGACGCGGTGCTCATGAGCAAGAACGGCGTCGACGGCGTCTACGATGCCGATCCCCGCACCACCCCCGAGGCCCGCAAGTTCGACCACGTCACCTTCGACGAAGCACTCCAGCGCAGCCTCAAGGTCGTCGACGCGGCCGCCTTCGCCCTGTGCATGGAGAACCGTCTGCCGATGCTGGTCTTCGGTATGCACGGCGAGGGCACCATCGCGCGAGCACTGCGCGGTGAGAAGATCGGAACACTCGTCCACGCGGGCTGATCCCCGCCGGACCGACCAAGGAGCAATGACGTGATCGACCAGACCCTGCGCGACGCCGAGTCCAAGATGACCAAGGCCGTCGAGCACACGCGCGAGGAGTTCGCCGCGATCCGCACCGGGCGCGCCCATCCGGCGATGTTCTCGCAGATCACCGCCGAGTACTACGGCACGCCCACGCCGTTGCAGCAGCTCGCCGGATTCCAGGTGCCCGAGGCGCGCACCGTCATCATCAGTCCCTACGACCAGGGAGCCAAGAGCGCCATCGAGAAGGCGATCCGCGACTCCGACCTGGGCGTCAACCCCACCGATGACGGCAAGGTGCTGCGGGTGACGCTGCCCGAGCTCACCGAGGAGCGTCGCAAGGAGTACATCAAGCTCGCCAAGTCCAAGGCCGAGGAGGGACGCGTCGCCGTCCGCGCCGTCCGCCGCGGGGCCAAGCAGGCCTTCGACAAGGCCGAGAAGGACTCCGACATCAGCAAGGACGACAACACCGGCGCGGAGAAGCGTCTCGACGGTCTCACCAAGAAGTACGTCGATCAGATCGACGAGGCGCTCAAGGCCAAGGAAGCAGAGCTCCTTGACGTCTGACTCTCCTCAGCCCAAGCCCAGCCGGGCTGGGCGCAATCTGCCAGCGGCAATCGGCGTCGGGGTCAGCCTCGGCGCCGTCGTCGTGGCATCGTTGTTCTTCGTCAAGGACCTGTTCGTCCTCGTCGTCGCGCTCGCCCTGACCGTGGCTCTGCTCGAGCTGAGCAAGGCGCTGCGCGCCGCGCGGATCACCGTGCCCGTCCTGCCGGTGCTCGTGGGCGGGCTGGTCATGCTCGGGGTCGCCTATTTCGACGACATGGAGACCGCCGCGGCCGTCATGGCCCTCTCGGTCCTGGCGACACTGGTGGTCCGGCTGCCGCGCGGTGCCGAGGGCTTCGTGCGCGACAGCACGGCGGGCGTCTTCTGTCTCGCCTATCTGTTCCTCATGGGCTCCTTCGTCGTGCGCATGCTCGACAATCCGGACGGAGCCTGGCGGATCGTCGCCTTCGTCGTCGCCACGATCGCCTCCGATATCGGCGGGTACGCCGCCGGCGTGCTGTTCGGCAAGCACCCGATGGCTCCCACGATCTCCCCGAAGAAGTCCTGGGAGGGCTTCGCCGGTTCGATGATCACCGGAGTCGTGCTGTCGACCCTGGTCGTCGTCTACGGTCTCGACGGCGAGGTCTGGGTCGGCGTGCTGCTCGGCGCCGCGGCGGTCGTCATGGCGACCGTGGGCGACCTGTGCGAGTCGCTCATCAAGCGCGATATCGGGATCAAGGACATGGGCAATATCCTGCCCGGGCACGGTGGCCTGATGGACCGGCTCGACTCGCTGATCGCCGTCGCGCCGGTGGCCTATCTGGTGCTCTACCTGCTCGTTCCGGTGGCCTGAGAGCCGCTGTGAGCAGATGACGGTGGACGGCGTGGACCGGGCTGACGCCGGCGACGGATGCGCCGGATGAACGGCCTGCGCGATTATGTCGCCACGCGCGGAGCTCTGTCCCTGCTCGCCCTCGACTCGGTATCGAGCGGCTACGACGAGCTGGTGGCCGAGGACGGTGCGCCCCGTGCGGCCTGGCGGCGGCTGCTCGCCGGGCACGAGCCGGATCTCGTCGACCTGCGTCGCGTCGATGCGGAGATCGAGCGCATGCTCTCTGATGACGGCGTCGTCTACGCTCCGCCGGGACAGCGACAGCACCAGTGGCGGCTCGATCCGGTCCCGCTGGTGGTCGATGCGGCCGAGTGGGCGGACCTGGAGAAGGGGCTCGCCCAGCGCGCGGAGCTGTTGAATGCCATCGTCGCCGACCTGTACGCCGAACGCACGGTGCTGAGCCAGGGTCTACTGCCGCCCGAGATCGCGTTCGCCCATCGCGGCTTCGTGCGGTCGCTGGCCCGGCCCGGCCAGAACGATCCGGCGCCGGTGACGATCACCGCGGCCGATCTCTCGAGGGCCGAGACCGGTGAATGGCTCGTGACGGCCGACCGCGTGCAGGCGCCGTCCGGTATCGGTTTCGCGATGGAGAACCGGCGGGTCCTCTCCCGGGTCCTGCCCCAGTTGCACCGCGAGGCCGCCGCCCATCGGCTCGCACCGTTCTTCCAGGCACTGCGTTCGGCGATCCTGCAGGCCGCGCCGGACGGCATCGAGTCGCCGCGCGCGGTGGTGCTCTCACCGGGGCCGATGTCCGAGACCGTCTACGACCAGGCCTCCATCGCGGCAAGCATGGGCTTCCCGCTCGTCGAGGCCGCTGACCTGACCGTGTCATCGGGATGTCTGTGGTTGCGTTCCCTGGACGGACTGCAACGTGTCGACGTGGTCGTGCGCCGCGTCGACGCGGCCTGGAGCGACCCCCTCGAGCTGCGGGGAGACTCGCGCCTGGGCGTGCCAGGGTTGTCAGAGGCCGTTCGCCGTGGCAACGTCCGTCTGGTCAACTCCCTGGGCGCCGGGGTCGCGGAGAACCCCGGACTGATGCCCTTCCTGCCGGACCTGTGCGAGGAGTTGCTCGGCGAGCCGTTGCGGCTCTCGTCGGTCGGCACTCACTGGGGCGGCGCCCCGGGTGGCCGCGATCTGCTCATCGACCGGATGAGCGAGCTGCGGATGACCACACTCGACGGAAGGGGCGTCCCCTCGGATGCGGCCCAACTGCGTCGGCGCATCGAGACCGAGCCCTGGCGGTGGGTCGGGCAGGATGCCCTGCACGCCTCGTCCATGCCGGCGCTGGAGGGCGATCGGCTGACACCGCACACGGTGCGGTGGCGGACCTTCACGATGCGGCACGGCGCCTCCTACCGACCGATGGCCGGCGGCCTGGCCACCGCGCGCAGCACGGTGGGGGAGCAGCAGGTGAGCAAGGATGTCTGGGTCGTGAAACAGGATCCGGCCGATCCCGACCAGGGATTGTCCGAGCTCATGCCCGTCACCGCGCTCCGGACGCCGGCGACGCTGCCGCCGCGAGCGCGGGGAGACATGTACTGGATGGGCCGCTATGTCGTCCGGATTGAGGACACGCTGCGGCTCTGGCTGCCCTGCCACGCACTGGCCATCGACTTCCATCACCGACCCGGCTCGCCGGGGGGCGAGGCACTGGCCGTGCTGCGAACGGCCTTGCGCCGGCTCATGTCGGCATCCGATGCCGTCGTCGACGCCGATGATCTGCGCACCGCGCTGAGCGATGCGGGCCGTCCCGGCTCGGTGGCCCAGTCCGTCGAGCAGCTGACTCTGATCGCGCAGAGCCTCCGCGATCAGGTCTCACCCGATCTGTTCCGGGTGACCGGCGCCCTCGCTCGCGCCCTCGACGCCTCGCGCGAGAGGGCGAGCGACACGCACCTCGGAGAGGACGCCGAGACGATGCTGACCGGGGTGCTCGCCCTGAACGGGGTGAGCGAGAACATGGTGCGAGATGCGGCGTGGCGTGTCCATGAGATCGGCCGCACGATCGAACGCGCGTCACAGCTGACGCAGCTGTTGGAGCCGGCTCTGGGCCGTCGGCGCGGGCCCGAGATCGATCGCGAGGTGTTCGACGCGGTGCTTCAGGTCACCGAGAGCGCTGTGACGCATCGGCGCCGTTACCGCGGTTACGTACGCGTGGCCAATGTCGTCGACCTGCTGGTACTCGACGCGGAGAATCCACGCTCGCTGCGTTTCTCCCTCGAGCGGATCCAGCAGCATCTGTCGGCGCTGCCGGCGTCCTCGGGATCGACTCGGCCCGAGCGTCTCGTCGACGATCTGCTGGCCCTGTTGAGCGACACCGATCTGGCGCACCTCGTGGTGATCGAGGGGGAGTACCGGCCGCGCTTGCGTGAGCTGCTGGTCACGGTGCGGAGCCAGCTGTGGTCGCTGTCGGAAGCCATCGAGAACGTCCATCTCGCCTCCGGCCCGCGGCAGCGGCCGATCGAGCTTCCGCTGGTGATCGAGCCGTGACCCGCTACCAGGTGCAGCATCGGACCTCCTACTCCTATGACGCCCTCGTGACCAGCAGCTACGGCGTGGCGTGGGTGATGCCACGCCGGATGCCCGGTCAGGAGGTCGCCGATGCGACCGTGGCGGTACTGCCTGAGCCCGAGGATCTGGGGATCTCATCGGACTACTACGGCAACGAGGTCCGCTACTTCCACGTCACCTCGTCGCACACCGAGCTGGTGGTCGACGCGCACAGCGTGGTCGACGTCGCGACGGTGGAGCCCCCTCGAGCCCTGCTGGACCGTGCGTGGGAGACGTGCCGCCCGCTCGGCAGCGCCGAACCCCGGGCCTGGCGCGCGGTCGACTTCGCGCTCGAGTCGCCGCTCGTGGAGCACCCCGACTCAGCACGCGAGTACGCCGCGGCCACGTTGTCGCCAGAGCGGCCGGTCGGGGAGGCGGTGAGCGAGCTCGTCCACCGCATCCACGCGGACTTCGCCTACCGTCCCGGCGTGACATCGGTGACCTCGACGGTCGACGAGGTGTTCGCCGCGCAGGCCGGAGTATGCCAGGACTTCACCCATCTGCTCCTCTCCTGTCTGCGTTCACACGGGCTGGCGGCGCGTTATGTGAGCGGCTACCTCGCCACGACACCCCCACCGGGCAGGGACCGCCTCGTCGGCGCGGATGCCTCGCATGCGTGGGCGGCCGTGTGGCTGGGAGACGATCACTGGCTGGCGGTCGATCCCACCAACGACACCCGTGTCGACGATCGTTACGTCACCGTGGCCTGGGGACGGGACTACGGTGACGTCCCGCCGGTCAAGGGCACCGTGTTCACCACGGCGTTCTCCTCCGAACTGAGCGTGTACGTGGACGTCCAGGCCGTTTGAGCCCGCCCGCGGCGTGCGGAGCGGGCAGCGCCCCACCAGACTGGGCCTGTGCGTGCCTTCACCTGTCGGGTCTGCGACAGCGCCCTGTATTTCGAGAACTCCGTCTGCGTCACCTGCGGCAGTCAGCTCGGCTTCTCGCGAGCCGAACGTGCCATCGTCCCGCTCAGCGCCGACGACGGCACGTACACCGACGCGTCGGGACTGCGGTGGACCCGTTGCGCCAACCTGGGATTATCCGGTTGCACGTGGCTCACGGAGGATCCGGAGGGCCTGTGCTTCAGCTGTTCGCTGACGCGCATCCGGCCCAATGACGCCGATCTCGCGGGGCTCAGCGCCTTCGGGATCGCCGAGCAGGCCAAACGGCGTCTCATCGTGGAGCTCGACGATCTGGGACTCCCGATCATCCCTCGCCAGGCCGATCCCGAGAACGGACTGGCCTTCGATCTGCTATCCAGCACGAATGAGGAGGTCACGATCGGTCACGCTGACGGTGTCATCACGATCGACCTGGCTGAGGGGAACGATGCCTACCGCGAGCGACTGCGGGAGCAGCTCGATGAGCCGTACCGGACGATGCTCGGACACTTCCGCCACGAGATCGGGCACTACTACGAGCCCATCCTGATCGACGACGACGAGTTGCGTGCCCGCTATCGAGAGCTGTTCGGGGATGAGCGCGCCGACTACCAGGCGGAGATCGACCGGCACTACGCGCAGGGCCCCCCGGAGGACTGGCCCGAGCGCTACATCAGCGCCTACGCGACGATGCATCCCTTCGAGGACTTCGCCGAGACCTTCGCGCACGTGCTGCACATCACCGACTCGGTCGACACGGCCAGCGCCTACGGGCTCGTCACGGTCGATCCCTCGGCGTTCACGGTCTTCCGCGACCTCGTGACGGGCGTCTGGATCCCGCTGAGCACAGCGCTGAACCAGATCAATCAATCCATGGGCAAGGAGCCGCTGTATCCCTTCGTCCTCGCGCCGGGGGTGCTCGACAAGCTGGAGTTCGTGGCCTCGCTCATCGGCCGTCAGCGCGCGATCGCCGCGGGATAGCTCGTCAACCTCACCTCGCGGGTGGCGGTACGTCGTCAACCTCACCTCGCGGATGGCGGTACGTCGTCAACCTCACCGGCTCACGATGAGGTTGACGCCGTACCGCCCAGGGTGCGGAAGGGTTGATGGTCTACCGCCCAGCGCCGGCGACGACCGCTCGTCAGGATTCGTCCGCACCTGGTCCCGTCTGGGACACTGGGGACATGACCGAGCCGACCCGTGCGCTGCCGCTCGTGCTGACGCCGCCGAAGGGCCGTGGCAAGCCGCCCCGTCACCTCGCCGACCTCGATGCCGCCGAACGCAAGGCCGCCGCCGACGATCTGGGGGAGCCGGCGTTCCGCGTCAAGCAGGTCGCCCACCACTATTTCTCCCGCCTCGAACGAGACTCGGCCAAGATGACGGATCTCCCTGCAGCCAGTCGCGACCGGATCGCCGGGGCCTTGCTGCCCGATCTGCTCGACCAGGTCCGGGTGATGGAGGCCGACGGCGGAACCACCCGCAAGACCCTCTGGCGGCTGTTCGACGGATCACTCGTCGAGTCGGTGCTCATGCGGTACCCGGATCGTGCCACCATCTGCGTGTCCAGCCAGGCCGGCTGCGGCATGGCATGTCCGTTCTGTGCCACGGGCCAGGGCGGATTGCAGCGCAATATGAGCACCGCCGAGATCATCGATCAGGTCGTCGACGGTGCCGCGGCGATGGCGAACGGCCTCGTTCCCGGAGGTCCGGGACGGCTGTCCAATGTCGTCTTCATGGGCATGGGCGAGCCGATGGCGAACTACAAGGCGGTCATCGGCGCGGTTCGCCGCATGGTCGCTCCGGCGCCGGATGGGCTCGGACTCTCCGCACGCAATATCACCGTCAGCACGGTGGGCCTGGTGCCGCGGATGAAGCAGTTGGCCACCGAGGGCATCCCGGTCACGCTCGCGCTCTCCCTGCACGCGCCCGATGACGAGCTGCGCAACGAGCTCGTCCCGATCAACACGCGCTTCTCGGTCGCCGAGGTCGTCGAAGCCGCGTGGGAGTACGCCAAGGTCACCAAGCGCCGGGTCTCCATCGAGTACGCGATGATGCGCGACATCAACGACCAGGCCTGGCGAGCCGACATGCTCGCCGATGTCCTCAGCTCCTATGGCGACTGGGGCTGGGTGCACGTCAACCTCATCCCGCTCAACCCCACGCCGGGCTCGAAGTGGACCGCCTCGCGGCCCGAGGATGAGCGTGAGTTCGTGCGTCGGCTGGTTGCCAAGGGCATCCCCACCACAGTGCGCGACACCCGCGGCTCCGATATCGACGGTGCCTGCGGACAGCTCGCCGCCGCCGACGCCTGAGAGCTGGAGGGAGATCGGGCACATGCGCTGGAGCCGGTCCTTTCTGTCGGCATAGGGGTAATATCGGGATATGACCGTTCCGGCCGAAGTTCTCGACGCGGTTCTCGGCTTGCCCGAGGACGTGCAGGATGAACTCGTGCGCGAGCTTGCGGTTCGACGCCAAGAAGGTGGTCTACCGTCCTATTCCGCATGGGACGACGAGATCGCGATTCGGGTGGACGAGCTGGTGAGCGGTCGCATCGACACGGTTCCGATGTCGCAGGTCAAGGCCGATCTGGCCGCGAATCGGGCCGCTCGAGACGAGTGAAGCTCGACCCAGGGTTCCATCCGGCGGCCCGTTCGGAGCTCATCGCGGAAGTGATGCACCTCAATGACGAACGTCCTGGGCTCGGTGACGAGTTTGCGCGGGCACTTGACACAGTGATCGAGATGATCGCGATGTGGCCGCACGCGGGAGCACTCTGGTCCGATCCGGCGTCGAGCGTCGAAGTGCGGTCTCTCGGTGTCGGACGTTTTCCGTTCCGGGTCTTCTACGTCAACAGGGGTACGCCGTTCACGGTGATCGCGATCGCGCATGCGGCCCGCGAACCTGGTTACTGGGTGACTCGTGCGCACTGAATGCTCCCGACTTCCTCGCCGCCGGTGAGCGTCACCCCGGAACCGAGGCCCTCGCCGTGGACATGACGCCGCTCGCTACGGTGTGGGCATGACGATGATCGAGGTCACGACGCACGAACGCGTCACCGTGCTGACGCTCCAGCGCCCCGAGCGGCGTAATGCCCTGAACCTGGACCTGTGTCGCGAGCTCGACGCAGCCGCGCGGGCCGCGGTCGAGGCCGGCGCCCGCGTGCTCGTGGTGACGGGGGAGGGGACGGCCTTCTGCGCCGGTGCCGACCTCACGGGGGTCTACGGCGATGAGTTCATCGAGGCGCTCTACGGCATGTTGCACGGCCTGACCCGCCTGCCGGTGCCGATCATCGCTGCCGTCAACGGGCCTGCCATCGGCGCGGGCACCCAGCTCGCGATCGCCTGCGATCTGCGGGTCGCCGACGACACCGCGCGCTTCGCCGTGCCGACCGCGAAGAACGGCATGGCGGTCGACGCCTGGACGATCCGGACCCTGGGCAAGCTCGCCGGCATGGGCCCGGCCCGCCGGATGATGCTCGCCGCCGAGACGATCGAGCGGGATGAGGCGCTGTCCTGCGGCCTCGCCGATCGCACCGGCACCCTCGACGATGCGGTCGCGTGGGCGCAGGAGATCGCCGAGCTCGCGCCGCTGACCGTCGCGTACAACAAGCTGGTCCTCAACGGCTCGCGCGCGGACGACGAGCGCATCGAGACCGAGTTCGCTCGTGTCTGGGCGAGTGAGGACGTGCGTGAGGCGGCGCTGGCCCGTACCGAGAAGCGCGCCCCCGTCTTCGAGGGACGCTGATGCACAGCCTCGCCTTCCGAGCACTCGACCGTCACGTGGTCGACGGACGGGCCGACGATCCCGCCCTCGTCACCGCCGAGGGGAGCTGGTCCTTCGCGCAGCTGCTCCACGAATCGGCCTCGCTCGCGGGCGGACTGCGCGAATTGGGTGTCGTCGCCGGCACTCCGCTGGATATCGCCGTCACCGTGGAACGGCCACGAGTCGTCTCGGTGCTCGCGGTAGTGCGGCTGGGCGCCGAGCCGGACTCCGGGGCCCGGTATCGCATCGGCGGCGAGCCGCTCACCGTGACGACGCCGGACGAGAGCTTCGACTACGACCTGGTGCTGAGGGCCGGTCGTGTCGATCCGGCGACCGCCCTCGCACGCGATGCCGAGGGTTACGCCGATCGCCTGCTGGAACGCTACGGCGATCTGCTCGAGCCCCTCATCGCCGGACGCGCGCTCACCTGAGCCGCTGCTCGGTCGGCCGGCGCTACGGGCGGTGGGTGGCCGAGGCCGACGGAGGATGTGCCTCTGCGGCGGCTCTAGCAACCACCGAAACACATCCTCCGTCCCGGCCCGACGGAGGATGTGCCTCCGCGGCGGCTGTGGCAACCGCCGATGCTCATCCTCCGTCGAGGCTCAGGCCCCGATCGGCCGTGGAGATCTGGTCAGTGCGGATCGCTGGTTGCCGGCGCGCCGCGATCGCGCTCGCCTGCTCGTCGGTGGATGATCACCCACCTTCGCTCCGCGGGTGGGTGATGGCTCACCGCCCGGGCGGGAGTGGGTCAGCTGAGGCCGGCGTCGTGCATGCGGATCGCCACCTGCACCCGATTGCTCACACCGAGCTTGGCGAACACATGACCGAGGTGCACCTTCACGGTCGCGACGCTCATGAACAGCTCCTTGGCGATGTCGGCATTCGATGCGCCCCGCGCCACCGCCAGCGCCACCTCCCGCTCCCGCTCGGTCAGCGCCTCGACCGCCGCGCGCTCGGCCGCGGTGGTGCCGTTGGACGCGACATGGCGGATGAGCTGGCCGGTGACGCTGGGCGAGAGGATCGGATCGCCGGCCGCGACCGTGCGGACCGCGTCGACGATCCGCGGCGGCGGAGTGTCCTTCAGCAGGAAGCCACTGGCTCCCGCCGCGAGCGCGCGCACCACATGGTCGTCGGTGTCGAAGGTCGTCAGCACGATGATGTGGGGTGTCGACGGCCGCTGCAGGATCCGCTCGGTCGCCGTGAGCCCGTCCATCACCGGCATCCGGATGTCCATGAGCACGACATCGACCGGGGTCGCGTCCAGGCAGCGTAGTGCCTCGCTGCCGTCGCCCGCCTCGCCGACCACCTCGAGATCGGGTGCGCCGCCGAGCACCATCGCCAGTCCGGTGCGCACCAGCGGATCATCGTCGACCAGGAGGACACGGATGCGCTCGCTCATAGGTCCCCTTGTAAGAAGACGTGCGGGATCGTCGTCGACGGGAGTGCTGCCCGGCGCTCGCGTGGCATCATGCGGGCCACGGTAGCCGGGCGACGACCTCGAAGCGCTGACCGGCGGTGATGCTGTGCTCCAGCGTCCCGCCGGCGAGGCGTACCCGCTCGGCCAGACCCACGAGCCCCAGACCGGCACCCGGCGTGGCCGAGACCGCCGGCGACCCGATGGGGAGGGGATTGCTGACCGTGACGCTCAACGCATCGCCGGGTACGCCGACGAGGGTGACGGTGACGGTCGTGTCCGGGGCGTGCTTGCTGGCATTGGTCAACGACTCCTGCACGATGCGGTACGAGGTCCTGCCGATCGAGTCGGGCACGGAGGGCAGATCGGCCTCACATCGCTCCGCGATATGCATGCCGCTCGCCCGGGCCTCATCGAGGAGCTCGGGGATGTCGCGGGCCGCGGGCTGCGGGCGCTCGGTCGTGTCATCGGTCGCCTCGTCGCGAAGGACCCCGAGCACCTGCCGCAGTTCGATGAGCGCCTGATGGGAGCTGGCCTGGATGATCTCCGCGCTATGCCGCACATCGGCCGGGGGAAGGTCGTCGCGGAAGGCGAGCGCGCCGGCGTGCAGCGAGACCATCGAGATCCGGTGCGCCAGCACGTCGTGCATCTCCCGGGCGATACGGGCACGCTCGGCGGTGCGCGCTTGTGCCACACGAGCCGCCTGCTCGGACTCGGCGGTCTCGGCACGTTCCACGAGCGTCCGCATCAACTCGCGTCGTGAGCCGACGTACATGCCCCAGGCGATCGCGAGAGCGGTGAAGGCGGTGTTGAGCGCCAGGTCCAGCAGCGCCTCGGCACGGGTCTCGGTCATGTCGCTGACGATGCTGAGGGCCATGCCGGCCACGATCATGCCGACACCCACGGGGATGATCTCGCGCCACCGGCGGCGGGTGGCCACCGAGACGAGGGCGAGCATCGACGGACCGCTCAAACTCAAGAAGAAGACCGAGCCGAGGGCGATCAGCAGGGCGATCGTCACCGGGAACCGGCGGCGCCAGTGCAGCAGCACCAGGGACGCCACCCCGACGGCGATATCCAGGGGCAGCGACCAGGTCGACAGCGGGAAGGTCGGGTCGGCGACCTGCGCGATGATGACGACGGCGCTGATCGCGATCACCAGCGCGTAACGCCAGGCCTCGCCCCACAGGGTCAGGGGAGCAGGAGCTGGTCGTGGGGGCACCTTCTCAGCCTACGGTTCCGATCGTCTGGACCCTCTACGACTCTCGGCCAGAAGTCGTAGACCGTTGGTGCGATGTGCTCGCCGGGAGATTCGGACAGGATGGAGCCATGATCACGGTTGAGAACCTGACGAAGACCTACGGGCAGTACCGCGCCGTGGACGACGTCTCCTTCGTGTGCCGACCAGGACAGGTCACCGGCTTCCTCGGCCCGAACGGGGCCGGCAAGTCCACGACGATGCGCATCATCGCCGGACTGACCCCTGCCGACTCGGGGAGCACGACGATCGGTGGCGTCCGCTATCACGACATCCCCAACCCCGGGACCCAGGTGGGCGTGCTGTTGGACGCCTCGGCTCAGCACGGAGGACGTACCGGCCGCGAGGTCCTGACCGTCGGTGCGCGCACGATGGGCCTGCCCTCCTCGCGGGTCGACGAGATGCTGGAGCTGGTGAGCCTCAGCGCCTCGGAGTCCAAGCGACGGCTGCGCGACTACTCCCTCGGCATGCGGCAGCGCCTGGGCATCGCCCACGCCCTGCTCGGGGACCCCAAGATCCTCATCCTCGACGAGCCCGCCAACGGCCTGGACCCGGCCGGCATCCACTGGATGCGCACGCTGCTGCGTACCTACGCCGATCGCGGCGGCACCGTGCTCCTCTCCTCGCACCTCCTGCACGAGGTCGAGATCATCGCCGACGAGCTCATCGTCATCGGGCGAGGGCGGATCGTCGCCGAGGGCACCAAGGAGGAGCTCCTGCACGCGGCCGGCACCTACGTCAAGGCGGTGCCGGAGCACACCGAGCAGCTCCGCTCGGCTCTCGATGCCGCCGGAATCGCCGTCGTCGTCGGTGAGGACGGACTGCAGACGGATGCATCCGCCGACGAGGTCGGACGCGCCGCGGCGGCCGCCCAGGTGGCACTCGCCGAACTCCGCCGGGCCGACGGCGCCGGCCTCGAAGACATGTTCCTCTCGCTCACGTCGGACACCCAGCGCGAGCAGCCCACGACGGGAGTCCAGTCATGACCCAGCCAGCCGTCACCATCGACACTCAGCGTCCCGGCATCCCGTTCGCGCGGTTGAGCCTCGTCGAGTTCCGCAAGTCCTTCGACACCCGCGCCGGCCGCTGGTTCACGATCTCGATCCTCATCCTCGCCTTCGCGGCGATGCTGATCCAGACCTTCCTCGTCCCCGCGGGAGCGGCGCAGGATCTCAACGACATGGCCCTCGTGCAGAACTCGTTGCTCGGCATCTTCGTGGCCATCATCCCGATCCTGCTCGTCACCCAGGAATGGGGACAGCGGACGGCCCTCGTGACCTTCAGCCTGGAGCCGCGCCGTGGTCGGGTCGTGCTCGCCAAACTGGTCGCCTCGGCACTCGTGGTGCTCGGCGTCCTGGTCATCTCGGTACTGATCGCGCTGCTCGGCACCGCCCTCGCCGGTGGCCTGCGCGGGATCGAGGTGGACTGGAACCTCAGCGCGCAGATGCTGCGCAATATCTTCATCGGCAACGCGATCGCGACGCTGCTGGGCTTCGGCATCGCCCTGCTGCTGATGAACACCCCGGCCGCGATCGTGACGTACTTCGTCTACATGTTCGTGGTGCCGACGGTGCTCAATGTCGCGGGAGCCTTCCTGGACTGGTTCGCCGACATCGTCCCGTGGATCGACTTCGCCTCGGCGCAGGAGCCGCTGCTGGACTCCGGCGGCATGTCCGGTGAGGAATGGGCGCAGCTGGCCACCTCGTCTCTGCTCTGGGTGGGGGTCCCCCTCGCCTTCGGCATCTGGAGGTGGCTGCGCACCGAGGTCAAGTAGTCGGGTGCGGGTGCGAGAATGGGCGGCATGCGTCGAACGCGTGTCGCCCTTCTCGGTTCCACCGGCTCCATCGGCACCCAGGCACTCGAGGTCATCGCGGAGAATCGTGATCGCTTCGAGGTCGTCGCGCTCGCCGCGGGGGGCAGCGATCCGGCGCTGCTGGCGCGCCAGGCGCTCGCCTTCGACGTGCCGCTGGTCGCCGTCGCCCGGGGGAGCGCGGCCGAGGACGTACAGCTCGCCCTCTACGCCGAGGCCCAGCGCCGTGGCTGGTCGTCGGGGGACCTACGGATCCCGCGGCTGCTCGTGGGACCGGATGCCGCCACCGAGGCCGCCCGCTCGGAGTGCGAGGTCGTCCTCAACGGCATGACCGGTGCGGTGGGGCTGCGCCCCACGCTCGCGGCGCTCGAGGCCGGGCGCACGCTCGCACTGGCCAACAAGGAATCGCTCATCATCGGCGGTCCGCTGGTCAAGGATCTGGCCGCGCCCGGTCAGCTGGTACCGGTCGACTCCGAGCACTCAGCGCTCGCCCAGGCCTTGCGGGGAGAGCGGATCGAGGACGTCCGACGTCTGCTGGTGACGGCCAGCGGCGGCCCCTTCCGTGGCCGCAGCCGTGCCGAGCTGGCCGACGTCACGCCCGAGCAGGCGATGGCCCACCCCACCTGGGATATGGGTCCCGTCATCACGATCAACTCCGCGACCCTGGTCAACAAGGGACTCGAGGTCATCGAGGCGCATCTGCTCTTCGACATCGGCTTCGATCGCATCGATGTCGTGGTGCACCCGTCCTCGGTGGTCCACTCGATGGTGGAGTTCGTCGACGGATCGACGATGGTGCAGGCCTCGCCTCCGGACATGCGCCTGCCGATCGCGTTGGGACTGGCCTGGCCCGAGCGGCTGCCGGGAGCGGCTGCACCGTGTGACTGGACACAGCCGGTCTCCTGGGAGTTCTTCCCGCTCGACGAGGAGGCCTTCCCCGCCGTCTCGCTGGCTCGCCGCGCCGGCGAGTTCGGTCGCACCGCGCCCGCGGTCCTCAACGCGGCCAACGAGGTCTGCGTCGACGCCTTCGTCGCCGGGCACTTGGACTTCCTCGGCATCGTTGACACTGTGGGCGAGGTGCTCGGGGAGCATCTGTCCGATCCGGACACGGCCCACGACGATGTGACGCTCGAGCGCGTGCTCGCCGCTGACACGGCGGCCCGCGAGCGGGCGACGGACCTGGTGGAGCGACGACGATGACCGCAGTGATCTTCACGCTCGGCGTGGTGGTGTTCCTCCTCGGAGTGGCCGCCTCCATCGCCCTGCACGAGCTGGGTCACATGTGGCCCGCCAAGAAGTTCGGCGTGAAGGTCACCCAGTTCTTCGTCGGCTTCGGCCGCACCGTCTGGTCCTTCAGGCGAGGGGAGACCGAGTACGGCCTCAAGGCCGTCCCGCTCGGCGGATACGTCAAGCTCGTCGGCATGCTCCCGCCGGAGAAGGGCGACCCCGACCACGCCCGCACCTCCAACACGGGCCTGTTCACCCAGCTGGCCCGCGACGCCCGGGAGCTGGAGTACGAGACCGTCACCGTCGAGGACCAGGACCGCCTGTTCTACCGGCGGCCGTGGTGGCAGAAGGTCACCGTGATGGCGGGCGGTCCCACGGTCAACCTGCTCATCGCCGTGGTGCTGTTCTCGATCTCGTTCATGGGCTTCGGGGTGGCCGTTCCCACCACCACGGTGGCGCAGGTCTCCGACTGTGCCATCACGGACGCCGAGGCGGGCCGGGCGTGCACCGACCAGGACCCGGTCACCCCAGCCAAGCTCGCCGGCTTCGAGCCGGGAGACGAGATCACCTCGTTCAACGGCGAACCGATCACCTCCTGGGACCAACTGAGCACCAGCATCCGGGCCAATGGCGACCAGGAGGCGCAGATCGGCTTCCTGCGAGACGGCACCGAGAGCACGGTCTCCGTCCGCACATCGGTGCTGGCCCGGGCCGCGCTCGACGATCCGGGCAAGGTGGAGGATGTCGGCTTCCTCGGCGTGGTCCCTTTGCAGACGGTCGAGCGACAGGGGCCGGGCTTCGTCATCGAGGAGACCGGTCGCGTCATCGGCCTGACGGCGCGTGCCGTGGTCAACCTGCCGGTGCGCATGGTCGATGTCGTCCAGGCCGCCTTCGGTGCTGAACGAGGCCAGGACACGCCGATCAGCATCGTCGGTGCCAGCCGGGTGGCGGGCGAACTCGTCACCACCGACCAGCCGACCCTCGCGGTTGCCGCGCAACGGCTCATCATGCTGCTCGCCGGGCTCAATCTCTTCCTCTGGCTGTTCAACCTGATCCCGCTGCTCCCGCTCGACGGCGGACACATCGCCGGTGCCCTGTGGGAGGCGATCCGCAGGGGCTGGGCGCGCCTGCGCGGACGCCCCGATCCGGGCTATGTGGACGTCGCCAAGATGCTGCCCGTGGCCTACGCGGTTGGCTCGCTCCTTATCATCATGGGTGTGGTCCTGATCTTCGCTGACATCGTCAATCCGGTGAGGCTGTCATGACGAGTACTCCCGTCTCCCTGGGCATGCCCGAGGCTCCCGCGCCCGTGCTCGCCCCCCGCCGAGCGTCGCGCAAGATCAACGTCGGCACCGTCGAAGTGGGCGGCGACGCCCCGATCTCGGTGCAGTCGATGACCACCACGCTGACCTCCGACGTCAACTCGACGCTCCAGCAGATCGCCGAGCTCACGGCCGCCGGCTGCGACATCGTCCGCGTGGCGTGCCCGAGCCAGGACGATGCCGAGGCGCTGCCCGCGATCGCTCGCAAGTCGCAGATCCCGGTCATCGCCGATATCCACTTCCAGCCCAAGTATGTGTTCGCGGCGATCGACGCCGGGTGTGCCGCCGTGCGCGTCAACCCGGGCAACATCCGCAAGTTCGATGATCAGGTCGGCGCCATCGCCAAAGCCGCCTCCGATGCCGGTGTCTCCCTGCGCATCGGGGTGAACGCCGGGTCCCTCGACAAGCGCTTGCTGGAGAAGTACGGCAAGGCCACGCCCGAGGCCCTCGTCGAGTCCGCGGTGTGGGAGGCCTCGCTGTTCGAGGAGCACGACTTCCACGACTTCAAGATCTCGGTCAAGCACAACGACCCGGTCGTCATGGTCAAGGCCTATGAGCTGCTCGCCGAACGGGGCGACTGGCCGCTACATCTGGGCGTCACCGAGGCCGGTCCGGCCTTCCAGGGCACGATCAAGAGCGCGACGGCGTTCGGCGCGCTGCTCAGCAAGGGCATCGGCGACACCATCCGCGTCTCGTTGTCCGCACCGCCGGTCGAGGAGGTCAAGGTCGGACTGCAGATCCTGGAGTCCCTGAACCTGCGGCCGCGCCGGCTGGAGATCGTCTCGTGCCCGTCGTGCGGACGAGCCCAGGTCGACGTCTACAAGCTCGCCGACGAGGTCACCGCCGGTCTCGACGGACTCGAGGTGCCGCTGCGCGTGGCTGTCATGGGCTGTGTCGTCAACGGTCCGGGCGAGGCGCGAGAAGCCGATCTCGGCGTCGCCTCCGGCAACGGCAAGGGCCAGATCTTCGTCAAGGGCGAGGTCATCAAGACCGTGCCGGAGAGCAAGATCGTCGAGACCCTCATCGAGGAGGCCATGCGTATCGCCGAGGGCATGGAGCCCGAGGACGGCGCCGCGGCCGCCGTCACGGTGAGCTGACACCTTCGCGCGCCGTTGTCGCGACTCGGCTAGGCTCCGAGCCATGACCGAGGTGGCTGCGGGCGCATCCTACGTCCGTTCTCTGTCGCGCCACGACCTTCCCGACCTGCTCGGGCTGCTGGATCGCGACCCCTTGGCCAATGTGTTCGTGCGTCACAGGGTCGCGTCCGCCGGCATCGATCAGCGCTGGCTCGGGGCTCAGATCTGGGGGTACTTCGAGCGCGAGCGCCTCGTGTCGGCCTGTCACGTCGGTGCCAATGTCGTGCCGGTGGAGGCCACCGAGGAGGCTGTGGAGGCCTTCGCCGAGCGGCTCGTCCGGCGCGACGCGCGTTCTCGCTCGCTCGTCGGGCCGGCCGAGGTCGTCGTGCCCCTCTGGAGGCGCCTGCGGCCCACCTGGGGCGAGGCGCGTTCCGAGCGGCTCGACCAGCCCTTCCTCGTGCTCGACGGCGACAGCCCGCTGGAGGCGGACCATCGCGTGCGGCCGGTCGCGGTCGACGAGCTCGATGTCCTCTTTCCCGCCAGCGTCGCGATGTTCACCGAGGAGGTCGGCGTGGACCCGACCATCGGCGATCGCGGAGGCTACCGTGCGCGGGTGGCGCAGCTCATCGCGGAGGGATGCGCCTACGCGATCATCGAAGGCGACCAGGTCGTGTTCAAGACCGAGGTCGGCGCCCACACCCACGCCGCCTGCCAGTTGCAGGGGGTGTGGGTCTCGCCTCGCCGACGAGGCGAGGGGGTCTCCGAGCGTGCCCTCGCCGGGGTGGTCTACCGCGCGCGACGCAGCTTCGCCCCGGCTGTCACGCTGTACGTCAACGACTACAACACTCCCGCCCGGCGCCTCTACGAACGCGTCGGATTCCGCCAGGTGTCGACCTTCGCCACCGTCCTGATGTGAGAGGAACGAGCATGCGCAAGGACACGATGGGTCTCGTCGCCCTGCTGGCGGGCGCCGGTGTCGTGCACTTCGTGAAGCCGGAACCGTTCGCGCGGATCGTGCCCGAGGTGTTGCCCGCGAAGACCGAGCTGGTCTACGCATCGGGAGCCGCGGAGCTGGTGTGCGCGGGTCTGCTGGCCCTGCCGCGGACGCGCCGGTTCGGCGGCCTGGCGGCGGCCGGCCTGCTGGCGGCGGTCTTCCCGGCCAACGTGCAGATGGCCGTCGATGTCGTCCGCAGCCCACGGGCCTCCACCGCGTTCAAGATCGGGACGGTCGCGCGACTCCCACTGCAGTGGCCGCTCATCCGCGCCGCGCTTCGCGCCCGTTCCTGACCTCCTCGAGCGGTGACCTACGCACGCCTCCCGTCATCGAGCGGTGACCTACGCACCCCTCCGAGGAGGTGAGAGGTGCCGGACGCACCGCTGCACGTGGCGAGAGGTGCGTAGGTCACCGCTCCGGGGCGCGATGCGGTCGGGGGAGCGGGCGGCGCGGTCGCTACCCTCGTGCCATGCGCATGTCACGGCTCTTCGTCCGCACGCTCCGCGACGACCCCGCCGACGCCGAGGTCCCGAGCCACAAGCTCCTCGTCCGTGCCGGCTACGTGCGTCGCGTCGCGCCGGGCATCTACTCCTGGCTGCCGCTCGGCCTGCGCGTGCTCGCGAAGGTCGAGGCGATCGTGCGCGAGGAGATGGAGGCGATCGGCGCGCAGGAGGTGCGCTTCCCGGCGCTCCTGCCGCGCGAACCCTATGAGGCGTCGAATCGGTGGACCGAATACGGACCCAATCTGTTCCGGCTGCAGGATCGACGTGGGACCGACCTGCTCCTCGGCCCGACACATGAGGAGATGTTCACCCTGCTGGTCAAGGACCTGTACTCCTCGTACAAGGACCTGCCGCTGAGCCTCTATCAGATCCAGACCAAGTATCGCGACGAAGCCCGTCCCCGCGCGGGCATCCTGCGTGGACGCGAGTTCATCATGAAGGACTCGTACTCCTTCGATATCGACGATGCCGGTCTGGAGCGGTCGTACCAGGCGCACCGGGCCGCTTACGTCCGTATCTTCGACCGGCTCGGCTTCGAGTACGCGGTCGTGCACGCCGACTCCGGCGCGATGGGCGGGTCGGCGAGTGAGGAGTTCCTGGTGGTCGCCGACACGGGGGAGGACACCTTCGTGCGATCTCCGGGCGGGTACGCCGCGAATGTCGAGGCGGTGACGACCGTGGTCCCTGCCCCGCAGCCCTACGACGACGCGCCGGCCGCCCACGCGGAGGTCACCCCTGACACCCCGACCATCGAGACCCTCGTCGATCATCTGAACGAGCGGTTCCCTCGTGACGACCGTGCCTGGACGGCGGCCGACACGCTCAAGAACGTGCTGGTCATGCTGCGATATCCCGACGGCGCCTCCGAGCCGCTCGCGATCGGCATCCCCGGCGATCGCGAGGTCGACATGAAGCGACTGGAAAGCCAGGTCGCTCCGGCCGATATCGAGCCCTTCGGCGATGCCGACTTCGAGCGCTACCCCGATCTGGTGAAGGGCTACATCGGGCCGGGCGTCCTCGGTGCCGAGGGAGCCACGGGTATCCGCTACCTCGTCGACCCCCGGGTCGTCGAGGGGACCCGCTGGGTCACCGGCGCGAACACGCCCGGCTCGCATGTGATCGATCTGGTCGCCGGTCGCGACTTCACCGCGGACGGCACGATCGAGGCCGCCGAGGTCAAGGCGGGGGATCCGGCTCCGGACGGCAGCGGACCCCTGGAGCTGGCCCGCGGCATCGAGATGGGCCACGTCTTCCAGCTCGGCCGCAAGTATGCCGAGGCGCTGGGCCTGAAGGTCCTCGACGAGAACGGCAAGCTGGTCACGGTGGCGATGGGGTCGTACGGTTTCGGTGTCTCGCGCGCTGTGGCGGCCGTGATCGAGAACTCCTATGACGACAAGGGGATCGTCTGGCCCGCGGCCATCGCGCCCTTCGACGTCCACCTGGTCGTCGCCGGCAAGGATCCCGCGCAGTTCGAGGCGGCAGATGACCTGGTGGCGCAGCTGGAGGCCGCCGGGCTCGAGGTGCTCTACGACGATCGCCCCAAGGTGTCGCCGGGGGTGAAGTTCAAGGATGCCGAGCTGATCGGCGTCCCGACCATCGTCGTCGTGGGCAAGGGTCTGGCCGACGGTGTCGTCGAGGTCAAGGACCGCGCCACCGGCGACCGTCGCGACGTACCCCTGGCCGACCTCGTCGCCACCTTGGCCTGACCCTCCCTCCCTGAGACCTCCGGTCCCAGATCTGGCCAGTTGTGGCCCGTTTCGAGCACCTGGAACGGGCCACAACTGGCCAGATCTGGGACGGGGCGCAGGACGGTTCAGTCGAGGCCGGGGAAGGGTTCGGGGGACGCGCCCCACGAGACGGCTCGCACAGCGGTGGTGCGCAGCTCGCGCACCACTCGCTCGCGCTCCTCGCCGTCGACCTCGCCGGTCAGAGCGGCGATTGAGGCGCACAGCCGCTGTTCGAGCCGCGCGGCGACGTCCTGCGCGTCCTCGGGCGAGCCGAGCTCGCCGACCTCGTAGCTGACGAGGGGGCCGGGAGGTTCGATATCGGCATCGGCCAGCACCGACACGAGGGCATCGCGAAGATCGCTGTGCGCCTCGTACGCCGCGGTGGCGGCCGCGCGCAGCGCATCGAAGCGCGCGGCGATCACGGGATAGAGCCAGACCGCTTCCATCTCGAGCTCCAGCCAGACCCGCCAGCGCAAGGCCTCCGCCTCGTTCATCAGGCGCCCTCCCAGGTCGCTGAGAGCTGGTCGAGACCGGCAGCCATCGAGGCCAGCACCCGCACGACATCGGGTGACGTCGCGGCGAGTGCGTCGGCGGCACGATGATCCGCCGCCTCGCCGAGCGCGGTCGAGAGGGCCCCCGCCTCGGTCGCGCCAGTGGGCGTTCCTCCGAGCTGGACGATGTGTTGTTCGAGCACCTCGGCGACGTCCTCGGCACCGGAGGTTCCCCGCGCGATCGAGAGCACCCGCTGCTGATCGACGAGGACGGCGCGGACCAAGCTGACGTCGGCATGGACCGGCCGCGGACGAGGCTTGACGCCGACGCCGCGCACCACGTCATCGAGGCGGCCGGTGGCCCCGAGGGCCACGACGGCACCGGCGGCGATTCCGCCTCCCAAGAGCACACGTCGGCTGGTCACGGTCGCAGCCTAGTGGACCGTCCGGGACCGCTACGATGGTGCCACGTAGGACCGTCGTGGCCATCGAACTGAATAGGGGCGTCTCCGGCATGACCGAGCGAAGCGAGTCGATCGAGGGAAGCGGCGCCTCCGAGCCCACCGCCCCGGCCATCGCGGGGGAGGGACCGTATGAGCGAGCTTGAGAGGATCGTCGCGCCGGTGGTCGCCGATCTCGGGCTCGACCTGGAGTCGGTCGAGGTCGTCGGCCAGGGCAAGCACCGGCGCCTGGTGATCGCCGTCGACCGTGACGGGGGCGTCGGCATCGATGCGATCGCTCAGGCCACCCGGGCGGTGTCGGCGGCCCTGGACGCCACCGACGCGATGGGCCAGGCCCCGTACACACTCGAGGTGACCTCGCGTGGGGCCGACCGCCCCCTGACCGCCCCCCGGCACTGGCGACGCAACCACGACCGGCTCGTCCACGTGACGACGACCGACGGCGCCACCGTCACCGCTCGCATCGGCGACAGCGACGAGTCCGGCGTCGATCTGCTGCGCGGTGGCGTGCCCACTCGTTACGCTTACGGCGATATCGAGCGCGCCGTCATCGAGATCGAACTCAATCGGAAGGACGTCTGATGGACATCGACATGAGCGCCCTGCGACTGCTGGAGCGAGAGAAGGGGATCTCGCTCGAGGTCGTGGTCGAGGCGATCGAGACCGCGCTGCTCTCGGCGTATCACAAGACCGCCGATGCCCACCATCACGCCCGCGTCGAGCTCGACCGCACGAGCGGCCATGTCACGGTCTGGGCGAAGGAACGCCTCACCGACGCGCCCGCGGAGGGCGAGGACGACGCTCCCGTGCAGCGTTTCAGCGAGGAGTTCGACCACACGCCCGAGGACTTCGGCCGGTTCGCCGCCACCGTCGCGCGCCAGCTCATCATGCAGCGGCTCCGCGATCTCGAGGACGAGGCCACGTACGGGGAGTTCTCCGGCCGCGTCGGTGACGTGGTGTCCGGTGTGATCCAGCAGGGGCGTCGACCCGGTGACGTCATGATCGATCTCGGATCCATCGAGGCGGTCATGCCGGCCACCGAGCGCGTCCCCGAGGAGCGTTATTCCCACGGTGAGCGGATCAAGGCCTATGTGTACGAGGTGGAGCGCTCGCCTCGCGGACCGAGGGTCAAGGTATCGCGCACGCACCCCAATCTCGTCAAGCTCCTGTTCGCGCTGGAGTCCCCGGAGATCTCCGACGGCTCGGTGGAGATCGCGGCCATCGCCCGGGAGGCGGGGCACCGCACCAAGGTGGCGGTCCGGCCCACGGTCTCGGGCGTCAACGCCAAGGGAGCGTGTATCGGCCCGATGGGACAGCGGGTGCGCAATGTGATGAGCGAGCTGCACGGCGAGAAGATCGACATCGTGGACTACAGCGACGATCCCGCCGAGTTCATCGCGCAGGCGCTCTCGCCCTCGCGCGTCACCAGCGTCACGATCCTGGACGCCGCAGCGAAGGCGGCCCGGGTCGTCGTGCCGGACTTCCAGCTCTCGCTCGCGATCGGACGCGAGGGACAGAACGCCCGGCTGGCGGCCAAGTTGACCGGTTGGCGGATCGACATCCGACCCGATACCGAGCCGACGGGGCAAGCCGCTGCCACGGACGTTTCGACCAACGGCTAGACTTGTCGTCGGTGATCCGCACGTGCATCGGTTGTCGTGAGCGTGCGGACAAGTCCACTCTGGTGCGTGTCGTCGCACGGCCGGGCGCGAACGATGGTAGTTTCTCGGTCGTCCCGGACACCGATGGCATGTTGCCCGGGCGCGGTGCACACCTGCATCCGTCGTCCGAGTGCCTGGAGCTCGCGGTCCGTCGCCGCGCTTTCGGTCGGGCCCTTCGTCGTGAAGGCCACCCGCAGATCGAAGCGCTGCGATCGCTGATCGTGAACCCTGGTGACCGGAGCACCTGACCACGAGGCGTCCGACCGGACGCCTCCCGACCGAAAACGGAGCACACGCTCATGAGCACTCGATGAGTACCTCGCAATGAGCCTGTACGTCGACTAGGTCCGGCCCCCTTCAGGGCTGGACCCCCTGAAGGAGAAGAGTGGCTGTCAGAGTCCACGAGCTCGCACGCGAGTTCGGAGTCCCCAGTAAGGTCGTCCTGTCCACCCTCAAGGACATGGGCGAATACGTGAAATCCGCCTCGTCGACCGTCGAGGCGCCGGTCGTGCGTCGCCTCAACGACGAGCACGGCGACAAGCTGCGCGAGATGGGCGCCAAGAAGGGCGGGGCCAAGAAGGCCGCGCCGAAGAAGGACGCCCCCGCGAGCACCCCGGCTCCCGCCGAGCCGGCCGCGCCGAGCGCCCCGCCTCAGCAGGAGAGCGTCGCGACCGAGAGTGTCGCGAGCGAGAGCAATGCGCCTGCCGCGCCCAAGCCCGGTCCTGCCGCGCCGAAGCCCGGCCCCGCGGCGCCCAAGCCGGGTCCTGCCGCGCCGAAGCCCGGCCCCGCGGCGCCCAAGCCGCCCGAGGCTGACGCTCCCGCGTCCAATGCCCCGGCACCAGGGCCCCGTCCGGGTGGTCCCAAGCCCGGCGGCCCGCGTCCCGGCCCCCGCTCGGGAAGCGCTCGCCCCGGCAACAATCCGTTCTCGTCCAAGCAGGGCATGCAGCAGGATCGCCCGCCGCGTCCGCCGGCCGGACGTGGTCAGGGACAGGGTCAGGGCGACGGTGCCGGTGCACCGCGTCCGGGTGGCATGCCGCGTCCCAACCCCGCGATGATGCCCAAGCGCTCGGCCGTCGGCGGCCCTGACGCACGTCAGGGCGGCCGTCCCGGCGGTCGACCCGGCGGAGGTCGTCCCGGTGCCGGAAACCGTCCCGGCGGTGGCGGCGGAGGAGCTCCCCGTCCCGGCGGCGGTGGCGGCTTCTCCGGTCCTCCCGGACGTGGTCGTGGTCCCGGTGGCCGCGGTGGCACGCAGGGCGCCTTCGGGCGCGCCGGTGGTCCGCCGCGCCGTGGACGCAAGAGCAAGCGCGCCAAGCGCCAGGAATTCGACCAGATGCAGGCGCCGGCGATCGGCGGTGTGCGGGTCCGCAAGGGCAACGGCGAGACGGTCCGCGTCGCGCGCGGTGCCTCGCTGACCGACTTCGCCGAGAAGATCGGCGTCGACGCCGCGTCGCTGGTGCAGGTGCTGTTCCACCTCGGTGAGATGGTCACCGCCACCCAGTCGGTCAACGACGAGACGCTGCAGATCCTCGGTGAGGAGCTGAACTACAACGTCGAGGTCGTGTCGCCCGAGGACGAGGACCGCGAGCTGCTGGAGTCCTTCTCACTGGAGTTCGGCGAGGACGAGGGCAACGACGCCGACATGGCGCCGCGGCCCCCGGTCGTCACCGTCATGGGTCACGTCGACCACGGCAAGACCAAGCTGCTCGACGCCCTGCGTAACGCGAATGTGGTGGCCAAGGAGGCCGGCGGCATCACGCAGTCGATCGGCGCCTACCAGGTCACGACCGAGGTCGACGACACCGAGCGTCCGATCACCTTCATCGACACCCCCGGTCACGAGGCGTTCACCGCCATGCGTGCCCGTGGTGCGCAGGCGACGGACATCGCGGTGCTGGTCGTCGCGGCCGATGACGGCGTCATGCCGCAGACGGTCGAGGCGCTCAACCACGCCCAGGCGGCCGGTGTGCCGATCGTCGTGGCGGTCAACAAGGTCGACAAGCCCGATGCCGATCCGAGCAAGGCGCGCGGCCAGCTCACCGAGTACGGGCTCGTGCCCGAGGAGTACGGCGGCGACACGATGTTCGTCGACGTCTCGGCCAAGTCCGGCACGGGCCTCGAGCAGCTGCTGGAGGCCATCGTGCTGACGGCCGATGCGTCGCTGGACCTGCGGGCGAATCCCGATCAGAACGCCGAGGGTCTCGCGATCGAGGCGCACCTCGACCGTGGTCGCGGCCCCGTCGCGACCGTGATCGTGCAGCGCGGCACGCTGCGCGTGGGCGACACGATCGTCGCGGGCTCGGCCTTCGGCCGCGTCCGTGCCCTGCTCGACGAGTTCGGCGACAGCATCGAGGAGGCGCCGCCCTCGCGGCCGGCGCTGGTGCTCGGTCTGACGGCGGTTCCCGGAGCCGGGGACAACTTCATGGCCGTCGATGACGATCGCATCGCTCGTCAGATCGCCGAGAAGCGTGAGGCCCGCGAGCGCAACGCGGCGCTGGCCAAGCGCAGCGGCCGTCGTACCCTCGAGGACCTTATGCGCGAGGTCGAGAAGGGCGAGACCACCGAGCTGCTGCTCATCCTCAAGGGCGACAGCTCCGGCTCGGTCGAGGCCTTGGAGGACTCGCTCAGCCAGATCGATGTCGGTGACGAGGTCGACCTGCGGGTCATCGACCGTGGTGTCGGTGCGATCACCGAGGCCAATGTCAACCTGGCCACCGCGTCGAATGCCGTCATCGTCGGCTACAACGTCCGTGCGCAGGGCAAGGCGACCGAGATGGCCGACCGTGAGGGCGTCCAGATCAAGTACTACTCGGTCATCTACCAGGCGATCGAGGAGATCGAGGCCGCACTCAAGGGCATGCTCAAGCCGATCTACGAGGAGCACCAGCTCGGTCAGGCGGAGATCCGCGAGATCTTCCGCTCGTCCAAGATCGGCAATATCGCCGGCTGCATGGTGGTCGACGGCACGATCCGGCGCAATGCCAAGGCGCGGTTGCTGCGCGACGGCAATGTCGTCGCCGACAACCTCGACCTGTCGAGCCTGCGGCGCGAGAAGGACGATGTCAGCGAGGTCCGCGAGGGCTTCGAGTGCGGCTTGGTGTTGCGGAACTACGGCGATATCAAGATCGGCGACATCGTCGAGAGCTTCGAGCTCCGCGAGAAGCCCCGCGACTGAGGTTCGCAACTCGCTGAGTGTGACGTTTGGACGGTGAATCCTCCGATTCCGCCGTCCAAACGTCACACTCACGGGGAGAGTGAGAGAAGAGAGACCACCATGCCCAGTCCACGCAATGCGAAGATCGCCGACCGGATCAAGACGATCGTCGCCGGGCTGCTCGAGCGACGGATCAAGGATCCGCGCATCGGGTTCGTCACCATCACCGATGTCCGGCTGACCGGCGACGGCCAGCACGCCTCGGTGTTCTACACCGTCATGGGCGACGAGGCCGAGCGCGACGGGACCGCCGCGGCGCTCACGAGCGCGACGGGGCTGATCCGCTCGGAGGTCGGCAAGCAGCTCGGGCTGCGCCACACGCCGACGATCGAGTTCTTCCTCGACGCCGTGCCGGAGCAGGCGCGCGAGATCGAGGAGCTCCTGGCGCGAGCCAAGGAGTCCGATGCCGAGGTCGCCGCACGGGCGGCCGGGGCCCAGTACGCGGGCGACGCCGACCCGTACAAGACCCACGACGACGAGGACGAGTGACGCAGTCCAGCGCACCCGGGGGCTTGGCGATCGTCGACAAGCCCGCGGGCTGGACATCGCACGATGTGGTCGGCCGGATGCGGCGGCTCGCCCAGACCCGCAAGGTCGGACACGCCGGGACCCTCGACCCCATGGCCACCGGCGTGCTCGTGCTCGGCATCGGCCGTGCCACACGTCTGCTCGGGCATCTGCAGCTCGCGGACAAGGAGTACCTGGCGACCATCCGGCTGGGGGAGTCGACCGTCACCGATGACGCCGAGGGGGAGGTCGTCACCACCGCGGACGCCTCGGGGCTCGTCCGCGACGAGATCGAGGCGGCGATGCGACCGCTCACCGGCGAGATCGAGCAGGTGCCCTCGAAGGTCTCCGCCATCAAGATCGACGGACGACGTTCCTACGCACGTGTGCGGGCCGGCGAGGACGTCGAGATCCCCGCGCGTCCGGTGACCGTCTCGACCTTCGAGGTCACGGGTGTCCGGCCGGCGGAGCGCACGATCGATGTCGACGTGCGCGTGGCGTGCTCGAGCGGCACCTACGTCCGGGCCTTGGCCCGCGATCTCGGCGACGCGCTCGGCGTCGGCGGGCATCTGACGATGCTGCGCCGCACGCGCGTCGGCGGGTTCGGGATCGACCGGGCGCGCACGCTGGATCAGCTGGCGGAGCGGTGGGAGATCGTCGGGCTGGACGATGCTGCGCGAGCCGCCTTCGAGATCCTGGTCCTCGACGAGGACCAGAGCCGTCTCGCCCGGCACGGCCGGGCGCTGGAGGACATCCGCCTGCCGTCCGTCGGTGTGCCGACGGCGCTGTTCGGGGCCGACGGCCGCTTCCTGGCGCTGTACGAGCAGCGCGGTGCGGCTGCGCGCGCCGTGGCCGTGTTCGTCTGAGTCGCGGGCCCCGGCAGCGTCACTCTCAGGCCGACCGGGCCGGTTCGTCTGAGCACAGATAGGCTGACCGACATGACCTGGTCGACGCTTTCCCCTCGTCAGGTACTGCGCCGTTTCCTGTTCGGCTTCCTCGTGGTCCAGGTCGCCGCGGTGGCGTCGCTCATGACGGCGACCAAGGTGCGCAAGCTCCTCCGTGGCAAGGGCACCCAGCCGTTGCCCCGGGTCGAGCCGAGGACCTTCGGCGTGGGGGAGTCCAATGAGGCGAATGTCTATGTGAGCGGTGCCCCGCTGTACGAGGACATGCTCGCCGCGATCGAGCAGGCCCGCCGGCGCGTGTTGTTCGAGTCCTACATCGTCAAGGACGATGCGATGGGACGCCGCTTCAAGCAAGCGCTCAACGACGCGGCGGACCGCGGCGTCGAGGTCTACGTGATCTACGACGGCTTCGCGAACCTCGTCGTCAAGCCGAGCTTCTTCCGCTTCGGTCCCTCGGTCCGCGTCATGCGGTATCCCGTGCTGGCATCGGGCCTGCGGTTCTGGAACCCCCGCAACTACGGACGTGACCACCGCAAGATCCTCGTGGTCGACGATGCCATCGGCTTCGTCGGCGGCTACAACGTCGGTCAGCTCTACGAGGACGAGTGGCGCGACACGCATCTGGCGCTCAGCGGCACCGCCGTCTGGGATCTGGAGAACGCCTTCGTCGACTTCTGGAACATCCACCGTCCGAAGGAGCGCATCGAGCAGGTCAGCCGGCCGACGTGGGATCCGGAGATCCGTGCCCATCGCAACGTCCCGCGCCAGTTGATCTTCCCGATCCGCGGCATGTATCTGGAGGCCATCGATCGGGCGCAGAAGACCATCGAGCTGACGACGGCCTATTTCATCCCCGACACCGACATCCTCGATGGGCTCATCGACGCCTCGCGGCGGGGCGTGCAGGTGCGCATCCTGCTGCCCAAGGTGTCGAACCATGTCATCGCCGACTTCCTGGCCCGTGGATACTTCAACCGGCTGCTGGACGCCGGCGTCGAGATCTGGCGCTATTCCGATCACATGGTGCACGCGAAGACCGCCACGATCGACGGCGAGTGGAGCACGATCGGCACGGCGAATATCGACCGGCTGAGCCTCACGGGCAATTACGAGATCAACATCGAGATCATCGACGGGGGCTTCGCCCGCGGTATGCGTTCGGTGTTCGCCGAGGATGCCGCCAAGGCCGAGCGTCTCACGGCGGAGGCATGGCACCGTCGCGCGACGGTGGGCCGTCTCTACGAGTGGGTGCTCAAGCCGCTCAAACCTCTGCTCTGACCTGTACAACCCGGGCCGGGGAGTGCCGGGGTGCGTGACTACAGTGGCCTGGTGGCGATCTGGAAAGCGACCGATGGGGCCTCGACCGACCCGATCGGCGGACCGAGCGTGGTGACGATCGGTGTTTTCGACGGCGTTCATCGAGGCCACCAAGAGGTCGTATCGGCCGTGCACGCGCGAGCCGCGGCGAGCGGTGCCACCTCGGTCGCCATCACCTTCGATCCCCATCCGGTCGCAGTGCTCGCACCGGACAAGGCACCCGCCCGGCTGACGACGCTGGAGCGACGCGTCCGATTGCTGCGCGACCACGGCGCCGAGGAGGTCCGGGTACTGGCATTCTCGGCCGAGATGTCCGCCTGGAGCCCCCAGGAGTTCATCGACCGCGTCATCGTCGACCAGACGCACTGCCAGGAGCTGATCGTGGGGGAGAACTTCCGCTTCGGGCGGCGCGCCGCGGGCACGGTCGACACCCTGCGGGAAGCAGGGCGACACGCCGGGTTCAGCGTCGACGGCTGGTCTCTCGCCGGTGACGGCCAGGTGTTCTCGTCCACGCGTGCACGTCAGGCGATCGCGGAGGGCGATCTGTCGACGGCGACCTCGATCCTCGGCCGTCCGCACGAAGTCAGCGGCATCGTGAGCAGGGGCGACCAGCGGGGGCGCGAGCTGGGTTTCCCGACCGCGAACGTACCGGTCGACGAGTCGTACGCGGTTCCGCCCGATGGTGTCTACGCCGGCCGGCTCGTGCGCGCCGGGGGAGAGCGGCTGCCCGCGGCGATCTCCATCGGCACCAACCCGACCTTCGAGGGGGTCGCCGGCCGGCGCGTGGAGTCCTACGTGCTCGATCGGAACGACCTGGATCTCTACGGCGAGGCCGTGCGCGTCGAGCTCGTGGAGCGTCTGCGACCGATGGTGGCCTTCGACTCCGTCGACGCCCTCGTGCTCCAGATGGAGGCCGATGTCACGGCGACCCGCCGCGTCCTCGATTAACGTCCCGTCGGCACGCGCTGGTATCCTGGCTGATGCCGTCAGAACGGCCACGGATTCCAGTGCCCCGGTGAACAGGCCCGGGCGCGCCGTGCAACGAGTGAACCCAGAGGAGAACAGTGTCGAAGAAGACTGCTGCGCCCACCGTCGCAGACCTGCCCAAGGACGAGATCATCAAGCAGTACGCGCTGAGCGAGGGCGACACCGGCTCTCCTGAGGTTCAGGTCGCGCTGCTCAGCAAGCGCATCGCGCAGCTCACCGAGCATCTCAAGGAGCACAAGCACGATCACCACAGCCGTCGTGGTCTGCTGCTGCTCGTCGGTCAGCGTCGTCGTCTGCTCAACTACCTGCAGAACAACGACATCGAGCGCTACCGCTCGCTGATCGATCGTCTCGGCCTGCGCCGCTGACCCGCTGATGCGGCCGTCCCGACTCCGGGGCGGCCGCTTTCGCACAATTGAACACCACCGACGAGGTCGGCCCGTCACGCTCGGTCCTCGGTAGTGGCCCGCGGAGCCTGAGGGTTCCGAGGGCCTCGATCGAAGACCGGCGATCGGCCACATGGCCCTGTCAGGCCGCCTCGTCCTGACAGCAGGCTTCGCCTGCGGAGAGGACTCTCATGTCCGATCAGACTGTCCATTCAGTCGAGACCGTCATCGACAACGGCTCCTTCGGTACCCGCAACGTGCGGTTCGAGACGGGCCTGCTGGCTCGTCAGGCCGCCGGTTCGGTCGCCGCCTATCTCGACGACGACACCATGCTGCTGAGCGCCACCACGGCGGGCAAGCAGCCCAAGGACCACTTCGACTTCTTCCCGCTCACGGTCGACGTCGAGGAGCGCATGTACGCCGCGGGACGCATCCCCGGTTCGTTCTTCCGTCGCGAGGGCCGTCCCAGCGAGGACGCCATCCTCACCTGTCGGCTCATCGACCGTCCGCTGCGCCCGACCTTCAAGAAGGGCCTGCGCAACGAGGTCCAGGTCGTCATCACGGTGATGGCCCTCAACCCGGACACGCCCTATGACGTGCTGGCGATCAACGCGGCCTCGGCGTCGACGCAGATCTCCGGTCTGCCGTTCAACGGCCCCGTCGGCGCCACGCGCGTCGCGCTGATCGACGGCCAGTGGGTGGCCTTCCCGACGCACAGCCAGCTCGAGAACGCGGTCTTCGACATGGTCATCGCCGGCCGTGTCGCTGGCGACGATGTCGCGATCATGATGGTCGAGGCGGAGTCCACCGAGGCCACCTGGGAGCTCGTGCAGGGCGGAGTCCAGGCGCCGACCGAGGAGATCGTCGCGGGCGGCATCGAGGCGGCCAAGCCGTTCATCCGCCAGCTGTGCGAGGCCCAGGCCGAGCTCGCGAATGCCGCGGCCAAGGAGGTCCGGGAGTTCCCGGTCTTCCTCGACCACGAGGACGACGCCTACGAGGCGGTCGCCGAGATCGCCAGCGATGACCTGCGTGAGGCGCTGACGATCGTCAGCAAGGCCGACCGCGAGGAGCGCGAGTCCGAGATCAAGGCCAAGGTCGTCGAGCAGCTCGCCGGCCGTTTCGAGGGCCGTGAGAAGGAGCTGGGCGCCTCGCTGCGTACGCTCACCAAGTCGCTCGTGCGTGAACGTGTGCTGCGCGACAAGGTCCGTATCGACGGCCGCGGACTGGCCGATATCCGTGAGCTGAGCGCCGAGGTCGGCGTCATCCCGCGGGTGCACGGCTCTGCCCTGTTCCAGCGTGGTGAGACGCAGATCCTCGGTGTCACCACGCTCAACATGCTCGACCTCGAGCAGAAGCTCGACACGCTCTCGCCCGAGACGACGCGGCGTTACATGCACAACTACAACTTCCCGCCGTTCTCGACCGGTGAGACCGGACGGGTGGGTTCGCCCAAGCGTCGCGAGATCGGTCACGGCGCGCTTGCCGGACGTGCTCTGATGCCGGTGCTGCCGACGCGCGAGGAGTTCCCCTACGCGATCCGTCAGGTCTCCGAGGCCCTCAGCTCCAATGGCTCGACCTCGATGGGCTCGGTGTGCGCGTCGACCCTCGGCCTGCTGAACGCGGGTGTGCCGCTGCGCGCCCCGGTCGCGGGCATCGCGATGGGCCTCATCTCCGGTGAGGTCGACGGGCAGACGCAGTACGTCACGCTCACCGACATCCTGGGTGCTGAGGATGCCTTCGGCGACATGGACTTCAAGGTCGCCGGTACGCGCGAGTTCGTCACCGCCCTGCAGCTGGACACCAAGCTCGACGGCATCCCCGCCGATGTCCTCGCCGGTGCCCTGACGCAGGCCCGCGAGGCCCGCTTCACCATCCTCGATGTGATGGCCGAGGCGATCAGCGAGCCGGACGAGATGAGCCCGTACGCGCCGCGCATCATCACGATCAAGGTGCCGGTCGACAAGATCGGCGAGGTCATCGGCCCCAAGGGCAAGATGATCAACCAGATCCAGGACGACACGGGCGCCAAGATCTCGATCGACGACGACGGCACCGTGTTCATCGGCGCCGAGGGCGGCGACGCGGCGGAGGCGGCCAAGAGCGCCATCAACGCGATCGCCAACCCGACGATGCCCGAGGTCGGCGAGCGCTACCTCGGCACGGTCGTCAAGACGGTCGACTTCGGGGCGTTCATCTCGCTGCTGCCGGGCAAGGACGGGCTGCTGCACATCAGCAAGCTGCGCGACCTCAACGACGGCCAGCGGGTCAACAACGTCGAGGACGTCGTCTCGGTCGGCCAGAAGATCCAGGTCGAGATCGCCGAGGTCGGCGATCGCGGCAAGCTCTCGCTGATCCCGGTCGTCGAGAAGACCGAGGCAGCCGAGGAGGCTTCGGCCGAGGCCTGATCCGGCTCCACGACGGCGCCCCGAGCATTCGCTGCTCGGGGCGCCGTGGTGTCCGGCGGTTGCTGTGTCTGTCGGGCGGTACGCCATCAACCTTTCCGGGACCGTGAAGGTACCTCGTCAACCTTTTGCGGGGCTGATGAGGTTGATGGCCTACCGCTCGACGATGGTGCGCGCACCCGCCGGACCTTCTCGACTCACTCGCTCCTACGATCGAGGCATGACACGAGTGGCTGTGCTGGGCGCCCGCGGACGCATGGGATCGACATCGGTGGAGGCGATCGAGGCCGCCGACGACCTGGACCTCGTCGCCGCGGTGGACAAGGACGACGCCATCGAGGCGCTCACGGAGTCGGGAGCCGAGGCCGCGCTGGTGTTCACTACCCCCGATGTCGCGATGGACCAGGTGCGATGGTGCGTCGAACGCGGCATCCACGTGGTGATCGGCACGTCCGGCTTCGGTGACGACAAGGTCGCGCAGCTGCGTGAGCTCGCCGCACGGCACGAGGGCGTCGGCATCCTCGTGGTGCCCAATTTCTCGATCGGCGCCGTGCTGATGATGCGGTTCGCAGCCGTCGCGGCACCCTTCTTCGAGTCCGTCGAGGTCATCGAGATGCATCATCCGGACAAGGTCGACGCACCGTCGGGCACGGCGGTGCGCACCGCGGAGATGATCGGCACGGCCCGACGCGAGGCCGGCTCCGCGCCCCTCCCGGACGCCACCACCACCGATCCCGATGGCGCGCGCGGCGCGACAGTGGCGGGCGTCCCGGTGCACGCCGTCCGGGCGCGCGGGTTCACCGCCTCGCAGGAGGTGCTCTTCGGCGACCCGGGGGAGATCTTCAGCATTCGGCACGACTCGTCCACCCGTGAGAGCTTCATGCCCGGGGTGGTGGCGGCGCTTCGATCGGTCGCCGAGCGTCCCGGTGTCACCGTCGGCCTGGACTCCGTCCTCGGCCTCACCGACTGATTCAGGAGCATTCCATGCAGACTCGACAGATCCGTCTCGCCCGCCGGCCGGCGGGAGAACCCGTCGACGACGACTACGAGTTCACCACCCGGGAGCTTCCGGAGCTGCAGGAGGGCCAGGTCCTGCTGCGCACGATCTATCTCTCGCTCGATCCCTACATGCGGGGACGGATGAGTGATGCGAAGTCGTACGCGCAGCCCCTGGACCTCGGCGATGTGATGCTCGGGCAGACGGTGTGCGAGGTCGTGGAATCGGCCTCCGACCGTCGTGCTGTCGGCGATATCGTGCTCGCCTTCACCGGGTGGCAGACGCATGCGGTGGTGCAGGGCAAGCACACGCGCAAGCTCGACCCCTCCGCAGCGCCGATCACCACGGCGCTCGGCGTGCTGGGCATGCCGGGCTTCACGGCGTACGGGGGTTTGCTGGCGATCGGACGTCCGGAGGCCGAGGAGACCGTGGTCGTCGCGGCGGCGACCGGGCCGGTGGGCTCTGCTGTCGGCCAGATCGCCCGGGTCAAGGGCGCACGGGCGGTCGGCATCGCCGGGGGCGAGCGCAAGTGCCGGGCGCTGATCGATGACTTCGGCTTCGATGCCGCGGTGGATCACCGGGCTCCCGACTTCGTCGACCAGCTTGCCGAGGCGACACCGGACGGTATCGACGTGTACTTCGAGAATGTCGGCGGGCGGGTGACCAATGCGGTGATCGATCGCTTCAACCCCTTCGCGCGCATGCCGGTATGTGGCGTGATCTCGGGCTACAACGCCGTCGACGGACTCGCGAACGTCGATCGGCTGGCCCCGGACTTCCTTCACCGCATCCTGGTCGACCGGCTCACCATCCGCGGCTTCATCCAGGACGAGTTCATCGAGAGCCACCACGCGGACTTCGTGCGCGACATGACCGAGTGGGTGGCCGACGGCCGGGTGCGTTACCGCGAGGACATCGTCGAGGGTCTCGATCAGGCGCCCGAGGCATTCCGCGGTCTGCTCGCCGGACGCAACTTCGGCAAGCTCCTCGTCCGCGTCGGCGACGACCCCACCTGACCCGCCGGGCCCAGATGTGGCCGGTTGTGGCCCGTTACTCACGAGTAGAACGGGCCACAAGTGGACAAAAGTCGGGCCCGGAGGGCCGTGGCGTCCAGATGGTGGGACGGGATCAGGTCAGGAGGCGGAGGAGGGCGGCGCTCGCGGCTGCCGCGCCGACCACCACGAGGAAGGGCATCCGCCACCACAGCAGCAGCGCGGCCACCCCCAGCGCCAGCACTCGGGCGTCGATCGTCAGCGCACTGCCGTCGCCGAGTACCTGGACCGCGACCAGAGCACCGAGAAGCGCGACCGGGATGAGGACCCCGGCGCGCACCGTCAGCGGATGATCTAGAACCCGGTCGGGGACGGACAACCCGGCGAGCTTGAGCGCGTAACAGCCCGCCGCGGTGAGCAGGAGCCCGATCCACAGTTCAGTCATCGCGCTCGCCGAACCGGTTCTGCACGATCAAGCCCGCCACCAGCGCGATACCACCGCCGACGATGATCGGAACGCCGGCGGGGGAGAGCGGCACCAGCCCTAGCGCGACCGCGGCGCCGAGCAGCGCGACGAAGCGGGTGATCGCCGAGTCGAGCCGCGGCCACAGCAGTGCGAGGAAGGCCGCACCCACAGCGGCGTCGAGCCCGAAGTCGCGCGGGTCGCCGATGGCCGTGCCGGCCAGCGCACCGATGAAGGTGAACAGATTCCACAGGACGAAGATCCCGCCGCCGGTCCAGTAGAAGGCGACGCGAGCCTGATGCGGTGTCGTCCGTGTAACCGCCATCGCGGTCGATTCGTCGATCACGACGTGAGCGGCGAGAGGACGTCGCCAGCCCCGCAGGTCGAGCAGGCGGGCGAGGCTCAGACCGTAGAACAGGTTCCGGCCTCCGAGCAGCACCGAGGTGACGGCACCGGCGAACGGCGACCCGCCCGAGGCGATGACGCCGACGAAGGCGAACTGCGAGGCACCGGTGAACATGAGCAGCGACATCGCGCAGGCCTGCCAGACGCTCAGGCCGGCGGCGGTGGCGAGGGCACCGAAGGAGATGCCGTAGGCACCGGTGGCAAGACCCACTCCCAGCGAGTCGGTGATGATCGCGCGGTCGGATGAGGCAGCGGTCACGCCAGCCCCGTGTGCAGCCTGACCTGTCGAAGTGTCGCGCCGGTCTCGGCCGCCAGCTCACGGTGCGCGCCGTCGGGAGCCCATCCCGCAGCCGTCGCGAACGTTCGGGTGGCATCGTCGGTGGAGCTCAGCCACCAGACCGCGCGTGTGAATCGATCGGCGCGCAAGGTGTCGGCGCAGGCCTGGAGCAACCGCGAACCATGGCCTGCCCCGCGGTGACGCGCGTCGATCACGAACTCGCCGATCTCGCCGTCGGCTACCGGGTCGGCGTCCTCGTCGTGGCAGGGGTGGACGAGCGCGAAGCCGCGGATCGTCGCCCGCTCGAGTGCCACGAGAACGCGCTGTCGTGCGTCGCGTGGAGCCGCGATGGTCTGTCGCCAGCGTTCGGCGAGGTCGTGGGGACGCAGGGCGTCCAGCTGGTCGCCCAGCACGTCCGCGAAGCTCTCCTGCCACGACTCGGCCTGGAGGGAGGCGATCGCCTCGACGTCGTCGGGCCAGGCGAGCCTGGCGCTGACATCAGCGGTCGTCATGCCCGTGACCCGCTCACGACGCCTCGCGCAGATAGGAGCGTCCGCCGTCGCGGTCCAGGCGGCGCTCCGCTCTCTCGAAGGAGGCCTCGGAGGGCCAGAGCAGCGCGAACATCGCGATGATGCTCGGCACGCCCGCGATGAGCAGTGGCCAGGCTCCGTGGTCGACGAGGAAGCTCACGACGACGCCGATCAGCACGGGCGCCTCCAAGACGGCGTACCGCACCATCACATTGGCGCGGAACGCGTTCAGGGCCCGCGTCATGGCATCGTCACGGGCCGTCCCGATCGCGATGGCCGGCAGCTGGTCGCCCAGGAAGCGCGCGAGTCCTACCGCCGCCGCGACGAGAGCCAACAGGCCTACCGTGAGCCAGACCGGCGGGAGCTCGTGGTCGCCGATGCCTCCGACGATGAGGAAGACCGCGATGACGATGAAGACCGGGGCGGTCAGCAGAGACATCAGCAGGGTGCGTAGCGCGTCGCGACCCGACGGCGTGGGCTCGGTCATGTTCCCGAGTCTGTCACACGGCGAACCGGCTCATGATCACGAGTCGAAGGCTTCGACCAGCCCCGACGGGGTGCCCTCCGCCTCCAGGGCCGTGGCCACTCGGGTCGTGTTGCGCACCGTCGGCCAGGTTTCGACGGCGATGGCCACGACGGTCGCGATGGCGACGACGATCACCGTCCAGCCGCCGTACGGCATCACGAAGGCATAGAGGATCGCGAGCAGCAGCGGGATCTCGAGTACGAACAGAGCACGTGCGAGGTGGCGCTGGTAGTGGGCGAGTGAGGCGTCCAGCGCGGCGTCGGCGTCCAGGCCGGGTGAGAGCGGCGGGATCCGGGTCCACGACCTCTCGACGTCGACGACGGCGGCGACGAGGACGGCAGCCAGTCCGCCGACCGCCCAGAGGGGAGGGAACGATGCTCCTGTGCCGCCGAGGGCGAACGCGAGGACGGCCGACAATGCCGTGGTGGTGACCAGCTGGGTGATGACGAGGCCGCGCAGTTGCCGGACCTGCTGGGTGTGGCGCTCGTCCATGGGTTCCCCTCCTCGACGGATGCGCGCCAGTATCCCACGGCACGCGGCGAGGCCGTCGGAATGTCGCCGCCGAGCGGTAGGCTGAACGCCATGCGGGCCTACCTCGATCTCGTTCAGCGCATCCTCGACGACGGCACCGAGAAGTCCGATCGCACCGGTACCGGCACCCTCAGCGTGTTCGGGCATCAGCTGCGATTCGACCTCTCCGAGGGCTTTCCCCTGGTCACCACCAAGAAGGTCCATCTGCGCTCGATCGTGGGGGAGCTGATCTGGTTCATCTCCGGTGACACCAATGTGCGCTATCTGCACGAGAACCGGATCTCGATCTGGGACGAATGGGCCGACGAGAACGGCGACCTCGGTCCCGTCTACGGGCATCAGTGGCGCTCGTGGCCGGCTCCCGACGGCCGGCACATCGACCAGCTCGCCCGGGTGATCGAGAACCTGCGTCGCGATCCGGACTCGCGGCGCCACCTGGTGAGCGCCTGGAATGTCGCCGACCTCGACGAGATGGCCCTGGCTCCGTGCCACGCCTTCTTCCAGTTCTATGTGGCCGACGGCAAGCTCTCGTGCCAGCTCTATCAGCGCTCGGGCGACGTCTTCCTCGGCGTGCCGTTCAATATCGCCTCCTACGCCCTGCTCACGCACATGGTCGCGCAGGTCACCGGGTTGGAGGTCGGCGACTTCGTGCACACCCTCGGCGACGCCCACCTGTACCTCAATCACCTTGATCAAGCGCGTGAGCAGCTCACGCGCGAGCCGCGTCCGTTGCCGCGACTCGAGCTCGACCCCTCGGTCCGCTCGATCGAGGACTTCGCCATCGAGTCCGTCAATGTGGTCGGCTACGATCCGCACCCGGCGATCAAGGCTCCCGTCGCGGTATGAGCGATGAGCACCTGCCTCGCACCACGCTGGTGGTGGCGATCGGCGCGAACGGAGTGATCGGCCGCGATGGTCAGATGCCGTGGCCGCGGACGGGCGATCAAGTCCAGTTCAAGGAGCTGACCTGGGGCCATCCTCTGGTCATGGGCCGCGCCACGTACGACTCGATCGGCCGCCCGCTGCCGGGGCGTACGTCGATCGTGCTGACCCGCGACCAGTCCTGGGATCCGGGCCACGCGGACGTCCGCGTCGTCCACGACCTGGATGCCGCGCTGCGCGTCGCCCACGAGCTCGACCACGACGCGTTCATCATCGGTGGCGCCCAGGTCTACGCCGCCGCTCGCGAGGCCGGTGTCGTCGACCGTCTCGTCGTCACGCATGTCGCCCAGGCACCTGAGGGCGATGCGTGGTTCGCCCCGATCGACGACCCGTGGCGGCCGGTCGCGCGTGAGCAATACGACGGCTACGAGATCGTCACATACGAGCGCCCCCGGGGCTGACGCCCACGGCCGGATCGATGCCGGTGCGCAGCCGCCACGCCACCAGGGCCACGTGCAGGCCGAGCACGGACTCGGCGTCCTCCAGGGAGATGCCCAGCGATCGTTCGATCCTCTCCAGTCGGGCGTAGAGGGACTGGCGGCGGATGCCGAGGCGCTGTGCCGCGAGCGTCTTGGAGCGCCCCAGCGCGAGATACGCGTCGAGTGTGCTCACCAGCGATCCCTGGCTGTGACGGTCTGAGGCGAGCAGTGGTCCGAGCTGCTCGGCCACCAGGGCGTCGATGCGATCGGCGCTCAGTCCTCCGGCCACGAGCCGCTGAACCCCGACATCGCGTGCCAGCAGCACCCGGGTGTCGCCCGCGCGGGCATCGGCGAGGCGCACGACATCGCGGGCCGTGTGGAGCGCCGCCGGAAGGTCCGTCAAGCGGTCGCACGGCATGGCCGCTCCGATGGTGACGTCGACACCGCTGGTCCCGAGCGACTGATGGCCTTCGCGGAGGAGCTCGCGCAGACGCCGTGGGGTCGTGCTGGGGCCGGTGATGAGCAGGACCACGACGAGATGGCCGAGGGTGCCCGCCACGAGCGGTCCCACGAGCGCCGGCCACGCCGCCTCGACTCGGCTGAGACAGGCGCCGGGATCGCCGTGAGGATCGACGGCGATGGCCGTGATGGGCCGTCCCGTCGTGACCAGGCCGGCGTCCTCCAGGCGGCGGGCGATCTCGTCGTGGGACAGGAGAGCCCCGGCGTTCAGATCACTGACGAGGGCTTGGGACAGGGTCGGCCGCCACCCGACCTCGCGGTGCCGGGCGAGCTCGAGGGTGAGTGCGGTGGCCGCGCGGTCGGCGAGCCGGTTCAGGCGAGCGTCAGGAGTTCCGCACAGCAACCGCACGGTCCCGAGGATCCGGTGGCGACTCCGCAACTGCGCGGTGGCACCCGCGCCGTCGTACAGACGCACGGTGCTGATGCGGCTCTGCTCCACGACATTGCCGTCGGGATCGAGCAGCTCCGCGGCGCACCCCGCGATCCGGGCCAGTTGATCGAGCACCGCCTGAGGGCCGGCACCCTCGACGACGAGGTCGAGCAGCCCCGCCCAGCCGGCGTCCTCCTCGGCGGCACCGAGCCGGGCGCGGACGGCGAGCTCGTGGAAATCCTCGACCATCCGCACGAATGGAACGATCCGAGGGAAGACCAGGAACGCCAGCCCGGCGCGACGGGCCGCGTCGATCATGGCCTCCGGCGGATCGAGGAACGAACGGCCGAGCTCGAGGGCGAGTGCTGCGCACCCCGCGCGGGCCAGCGAGGTGACGTACTCGTCCAGTTGCTCGGCATTGGCGCCGTGCAAGCCCAGACCGGTCGTCAGCAGAAGCTCGCCCCCGGCGAGCAGACCGCTCATCTCGTAGACCTCGGATGAGTGCACCCAGCGGATGTCGATGGCGTCCGGGTCGCCGGTCAGCACCCTCGTTCCGGCAGCCCGGAACGAGGGGAGTCGCAGCACCTCGGCGAGGGAAGCGTACATGGGTCCTCCTGGACGTGATGTCCAACAGGGTAGGCCTTGAACCCGACATAGTGTCCTTTGACCGTCGAGGAAGCGGCTGATGGAGTGAGCTAGATCTCATTGTCCTCTGAAGGAGCGTTCCCATGACCTTGACCGATGACGACCGTCGCTTCCTCGATCTGGCGATCGAGCAAGCCCAGATCGGCTGGGACGAAGGAGGGGTCCCGATCGGGTCGGTGCTGGTCCGCGACGGCGAGGTGCTCGCGGTGGGCCGCAACCGGCGTTTCCAGATGGACAGTGCGATCCGCCACGGCGAGACCGACTGCATCGAGAACGCCGGGCGGCTGCCCGCGCGCATCTACCGCGAGAGTGTGCTCTACACGACCCTGTCGCCGTGTTACATGTGCGCCGGGACGGCTGTCATGTACGAGATCCCTCGCATCGTGATCGGCGAGAACCGGAATTTCCAGGCCAGCGAGGACTGGTTGCGCTCCTTCGGCAAGGAGATCGTCGTCGCCGACGACCCGGCATGCCGGGCGCTGATGGAGAAGATGCTCGCCGAACGTCCGGAGCTGTGGGCCGAGGACATCGGGGAGGAAGCATGATCCCGCGTAGTACCGAGATGTGCTCCAGATTGGTCAGCGGAGCCCGATCTCGGTCGACGACTACGGAGCACATCTCGGTCCAGACAGGGGAGGTCGCGTCATGAGCCAGAGCGCCGAGCCGGTCGACGGAGGGGCCGTCGACCCGGATTACCCCGTCACCCCCGTTCCCCGGCACGCACGCAAGACCTTCTTCTCGCTGGCGGTCGTGCTCCTGGGCTTCACCGTGTTCACGCCGACGATGCTGGCGGGCGCCGAGCTGGGTATCGCCTTCAGCTTCGGCGACCTCTTGCTCATGATCGCCCTCGGCTCGGTCATCCTCGGCACCTATGTCGTGCTGCTCGGCTGGATCGGCGCGAGGACGGGCCTCACCACGGTCGTCATGGCGCGCTACAGCCTGGGCACCCGTGGATCCAAGCTCGCCTCGATCCTCCTCGGAGGCACTCAGATCGGCTGGTACGGCGTCATCATCGGGACGGTCGGCGAGCTCACTGCACAGGCGATGGGCTGGGAGTCCTTCGCGGCGAAGGCCGCGGTCATGATCGCCTCCAGCGTGCTGATGTGCCTCACTGCCTGTTACGGCTACCGGGGCATGTACTGGGTCTCGCTGGTGGCGACACCGCTGATCCTCGTCCTCGCGGTCTGGGTGGTGTTCCGATCGCTGGACGAGGTCGGCGGCTGGAACGCCTTCCTCGGCATCGAGCCGAGCACCTCGATGACGGCCGCTGTGGCGATCACGACCGTGGTCGGCACCTTCGTCTCGGCCGGCACGCAGGCACCGAACTGGACGCGTTTCGCCCGCAGCGGCTCGCAGGCGATGTGGGCCTGCCTCATCGCCTTCCTGCTCGGCAACGGACTGATGATCCTCTTCGGCGCGATCGGCGCGATCACCTTCGGCGAGGGTGACTTCGTCCTCGTCCTCTACCAGCTCGGCCTGGTCGGCTGGGGGCTGTTCCTGCTCTTCGGCAACCTGTGGAAGTCGAATGCGGATACCGCCTACGCCTTCGGCGTCGCGGGAGCCGAGCTCTTCGAGCGCCCCCGCAAGGTCCCGTTCATCATCGGCGGATCGATCATCGGCACGCTGCTCGCGCTCGGCGGCATGCACCAGCACCTCGTGCAGTACCTGGTCCTGCTGGGCATCTTCATCCCGCCGCTGGGCGGCGTCATCATCGGCGACTATCTGGCGCGCTGGCGCCGCTCGCAGATGCCTCCGGGTGCCGCGCTGCCGCGGTTCGACGTCAGGAATCTCGGTGTCTACGCCGTCGCCAGCGCTCTGGCCTGGGCCTCCGATCATTGGGAGATCGCGATCCCGCCGCTCGTGGGCATCGTCGCGGCCATCGTCCTCACTACCGCGCTGCGCGCATCGGAGCGGACGAGAAGCACCACGGCGTAGTGTCAGGGCGATCGGGCATGATGACGGCGTGGACGACGACACATATCTTGAGGACACCACGTCGCGCCCGGTCGGAGCCGGGCGTCGGGTGCTCACGCTGACCGACCGATGGAACACGCCGCTGGGGAAGCCGAACGGCGGGTACCTCCTCGCCGCCATGCTGCGCGGCGTGGCCGAGGAGGTACCCGAGGCGGGTGACCCGCTCGTCGCCGCGATCAGCTATCTGCGATCGCCGGCGGTGGGAGAGGCCGAGCTGGACACCGAGGTGCTGCGCTCGGGCCGGCGCGTGCAGACGGCGACGGCACGCCTCGACCAGGAGGGCGCCCAGGTCGCGCAGGCGGTCGTCAACTTCGGCGTGCACGGGGACGGGGCGCGGCGCGAGGACTTCGCCGAGGCGCCGATCCTGCCCGAGCCGGACTCGTGCCTGGACCCGATCGCCGAGGGGATGCCTCCCGACGGCATCTTCGGCCAGGTCGAGTACCGGCTCCCGACGGTGCCGGGGTGGGCCACCGGTGCGCCCTCGGGGGACCCGACGGTGACGCTGTGGCAACGACTGCGGGGAGGACGGGAGATCGACTTCCCGGCCCTCGCGCTGCTGTGTGACTCGTTCGCCCCGGCCGTCATGGAGATCGGCGAGAACGGATCGATGACCGTGCAGTTGACGGTGCATCTGCGACGCCTCCCGGCTCCCGGCTGGATCGCGACCCGGCTGTTCACCCGGCACGTGAGCGGTGGCTACCACGAGGAGGACTGCGAGCTGTGGGACAGCGATGGCAACCTCGTCGCGCAGTCGCGCCAACTGGCGATCCTGCTCGGGTGATCCTGCACAGACCCGGCGGCGGTCCAAGCGGTAGCCTCGGAGCATGACTTCGCCGCTCGCCTCGTCGTCCGCTCCGTTCGGCCGTGTGCTGACCGCCATGGTCACGCCCTTCTCGGCCGACGGCAAGCTCGACCTGGACGCGGCACAGAAGGTGGCCTCGCATCTGGTCGATCTCGGCAACGACGGGATCGTGGTCTCCGGCACCACAGGCGAGTCGCCGACCACGACCGTGGCCGAGGACGGCGAGCTGTTGCGTGCCGTCCTCGATGCCGTCGGTGACCGGGCGACCGTCATCGCGGGTGTCGGAACCAACGACACCCGCCATTCGGTCGAGCTCGCCGAGCAGGCGGCTCGCGCCGGTGCCCACGGGCTGCTGCTGGTGACGCCGTACTACTCCAAGCCGCCGCAGCACGGCTTCGTGCTGCACGTCGAAGCGGTGGCAGCGGCCGGTGACGGCACGCCGATCATGCTCTACGACATCCCCGGCCGGACCGGCATGACGATCGCCGAGGACACTTACCTGACCCTCGACCGCCTCGACGAGGTCGTCGCCGTCAAGGACGCCGTGGCGGACCTCGAACGCGGTGCGTGGCTGCTGTCCAACACCGGTCTCGCCCTCTACTCCGGCGACGACTCGTTGAACCTCGCCTGGCTCAGCATCGGCGCGGCGGGGGTGGTGAGCGTCGTCGGTCACGCGGCGGCCGGCCGCTATCGCCGGATGGTCGAGGCCGTCGATGCCGGTGATCTCGCCGAGGCGCGTCGCCTCAACCTTGAGCTCGTGCCATTGGTACGGGCGATGATGACCCACACGCAGGGCGCCATGACGGCCAAGATCGCGCTGCACCTGCGCGGTGTCCTCGACTCTCTCGCGGTGCGGCCCCCGTTGCCGCCGATCGAGGAGTCGGAGATCGCGATGGTGCGCGAAGGTCTGGCCGCCGTGGGCCTGCTCGACTGATACGTGAGGAACCGTATGACGGACATGGAGACGAGCCGCGCACTGTACGTGCCCCGAGGCCTCGGGCAGGTGAATCGATGAGTCACATGCACACCGCGCTCGGCCCGCCTCCGGCGCTCGCTCCGCACGCCTTGCGCGTCATCGCGCTCGGCGGCCTGGGCGAGATCGGGCGCAACATGACCGTCTTCGAGTTCGGCGGCAAGCTGCTGATCGTCGACTGCGGTGTGCTCTTCCCCGAGGAGCAGCATCCGGGGGTCGACCTGATCCTGCCCGACTTCGGGCCCATCCGCGACCGTCTCGACGATGTCGTCGGCATCGTGCTGACTCACGGGCACGAGGACCATATCGGCGGGGTTCCGTATCTGTTGCGCGAACGCGGCGATATCCCGGTGATCGGCTCGAAGCTCACGCTGGCCCTCCTCGAGCCCAAGCTGAAGGAGCACCGCCTCAAGCAGGTGCCCAAGCACATCGTCTCGGAGGGAGACGTGCTCTCCTTCGGGCCTTTCGAGTGTGAGTTCGTCGCGGTCAACCACTCCATCCCCGATGCCCTCGCCGTGGCGATCAAGACGCCGGCGGGCGTGGCCCTGCATACGGGCGACTTCAAGATGGACCAGTTGCCGCTCGACGGGCGCATCACCGACCTGCGGGCCTTCGCGCGGCTCGGTGAGTCGGGGGTCGACCTCTTCCTCACCGACTCGACCAACTCGGACGTCCCGGGCTTCACGACCGCCGAGCGCCAGATCACCCCGGCGATCGACGCGGTGTTCGCCCGCAGCACCAAGCGGATCATCGTCGCGTCCTTCGCGTCCCACGTGCACCGCGTGCAGCAGGTGCTCGATGCCGCAGCCAAGCATGGACGCAAGGTCGCCTATGTCGGCCGGTCGATGGTGCGCAACATGCAGATCGCGCGCGAGTTGGGCTATCTGCACGTCCCGGACGGTGTCGTGGTGGACAAGGTCGACGCGGCACCGCCGGAGAAGATGGTGCTCATGTCGACCGGCTCGCAGGGGGAGCCGATGGCCGCGCTGTCCCGCATCGCCAATCGCAGCCACCAGCAGGTGAGCCTGGAGCCCGGCGACACGGTGCTGCTGGCCTCGTCGCTGATTCCCGGCAATGAGAATGCCGTGTACCGCGTGATCGACGGCCTCACCAAGCTCGGCGCGCACGTGGTGCACAAGGGCAATGCGCTGGTGCACGTCTCCGGTCACGCCTCGGCCGGTGAGCTGCTCTACTGCTACAACATCGTCCGGCCGCAGAATGTCATGCCGGTACACGGTGAGATCCGCCATCTGCACGCCAATGCGGCGCTCGCCGAGGCCACCGGGGTGCCGAATGTGATCCTCGCCGAGGATGGCTACGTGGTCGATCTCATCGACGGGCACGCGCGGATCGTCGGGGCCGTGGACTGCGGCTACGTCTACGTCGACGGCTCCTCCGTCGGTGACCTCACCGATTCGGAGCTGAAGGACCGCCGGGTGCTCGGCGAGGAGGGCTTCGTCTCGGCCGTCGTCGTGATCGATTCGACGAACGGCAAGATCATCACGGGCCCCGATATCCACGCACGCGGCCTGGCCGAGGACGACACGGTGTTCGACGGCGTCCGCCCGAAACTCGTCGCGGCCCTCGAGGAGGCGCTCGGCGACGGTACGCGCGATTCGCGGCAGTTGCAGCAGGTCATGCGCCGGATCCTCGGCTCGTACGCCGGACGCACGCTCCGTCGCCGACCGATGATCGTGCCGATCGTCGTCGAGGCCTGAGCCGGCGGTTCTCGGTTCGTAACCGGTTCCGTCACCACGCTTAACCTCAGCGAAACAGCCGCTCGTCACCCTGGTCGGGAGGCGGTCACCCGGGCCGCGCCGATCGGGGATGAGCGATGACGAAGGCCACCTTGGTGGTGTGCGCGCAGGGCGTCGAGACGCATGCGGGGCGCGCCGCGCTGGCGTCCGTGGTGCAGGGTGTTCGGCGCGAGACGCGGGAGTTCGATGTCGTCGACGCCTTCGTCGGCACCCAGCACCCGGACGTCGCCGAGGTCGTAGCGCAGCTTCCTGGCCGGCGGGTCGTGGTGCCGTTGACGCTCTGGCATGACGACGAGGTGGAGGCGCGGCTCCGGCATCTCGCCTCGGCGCTGCCGGGTGTCACGGTGGCGGCGCCGATCGGACCGGACTGGTTGCTCGCCGAGCTCGGGGTGCGGAGGCTGATCGAGGCGGGAGCGCGGCCGGGCGATTCGATCGTGCTCGCGGCCGGTCCCGCGGGCTCGGTGCGCGCCCGGCACGACATCGCGAAGGCAGCGCGACTGCTCAGCGCCGTCTGGGGCGGTCGGGTGCATGTCGCCGGTGACATGAGCGGGCCGGAGCTGGCAGAGGCGATCGACATCGCCCGGGCGTATCAGCGGCGCGTCGTCGTCTCGATCTACGCGTTGACGATGTCGCAGGCGACGAGCCGCATCGGCCGGTTGGGAGCCGATGTGGTGACGGCACCGCTTCTCAGCGCCGGTGCCGGCGAGCCCGGGGTGATCTCGCTCGTGCTCGCTCGTGCCACCGCGCGCGGATCGTCGCTCGCGATGGGCCGGTGACCCACGTCGGTCAGGTCAGGGGCGGTCTGCTGATGCCACCCCTGCTCGTGGGCGGTGCGTGGTCAACCACCACGTGCGCCGCCTGCTGTGTCCGGCGGACGTCCATGGTTGACCGGGCACCGGGATCCGCCCACCCTCGATATCGGTGACCGATCAACCTCCACGTGCGTCCCCTCGGCGTGTCCGGCGGACATCGATGGTTGACCAGGCACCGCCCGCCCGTGCACGCGTCGCGCCGGCGGCCGGGGGCCGTCGACGACAGGTCACGGTGGGATCACCGGCCATATCCGGAGCCGAGGGCCAGGGGGAGGGGAGTGTCGGAACCGGGCAACCCTCGAGTCGTGGTTTAGCCTTGGAACATGGCGACCCGAACGTCTTCCCCGTCGCAGAAGCGACCGTCCGGAGGCCAGGCCCGTAAGAAGCCTGCGGCGAAGAAGCCGCAGGCGCGCAAGCCTGCGCCCAAGTCCGCTGCGCGTTCCGGCCCCAGCCCCGCGGGCACCGCGGTGCAGGCCGTGGGGCGTGGAGTACGGGCGGTCTGGTCCGGCATCTCCGGCGCCACCGGGGCTGTCGCGCGCAGCGTCGGCACGGGCGCCAAGGAGCTGGACCCAGCGCAGCGCCGCGACGGCGTCGGATTCGCGATCCTCGCGATCGCGATCGTGACCGCCGCGGCGGTGTGGTGGGATGTCTCGGGCGCTGTGGGCCGGGGAGTCCGCCAGGCGGCCACGGGCACAGTCGGCCTGCTCGCCTGGGCGATCCCCATCGTCCTGGTGGTCATCGCCTGGCGTACGTTGCGCCACCCCGATCGCAACGGCCCCGTCGGCCGGCAGGTGATCGGCTGGAGCGCGATCTGCGGCGGTGTTCTCGGACTCGTGCACCTCGCACATGACGTCCCGCGCCCGGGCGACGGCGCGGGCAGCATGGGGGAGGCCGGCGGCGCCATCGGCTTCCTGTTCTCGGCGATCCTCATCGACCTGCTCAAGAGTCCCTTCGTGGTCGCGCCGCTGCTGGTGCTGCTGACGATCTTCGGGGTGCTCGTGGTGACGGGCACGCCGCTGTACGCGGTACCGGGGCGGTTGCGGGCCGGATGCGACCGTCTGCTGGGGCGCCATCGGGACGCCGACGAGGCCGATCCTGAGCCGGCGCCGACCACCCCGGCGCGCAAGCGCCACCCCCGCACGACCTTCGACGCCGCGGACGAGCCCTTCGACAATCCCCTCGTCGAAGGGCCGGGGGAGCCCGACGCGATCGATATCGCGGCCGGACACGATATCGACGTGCCCGAGCCCGCTCCGCTGTCGGCGATGGAGGAGGAGCCTGCCGCACCACCTGCGCCGGCGTCGAGCAAGCCGATCGAGCCGATCCCGGTCCGTGCCGAGCAGCTGGCGCTCTCGGGCGACATCGTCTACACCCTGCCCGACCCGGGTGCCCTGCGCGAGGGCACGCCGCCCAAGGCGCGCACCTCGGCGTCCGATGCCGTGGTCGACCGGCTCACCGAGGTGCTCGAGCAGTTCAAGATCGACGCCACCGTCACCGGGTACACGCGCGGACCGACGGTCACCCGCTACGAGGTCGAGCTCGGCCCGGCCGTCAAGGTCGAGAAGGTCACCGCCCTCAGCAAGAACATCTCGTACGCCGTGGCCTCCAATGAGGTGCGTATACTCAGCCCCATCCCGGGCAAGTCGGCGATCGGCATCGAGATCCCGAATGTCGACAAGGAGATGGTCTCGCTCGGCGATGTCCTCCGGTCGAGCAAGGCACGCGGCGACCACCACCCGATGGTCATCGGTCTCGGCAAGGACGTTGAAGGCGGCTTCGTGCTGGCGAATCTCGCCAAGATGCCCCACATGCTGGTCGCGGGTGCCACGGGCTCGGGTAAGTCAAGCTTCGTCAACTCGATGATCAGCTCGCTGCTGATGCGGGCGACGCCCGACGAGGTCCGGATGATCCTCGTCGACCCCAAGCGCGTCGAGTTGACGGCCTATGAGGGCATCCCGCATCTCATCACGCCGATCATCACCAATCCGAAGAAGGCGGCCGAGGCCCTGCAATGGGTCGTCCGGGAGATGGATCTGCGATACGACGATCTCGCGGCCTTCGGCTACCGGCACATCGACGACTTCAACAAGGCCGTCTCGTCGGGCAAGCTGCAGCCGCCGCCGGGCAGCGAGCGGGTGCTCGCGCCCTATCCGTACCTCCTCGTCGTGGTCGACGAGCTCGCGGACCTCATGATGGTCGCCCCCCGCGACGTCGAGGACGCGATCGTGCGCATCACCCAGCTGGCGCGTGCCGCGGGCATCCACCTCGTGCTGGCCACCCAGCGCCCCAGCGTGGACGTCGTGACCGGCCTGATCAAGGCCAATGTCCCGAGCCGGCTGGCATTCGCCACGAGCTCGCTGGCCGACAGCCGGGTCATCCTCGACCAGCCAGGAGCCGAGAAGCTCGTCGGCCAGGGCGATGGCCTGTTCCTGCCGATGGGCGCTAACAAGGCGATGCGCATGCAGGGGGCCTGGATCAACGAGAGTGAGATCCAGACGCTGGTCGAGCACTGCAAGGAGCAGCTGAAGCCCTCGTATCGCGAGGATGTCACGGCTCCGCAGCAGGCCAAGCGGGAGCTCGACGATGACATCGGCGACGACATGGATCTGGTGCTGCAGGCGGTCGAGCTGGTGGTCAACACGCAGTTCGGCTCCACCTCGATGCTGCAGCGCAAGCTGCGTGTGGGATTCGCCAAGGCGGGTCGTCTGATGGACATCCTGGAGAGCCGCGGTGTGGTCGGGCCGAGCGAGGGCTCCAAGGCCCGTGACGTGCTCGTCAGGCCCGATGACCTCCCCGACATGCTCGCCAGCATCCAGGCCGGCTGAGCCCCCTGGGCGGTGAGTAGGCGTCCGTCCTCGACGGCGAGCGGTGGGTGAGCGTCCTTCCCCGAGGATCAGATGGACGCTGTCCCACCGCGGCCAGCGGGGAATGGACGCCTATCCACCGCGCCGTGCCCTAGATCGGTGGGGAGTCCGAGGGCGGGCCGGTTGAGGGCTTCCGGCGTGCTCCATACTGAACACCATGACCGAGAAGGACGCTGCTCCGAGCAACCTCAACATCGCGAACGTGTTGACGGTGATCCGGATCCTCGGCGTCCCGCTGTTCGGCTGGCTGCTGCTCATCGACGGCGGGCAGGACGAGTGGCTGCGCGTCTGGTCGTGGGTCGCCTTCGTCCTGCTGATGGCGACCGACAAGATCGACGGCGATCTGGCGCGCAAGCACGGCCTGATCACCGATTTCGGCAAGATCGCCGACCCGATCGCCGACAAGGCCCTCACCGGCATGGCCTTCGTCGGACTGGCGATCATCTTCGACCACTGGCTGTTCTGGACGGTCACGATCCTCATGCTCGTGCGCGAGTGGGGTATCACCGTCATGAGGTTCTTCATGGTCCGACGGGGCGTGGTGATGCCCGCGAGCCGTGGCGGCAAGCTCAAGACCGTCCTGCAGGCCTTCGCCATCGCTGGATATCTGCTGCCCTTCGAGCTCTGGGACAACCTCGTCTCGGATCTGCTCCGGTGGGTGACGCACGGTGTGATGGCCGCCACGGTGGTCGTCACGGTCGTCACCGGCGTGCAGTACGTCGTCGAGGCACGTCGGCTCTCCAGGACGCCGGCACGGTGAAGGCCGAGGAGATCGTCGCGTCGCTGACCGCGGCCGGCCAGCACGTTGCCACCGCCGAGTCCCTGACCGGTGGCCTGGTGTGCGCCGCGCTGGTCGATCCTCCCGGCGCGTCGGAGGTCGTCCGTGGAGGGATCGTCGCCTATCAGCCGGAGATGAAGTCCGCGCTGCTCGACGTTCCCCCCGAGCTGATCGCGGAGCGCGGCACGGTGTGCGCGGAGGTCGCGACCGCTCTCGCCGCGGGGGCCCGTCGCGAGTTCGACGCCGACTGGGGCGTGAGCACGACCGGCGTGGCAGGTCCCGGGCCCTCCGAGGGTCGTGCACAGGGCACGGTCTTCGTAGCCGTGGCGGGGCCCGATGATGTCGCGGTCGCCGAGGAGCTCCATCTCTCCGGCGATCGGACACAGGTCCGTTCCGGGGCGGTGGACGCGGCGCTGTCACTGCTGGGCGCTAGGCTGAGGGAACAAGCGGGTTCCGGTCCGCGTTGACCACAGGCGAAGACCACGTCAGGAGGAGCCCATGACCACGATGCGACAGCTCGTCGGCGAAGTGCTCCGCGCGCGCCGGCTGGCGCAGGGCCTCACGCTGCGCGATGTCTCGGCGCGAGCACGGGTGAGTCTGGGCTATATCTCGGAGGTCGAACGCGGCCAGAAGGAGCCCAGTTCGGAGCTGCTCGCCGCTTTGGCCACCGCCCTGGACGTGCCGCTCAGCAAGGTCCTGCTGGACGTCAGCTCCCTGATGGAGGTCGAGGAGGCCGCCGAGCTGGCCACGGTCTCCAGCATCGCTCCGAGCAAGGTCGAGGTCTCGGCCGCCTGATGCGCCACAGCGAGTTCTGGGCGCGGATGGACCAGCACCTCGGCAGCGCGTACTCGGCCTCCTGGGCCTCACAGCAGTCGATCGCCGCGTTGGGCGACCGCACCGTCGACGAGGCGCTCGATGCCGGGGTGCCGCCGCAGCGCGTCTGGCGCGCCGTCCATGCCGTTCTCGAGCTGCCGGCCTCGGAGCGGTGAGTCGCGTTGCGACTGCGGCAGACGGTCCTGGACGCGACGGACCCGCGGGGTCTCGCGGAGTTCTGGCGCGAGGTGCTCGGCTGGCGTTACCGCTCCGGTGACGCGGACTCCGGCCCACGGCCCGAGTGGGTGGTCCTCCGTCATCCGGACGGCGGCCCTGGGCTCGCCTTCCAGCGGGTCGAGCAGCTGACACGCGCCACGTGGCCGGATGGCACGGTACCGCAGCAGATCCACCTCGACCTGACGGTCGAGGATGTCGCTGAACTCGACGCCGAGCACGATCGTCTGCTCGCCTTGCGGGCCGAGCTTCTGCTCGACCGGAGTGACGATCCCGAGGAGCCGCTGCGCGTCTACGCCGATCCCGAGGGGCATCCCTTCTGCGTCTTCGTGGCCTGACGGCGTGTCGCGCGCGATCGAACACGTGTTCGCCTAGACTGTGATCCACAGGCTGGACGAGGAAGAACCGTCATCCACAGACGAGTCGATGAGGCTCACGAATGTCAGTGGGTTCTTCTACCGTCGAAGATGGCCCGCCACCCACGACACAGAACAGGACCCGCCTCATGGCCAAGAACACCGCGTCCAAGGCCCCCGTCGGCGCCGAAGGCGACAAGGACAAAGCTCTCGACAACGCGATCGCCCAGATCTCTCGCTCGTACGGCAATGGCGCGGTCATGCGCCTGGGTGACCGCACCAAGGCCCCCATCGAGGTGATCCCGACCGGTGCCGTCGCGCTCGACGTCGCCCTCGGCATCGGTGGTCTGCCGCGTGGCCGGATCGTGGAGGTCTACGGCCCGGAGTCCTCGGGTAAGACCACGGTCGCCCTGCACGCCGTCGCCAATGCTCAGCGCGCGGGCGGTGTCGCGGCGTTCATCGATGCCGAGCACGCGCTGGATCCGGACTATGCCCGTAAGCTCGGCGTCGACACCGATGCTCTGCTGATCTCGCAGCCCGACTCGGGGGAGCAGGCGCTCGAGATCGCCGATATGCTCATCCGTTCCGGCGCCCTGGACATCATCGTCATCGACTCGGTGGCCGCGCTCGTACCACGAGCGGAGATCGACGGTGAGATGGGCGATAGCCACGTGGGTCTGCAGGCCCGGCTGATGAGTCAGGCGCTGCGCAAGATGACGGGTGCCATCAACGGCTCGGGTACCACGGCGATCTTCATCAACCAGCTGCGCGAGAAGATCGGCGTCATGTTCGGTTCGCCCGAGACCACCACCGGCGGCAAGGCGCTCAAGTTCTACGCGTCGGTGCGTATGGACGTGCGCCGTATCGAGACGCTCAAGGACGGCACTGACATGGTCGGCAACCGCACGCGCGTCAAGGTCGTCAAGAACAAGATGGCGCCGCCCTTCAAGCAGGCCGAGTTCGACATCATGTACGGCCAGGGGATCAGCCGCGAGGGCAGCCTCATCGACCTCGGCGTCGACGCGGGCTTCGTGCGCAAGGCGGGTGCCTGGTACACCTATGAGGGCGACCAGCTCGGGCAGGGCAAGGAGAACTCGCGTAACTTCCTGCGCGACAACCCGGACCTGGCCAATGAGCTGGAGAAGCGCATCAAGGAGAACCTCGGCATCGGCGCTCAGGTCGACGAGCCCGTCGAGGACGGCGATCTGTCGGCCGCAGACTTCTGATGGCTCGCCGGACGGCCGAGGGGCTGACCGGCACCGAACTGGAGGAGTTCGCCCGGACGGTCGCGCTCGATCGGTTGACCGATCGCGACCGCAGCCGGGCGGACTTGGCGACAGCGATGGCCAAGAAGGCGGTTCCCGAGGAGGTGGCCACCGCGGTGCTCGATCGACTCGAGATCGTCGGTCTCGTCGACGATGAGCGCTTCGCGCGGACGTGGGTCGAATCGCGTCAACGGGTCAAAGGTCTCGCCCGGCCGGCCCTCGCTGTCGAGCTGCGCCGTCAGGGTATCGACGACGAGCTCGCCCGGACGGTACTGGACGATGAGGTCGATACCGACGGTGAGCACCAGGCGGCACGCCAGTTGGTCGAGCGCCGATTGCCGAGCTTGCGGGGCCTTGACCGGACGGTGCAAACGCGGCGTCTCGCGGGTCTTCTGGCACGTAAGGGTTATAGCTCGTCGGTCGCCTTCGCGGTGGTACGCGAGGTCCTGGACGAGACCGCCGACGACATCGAGTGAGACGTCGATGTGGCAGTTTCGTTCGTTCGTCGAGCCCGATCTTCCGCTTCTGGTGAGCTGGCGCAACGAACCACATGTGCTGCGTTGGTTCCCGCGGGCCTTCGCGGGCATCGAGGATGCCCGCCACGTGCTGGCCGACCGGCTCGACGGTCGCTCGCCGGTCCGGATGTGGCTGGCCGTCCTCGACCAGCACCCGGTGGGATTTCTTCAGAGCTTTCCCGTCGCCGCCGATCAGGACATCGTGGTGCGCGTCCGCGATCCCGAGGCGGTCTGCTTCGACTTCCTGATCGGCGATCCCGCCCGGGTCGGACGGGGGCTCGGCGGTGCGATGATCGCGGAGTTCTGCCGTCAGGTGCTCGTGGTGGAGTATCCGGATGCTCCACGCTTCCTCGCGGCGCCCGATGCGCGCAATCATCGATCCCTCGGAGCATTGCGCAAAGCGGGATTCGAGCAAGGCTGGTGGATCCAGCCCGAGGCAGCCGATTACGCGGAAGTAACATGTACGGCCCCGCGTGAGAAGTTCGGTCCGGATGGCTCTACGCTCGGCCCATGACATCGACCTTCGACCTCTACTCGCGCGTTCGAGCGTTGCCGTTGGGAGATCGGCTGTTCTCGCTGGCCTTCGCCCTCAAAGCCCCGTACTTCCGCACGATCCGGCCACGGGTGACCATCATGCGCCCGCACGAGGCCGAAGTCGTCGTCGGCAAGCGATGGGGCGTGCAGAACCATATCGGCACCGTGCACGCGATCGCCGTCTGCAACGGGCTCGAGGCAGCCATGGGGCTCTTGGCCGAGGCGACGGTACCCGAAGGCCACCGTTGGCTTCCCAAGGGCATGGAGGTCGACTACCTGGCGAAGTCGACGAGTGATCTCGTGTGTCGCGCCGAGACCACAGGGGCGGACTGGGACGGAGCCCCCGATGTTCCGGTCACGGTGACCGCAACGCGCGATGACGGCACGGTCGTGGTGCGCGGCACGATCCATCTGTGGGTCACGCCCGTCGGCTGACCGACCCTGCGGTCACTCCTGTTCTGGAGCGGTCGGCACGGCCCGGCCGTCCGCGGCCGCGTCCGGCACCTCGGTGGAGGTCTCCTCAGACTGCGGTGGGCTGGCCGGGCTTGTCCGCGAGGGCCTGGGGCGGGCGTGCACCGGTGATGTGCCGCTCGGCCCAACGGCCCAGAGCGGTCAGCAGGAGGTTCAGCACGATGTAGATCGCTGCGAGCACCAGCGCGGTGGCGAGCCGGTTGTCGAAGGTGCGCCAGATCTCCCGGCCGGTCGTCGTCAGACCCGCTGCGAGGATGTAGTACCCGAGGCTGGTGTCCTTCAACGCCACGATGCACTGGCTGATGATCGCCGGGGTCATGATCTTGATCGCCTGCGGCAGCTGCACGATACGCATCACGGCCGACTTGCGCAGTCCGATGGCGAAGGCGGCCTCGACCTGGCCCTTCGGTACCGCGTTGATGCCGGCACGGAAGGTCTCGGCCAGCACCGATCCGTTGTAGAGGATCAGCGCGATGACCAGCGGCGCGATGGTGCCGAGCCGGGTGTCGTAGGCGTAGAACCAGACGAAGATGATCAGCAGCAGCAAAGGAACGGCACGGAAGAACTCGACGACCACCCAGGCGAACCATCGCACGGGGAGGTGATCGGACAGTTTCGCGACGCCGAAGATCACACCGAAGACGAGGGCGCCCGCGATCGAGAGGGCCGCGATCCATAGCGTGTCGAGGGTGGCGCGCGCCAGCAACTCGATGTAGCGGGGGGTATAGAAGACCTCCCACTTCTCGGCGGTGAGCTGGTCACGGCTCCACAGACGCCAGATCACGGCGGCGAGAAGGAGAAGGACGCCGACGACCGTGAGGATGCCGAAGAGGCGATAGCGAGCGCGCGCCTTGGGCCCGGGAGCGTCGTACAGGACTGTGGAGGCGCTCATCGGCCGTTCACCGCGAATCGTCGTTCGAAGGCCGTCGCGATCCAGGAGATGACCGCGACGATGAGGATGTAACCGAGGGCGATGCCCAGGAAGATGAAGATCATCTGGGAGGCGTAGTCATTGAAGAGCCCGCGCATGCGGTAGGTCGCCTCGGCGACGCCGAAGGTCGCCGCCAGCGACGTGTTCTTGGTGAGCGCGATGAAGACGCTCGCCAGAGGAGGGACGACCAAGCGGAAGGCCTGCGGAAGGACGACCTGAGACATCGACTGGGTGAAGGGCATGCCGATCGCGCGCGCAGCCTCGGCCTGGCCGAGGGGGACCCCGTTGAAGCCCGAGCGGATTGCTTCGGTGACGAAGGACGCGGTGTAGAAGCCCATCGCCAGGCTGATGTTGATGAAGAAGCCGAAGTCGATGCCGACCTCAGGGAGCCCGTAATAGGTGATGAGGATCAACACGAGCAGGGGCGTGTTGCGGAAGATCGTGACGTAGGCGATGGCCACGCCGCGCAGGATCGGCACGGGGGAGACCCGAGCCAGCGCGACGAGCGTGCCCAGTACGAGGGCGATGGCTCCCGAGAGCCCGAGCAGCTTCAGCGTCTCGCCGAAGCCGCGCAGGATGTTGAGCCAGTTATCGGTCAACCAGTCCATGGATCACCTTCAGGTCGGTCACACCGGCAGGCGGGGCGGGTGCGGGACCCGCCCCGCCTGCCGGTGACGGAATCAGGACTCGCAGGGATCGAGCTCGGGCGGGGTACCCGCGTCCGCGCCGCCCTTGCCGAGCGTCTCGTCGAAGGCCGTCTCCCAGTCGCCGTCGTCGAAGGCATCGGTCAGCGTGTCGTTGAGGAACTCGCACAGCTCCGGGGCGTCCTTGCTGTAGCCGATGCCGTAGCGCTCCTCGGAGAACGGCTCGCCGACGACCTTGAGCTCACCCTCGTTCTCGGCGGCGTAGCCGAGCAGGATGGCCTCGTCGGTGGTCACGGCATCGACCGAGCCGCTCAGCAGCTGGTCGACACACTCCGAGTAGGTGTCGAAGCCGGCCGGGTCCGCACCGTACTCCTCCTCGATGAGCTTGATCGGGGTCGAGCCGGTGACCGAGCAGACGCTCTTGCCCTCGAGGTCATCGGGGCCGTTGATGGAGTCGTCGTCCTCGCGGACGAGCAGGCCCTGGCCGGTGACGTAGTACGGTCCGGCCTGGCCGACGACCTCGCGGCGGTCGTCGGTGATCGAGTACGAGGCGATGACGAAGTCGACCGTGCCGTTCTGCAGGAACTGCTCGCGGTTCTGGGAGATCGTCTCGACCCACTCGATGTCGTCGGCCTCGATGCCGAGGTGCGCGGCGACGATCTTGCCGATCTCCGGATCGAATCCGGTCGGGTCGTCCTGTCCGGCGGCGCGGAAGCCGATACCGGGCTGGTCGTACTTCACGCCGATCTTCACGGTGCCCTGCTCGTTGAGCTCGGCCATCCGGGTGCCGTCGTCGAAGCTGACGTCCTGGACCTCGTAGTCGGTATCCGGCGCGGTCTCGTCATCCGAGCCGGCATCGCCGCAGGCGGCGAGTGCCAGCATCGAGGCGGCCGCGATGGACGCCAGGCGAGCTGTGGTGGACCTCATGGGATTTCCTTCCGTCGGGGTTGTGGCGGAGCGGTCGTGGTCAGTGTTTGAGGATCTTGCCGAGGAAGTCCTTGGCGCGATCGCTCTGTGGGTTGGTGAAGAACTGCTCGGGGGTGTTCTCCTCGACGATGCGACCGTCGGACATGAACACGACCCGGTTGGCCGCGGTGCGGGCGAAGCCCATCTCGTGGGTGACGACGATCATCGTCATGCCGCGCTCGGCGAGGTCGACCATCGTGTCGAGGACCTCCTTGATCATCTCCGGGTCGAGGGCCGAGGTCGGCTCGTCGAAGAGCATCACCTTGGGTTCCATGGCGAGTGCCCGGGCGATCGCGACACGCTGCTGTTGACCGCCGGAGAGCTGCGCGGGGAGCTTCGACGCCTGATTGGCGACGCCGACCCGCTCGAGGAGCTCGTGGGCGCGCTGCTCGGCCTCGGCCTTCTTCGTGCCGCGGACCTTGATGGGGCCGAGGGTCACGTTCTCGAGCACGGTCTTGTGCGCGAAGAGGTTGAAGGACTGGAACACCATCCCGACGTCCGCGCGCAGGCCAGCGAGGGCCTTGCCTTCCTCGGGGAGGGTCTTGCCGTCGATCTCGATGGTGCCTTCGTCGATGGTCTCGAGGCGGTTGATCGTGCGGCAGAGCGTGGATTTGCCCGACCCCGAGGGACCGATGACGACGACCACCTCGCCGGAGGCGACGTCGAAGTCGATGTCCTGCAGAACGTGCAACCGCCCGAACCACTTCTGGACGCCGCGCATGGAGACCATGGGGGGAGCAGTGTCAGCCATGCTCCATAGCCAATCGGAACCGGAAGTGTGGCGCAACGTCCAGAGCCCCTCAAGGGCCGTCGTTCATCGAAACGTAATAGGGGCCTCGGCGGATCAGAGTATCCGTTTCGGGACGTTCAGCCCCACTCGGACCAGTAGCCGGCGTAGTCGGGATCGAGGGCGGCGAGGGCTGCTGGAATCTCGCATCCGCTCGGAGCGCCGAAGTCGATGCGTTCGATCAGGCCGGTGGAAGCTCCCAGGTCCGGAGCGGTGAGATCGCCCTCGGCGACCGCCAGGGCGTAGTCCGCCACGCGGTCGGCGAGTTCGCTGAGATCGCGCCGCCAGGCGAGGGAGGCGTCCTCGGAGGTCCCGCTCGCCTCGATGGCGTCGGTGACGTCCACCAGGGAGGTGCTGACCCGGTCGAGCGCCTCGGCACCGTCGGCGGTGCCGGAGAAGCGAGGAAGGTCCCGTGCGGCATCCGCCACCTCCTCGCAGGGGTGTCGCGTCGCGTCGATGACATCGGGATCGGTGACCATGTAGTCGCCGTCGAGCATCCAGATGCCGATGCCGATGATGATCGCGACTCCCGCCGCGGCGGTCACGGCTGCCCCGACCAGCGCACCCACCAGTGCCCACAGCCAGGGACGCGATGGTCGCTGCTGGGGGACTCCGTAGTGCTGATACGGGGGAAGGGTCATCGGAACTCCTTCGAGGCACGAGATGTGGAGAAGATCATCCCATCGCCCGGCCGGCCACCGGTCTCGCCGCGCCGCGTATCCTGGCGGGGTTATGGCGAAGACGTATGAGGTCCGTACTTACGGCTGCCAGATGAACGTCCACGACAGCGAGCGACTGTCGGGGCTCCTCGAGACCGCCGGCTACGCCCCGGCTGACACGGGAGCGACCCCCGATCTCGTCGTCTTCAACACGTGTGCGGTCCGCGAGAACGCCGACAACAAGCTGTACGGCAATCTCGGTCACGTCGCGAGCGTCAAGGCACAGAACCCCGGCATGCAGATCGCCGTGGGAGGCTGCCTCGCGCAGAAGGACAAGGACACGATCACGCGTCGAGCACCGTACGTGGACGTGGTGTTCGGTACCCACAACATCGGCTCGCTGCCGGTCCTGCTGGAGCGGGCGCGGATCGAGGCCGAATCGCAGGTCGAGATCCTCGACGCGCTCGAGACCTTCCCGTCCACGCTGCCCACCAAGCGCGACTCGGTCTTCGCCGCCTGGGTGTCCATCAGCGTCGGTTGCAACAACACGTGCACGTTCTGCATCGTGCCCAGCCTGCGCGGCAAGGAGCGCGATCGCCGTCCCGGCGACATCCTGGCCGAGATCGAGGCGCTCGTCGCGGACGGCGTCGTCGAGGTGACGCTGCTGGGCCAGAATGTCAACAGCTACGGCGTCGAGTTCGGCGACCGGCAGGCGTTCTCCAAGCTGCTGCGGGCGTGCGGCGAGATCGAGGGCCTCGAGCGGGTGCGATTCACCAGCCCGCATCCCAAGGACTTCACCGATGACGTCATCGCCGCCATGGCCGAGACGCCCAATGTCATGCCGCAGCTGCACATGCCGCTGCAGTCCGGGTCCGATCGGGTGCTCAAGGCGATGCGCCGCTCGTACCGCCGCGGCAAGTTCCTCGGCATCCTCGATCGCGTGCGCGAGACCATGCCCGATGCGGCGATCACGACGGACATCATCGTCGGCTTCCCCGGTGAGACGGAGGAGGACTTCCAACAGACGCTGGAGGTCGTACGAGAGGCGCGATTCAGCAGCGCGTTCACGTTCCAGTACTCCCAGCGTCCCGGCACACCGGCGGCCGACCTGCCCGATCAACTGCCCAAGGAGGTCGTGCAGGAGCGGTACGAGCGGCTCTCCGCGCTCGTCGACGAGGTCGCCTGGGCGGAGAGCCGTAAGCGTGAGGGTGAGGTCGTCGAGCTGCTGGTCGCCGACAAGGCGCACGCCGGCGGTCGCAAGGACGCCGAGACGCGTCGGCTGAGCGGCCGGGCCCGCGACAACCGGTTGGTGCACTTCCAGCCGGGCGATGCCGACGTCCGTCCGGGCGACATGGTCATCACCCGCGTCACGCAGGCCGCGCCGCACTATCTGGTGGCCGACGACGCCCCGATCGAGGTGCGACGGACCCGCGCCGGTGATGCGTGGGAGGCCCGTCAGGGCAAGACCGAGGTGCGCCCCGGTGCCGTGGGGCTCGGCATGCCGAGTATCGGGGTGCCCGCCCCGCTGCCTCCTGCGCCCGCCTGCTCCGTCGCCCCCTGACCACACCCGCGGCCGGCGGTACCTGGTCAACCTCTCGTCCGGGTTGGCGGTAGATAGTCAACCTTTCGGTCGGACCGGCGGTAGAGGATCAACGGCATGAGCCCTCGGTGAGGTTGATGACGTACCGCTGCTCCAGAACCTCGGCCTCCTCCCGAGGGTGCGCTCTGGCTGAGCGCGTGCTTGGATGCGTCAGAAGCTCTGAATCTCTAGGGGGCGCTGATGGGTCGAGTGATGGGGACGACAGCAGTCTTGCTGCTGGCCGGACTGTTGGTGGGATGTGCGGACACGTCCAGCGATGACGACGATGCGTCGCCCGAACCGGCCCCGCAGACATCGGACGCCTCCCAGCCGCCGGCCTCGGCACTCGATGCCTGCTCGGCTGCACCCGAGGATGCCCTCGCCTCGATCAATCCGCGTGATCGTGAACCGGTCAGCACACTGCTGATCGGCGACCTCGTCTTCGACGGCTGCACCCTGGGAGACGTCTACTCGATGAGCTTCGGCGTGCGCATGGTCGATGACGGCCGGGACCTCTCCGAGCTCGTCAGCGTCGGTGGCGGAGAGGCCGCGCCCTTGGAGGGTGTCGGCGACGAGGCGTTCCGGTCGGCGATGGGAGGCGAGCCGGCCGTCAGCGTCACGGTGGGAGCCCGCTTCGGCGACCACGAGGTCATCATGCGCAACGACGCGATGAGCAACAGCAATCCGGAGAATGTCGTCACCGAACAGGAATCCATCGACTTCCTCATCGCCTTCGGCGAGTCGCTCCCGCGGTACTATATGGAGCAGGCGATGTCGACCCGTGTCGGGGAGGGATGCCCCGTCGCGGACGATGTCGCGGAGATCCTCGGCATTACCGTTCAGCTCGCCCGTGGCGGCACCGCGGATGACGCCGTCAGGTGCACCTATCTCGGCGGGGACCTGACCACCGTCCAGCTCGCCCGTTTCGAGAGCTCCGACCCGGAGACGCTGCTCGGCGAGGGCGATGACCTGGAGCTCTCCGGCACCGAGGCCGCGACGATCGACGAGTGGCCCGAGAGCGTGGAGATCCATGCCCAGCTGTCCGACAATGAGATGGCCACCGTGCGGATAGGCGCCCCCGATGACGGGGAGGTCGACGCCGACGGCGTCGTCGACCTCGCCGAAGAGTTCACCTCGTCGTCATAGCGCCGACTCGACACCGGAGCCACGCAGTGTAGAATCGTCAAGCTGTCCGTGGCCAACGTCGTCCCCGGTGCCAGTGCACCGAGCACAGCGCCCTTCCAGGTAGTTCCAGACGACGTGAGGACGGCTGCATGTCGATTTTCTCATCGCTTCCCCCGGCGCAGGGTCTGTACGACCCGCGCTTCGAGCACGACGCCTGCGGTGTCGCGTTCGTCGCGACTTTGACCGGCGAGGCGAGTCACACCATCGTCGCGCAGGGCCTCACGGCGCTGCGCAACCTCGACCATCGCGGCGCGGTCGGCGGCGAGCCCAACACCGGCGATGGCGCAGGCATGCTCATGCAGACCCCTGACCGCTTCCTGCGTGCAGTGAGCCCGGTGGAGCTGCCCGAGCGCGGCGCCTACGCCGCCGGCATGGCCTTCCTGCCGATCGACGACGTCGCGGGTGCCAAGGCGTCCCTCGAGCGCATCGCCGCGGAGGAGGGACTGACCATCCTCGGCTGGCGGGAGGTGCCGACGCAGCCGGACATCCTCGGGTCGATGGCCCGCTCGGCCATGCCCGCCTTCGAGCTGTGCTTCGTCGCTCCGGCCGAGGCCGGTCCCACCGGAGTGGGGCTCGACCGGCTCACGTACGCGCTGAACAAGCGTGCTCAGCACGAGGCCGGTGTCTACTTCCCATCGCTGTCCAGCCGCACGCTGGTCTACAAGGGCATGCTCACCACCGAGCAGCTGGAGGAGTTCTTCCCCGACCTGCTCGATGAGCGGATGGAGTCCGCGCTCGCCATCGTGCACAGCCGCTTCTCCACCAACACCTTCCCGAGCTGGCCGCTGGCCCACCCCTTCCGCTACGTCGCGCACAACGGCGAGATCAACACCGCCATGGGCAACCGCAACTGGATGCGTGCCCGTGAGGCGCTGCTGGAGAGCGACCTGATCCCCGGCGATCTCAGCCGGCTGTACCCGATCTGCAGCCCCGAGGGCTCGGATACGGCCTCCTTCGACGAGGTGCTGGAGCTGCTTCACCTCGGTGGACGCCCGCTGCCGCACGCGGTGATGATGATGGTGCCCGAGGCGTGGGAGAACGACGCCGAGATGGACCCGGCGCGCCGCGCCTTCTATGAGTTCCACTCCACCGTGATGGAGCCCTGGGACGGGCCAGCGTGCATCTGCTTCACCGACGGCACGCAGATCGGTGCCGTCCTGGACCGCAACGGCCTGCGTCCGGGTCGCTACTGGATCACCGACGATGGACTCGTCGTGCTGGCCTCCGAGGCCGGTGTGCTCGACCTCGATCCCGCCACGATCGTCCGGAAGGGCCGGCTCGAGCCGGGCCGTATGTTTCTGCTCGACCTGGACCAGCACCGGGTGATCGAGGACGAGGAGATCAAGGGCCAGCTGGCCCAGGAGAACCCGTACGACGAGTGGCTGTACTCCGGACTCGTGCGCTTCGAGGACCTGCCCGATCTCGAGCACATCGTCCACACGCACGCCTCCGTGGCTCGTCGCCAACAGGTCTTCGGCTACACCGCCGAGGAGGTGCGCCGGCTGATCGCGCCGATCGCCCGTACAGGGGCGGAGGCGATCGGCTCGATGGGCACCGACACGCCGATCGCCGCGCTCTCGGATCGTCCACGTCAGCTCTTCGACTACTTCAGCCAGCTCTTCGCCCAGGTGACCAACCCGCCGCTGGACGCGATCCGCGAGGAGGTCGTCACCTCGCTCGCGGGCACGATCGGCCCCGAGCGCAACCTGCTCGCGTCGAGCCCCGCGAGCTGCCGCATGCTGCAGCTGCCCTTCCCGGTCGTCGACAACGACGAGTTGGCGAAGATCCGGCACATGAACCGCGACGGCGACATGCCGGGCTTCAGCGTGCACGTCGTCCGCGGCCTCTATGACGTGCACGGCGGGGGAGAGGCTCTGCGCGCGCGTCTGGACGAGATCTGCGCCGAGGTGTCGGAGGCGATCGTCGAGAAGGGCGCGCGTGTCATCGTGCTCTCGGACCGCCACTCCAATGCCGATCTGGCGCCGATTCCCTCGCTGCTGCTGACGGGCGCGGTGCACCACCACATGGTGCGCGAGAAGCTGCGCACCCAGGCCGGTCTGCTGATCGAGGCCGGCGATGTCCGCGAGGTCCATCACGTGGCCCTGCTGATCGGCTTCGGCGCGACGGCGGTCAATCCGTATCTCGCGCTGGAGACGGCCGAGGACCTCGCCCGCCAGGCGGTCTACGTCCACGATGTCGAGCCCGAGGCGGCCGCCCGCAATATCGCCTACGGCCTCGGCAAGGGCGTGCTGAAGGTTATGAGCAAGATGGGCGTCTCGACCGTCGCCTCGTACACCGGCGCGCAGATCTTCGAGGCCGTCGGCCTGTCGCACGAGGTGGTCGAGCGGTACTTCACCGGCACCGCGAGCAAGCTGGGCGGCGTCGGCCTGGACGTTCTCGCCGAGGAGGTGCGCGAGCGTCATCTCAAGGCGTATCCCACGAAGGGCATCATCGGTCACCGCCGCCAGCTGGAGGTCGGCGGCGAGTACCAGTGGCGCCGGGAGGGCCCCGAGCACCTCTTCGACCCCGAGACGGTGTTCCGGCTCCAGCACTCCACCCGCACGGGCCGTTACGACATCTTCAAGCAGTACACGCAGCGGGTCGACGAGCAGAGCGAGCGCCTGATGACCTTGCGCGGGCTGTTCCGCTTCGTGGACGGTGAGCGTGCGCCCATCTCCGTCGATGAGGTCGAGCCGGTCAGCGAGATCGTCAAGCGCTTCTCGACCGGTGCGATGAGCTACGGCTCGATCAGCCAGGAGGCGCACGAGACCCTGGCGATCGCGATGAACCGCCTCGGCGGCAAGTCCAACACCGGCGAGGGCGGCGAGGACGCCGAGCGTCTGTACGACCCGGAGCGCCGTTCGGCCATCAAGCAGGTCGCGTCGGGGCGCTTCGGCGTCACCAGCGAATACCTGTCGAATGCCGACGACATCCAGATCAAGATGGCGCAGGGAGCCAAGCCCGGCGAAGGCGGCCAGCTGCCCGGCCCGAAGGTCTATCCCTGGGTGGCCACGACGCGGCACTCCACGCCCGGTGTCGGCCTCATCAGCCCGCCGCCGCACCACGACATCTACTCGATCGAGGACCTCAAGCAGCTGATCCACGACCTGAAGAACGCCAACCCCTCGGCGCGCGTGCACGTCAAGCTGGTGTCCGAGGTGGGTGTCGGCACGGTCGCGGCCGGCGTGTCGAAGGCCAAGGCCGATGTCGTGCTCATCTCCGGGCACGACGGCGGCACCGGCGCCTCGCCGCTGACCTCGTTGAAGCACGCGGGCGGGCCGTGGGAGCTGGGGCTTGCCGAGACCCAGCAGACGCTGCTCATCAACGGTCTGCGCGACCGCATCGTCGTGCAGTGCGACGGACAGCTCAAGACCGGTCGTGATGTCGTCATCGCGGCGCTTCTCGGCGCCGAGGAGTTCGGCTTCGCGACGGCCCCGCTCGTCGTGAGCGGCTGCATCATGATGCGCGTGTGCCATCTGGACACGTGTCCGGTGGGCGTTGCGACGCAGAACCAGGCGTTGCGCGAGAAGTACTCCGGCAAGGCCGAGTACGTGGTGAACTTCTTCGAGTTCATCGCTCAGGAGGTGCGCGAGCACCTCGCGGCGCTCGGCTTCCGGTCGATCGACGAGGCCGTCGGCCATGTCGAGGCGCTCGACACCCGTGAGGCCATCGACCACTGGAAGGCCAGCAGCCTGGACCTCTCGCCGGTGTTCTACCGGCCCGAGCTGCCCGAGGACGCGTCGCTGCACTGCACCACGCGACAGGACCACGCCCTCGACAGGGCGCTCGACAACGAGCTCATCGCGCTTAGCGCCGATGCCCTCGAGCGGGGCGAGCCGGTGCGCGCCCAGGTCGCCATCCGCAATGTCAACCGGACCGTCGGCACGATGCTCGGTCACGAGGTGACCAAGCGGTATCGCGGCGAGGGTCTCCCCGATGACACGATCGACATCACCTTCCTCGGCTCGGCCGGACAGTCCTTCGGCGCCTTCGTGCCGCGCGGTATCACACTGCGGCTCGAGGGCGACGGCAACGACTACGTCGGCAAGGGTCTGTCGGGTGGCCGGATCATCGTGCGGCCACCGCGTGACGCGGGCTATGTCGCCGAGGAGCAGATCGTGGCCGGCAATGTCATCGGCTTCGGTGCCACCTCCGGTGAGCTGTTCCTGCGCGGACAGGTCGGCGAGCGGTTCTGCGTCCGGAACTCGGGTGCGACCGCGGTCGTCGAGGGCGTGGGCGACCACGCCTTGGAGTACATGACCGGTGGCCGCGCCGTGATCCTCGGCCCCACCGGCCGCAATGTCGCGGCCGGCATGAGCGGGGGGCAGGGCTACGTGCTCGACCTGGACGAGGACCTCGTCAATCGCGAGCTCGTCGAGGTCCGCGAGGTGCCCGCAGAGACCGGCGAGTGGCTGCGCGGCATGGTGCAGCGACATGCCGAGGAGACCGGGTCGCCGGTCGCGGAGGCCCTGCTGAAGGACTGGGACACGGCCGTCGGCCGGTTCCGCGAGATCATGCCGGTCAACTACCGCAAGGTCCTCGAGGCGCGTGACGCCGCCGAGGCCGAGGGACTGACCGACGAAGAGACGACCGCACGCATGATGGAGGTGGCCGCACGTGGCTGATCCCCGTGGCTTCATGACCACTCCGCGCCAGGTGGCCGAGCGCCGCCCCGTCGAGGAGCGCGTGAACGACTGGAAAGAGGTCTACCCCGGCGGCGCTGGGCGGGCCCTCCTGCCGATCATCACCGAGCAGGCCGGGCGCTGTATGGACTGCGGCATCCCGTTCTGTCACCAGGGCTGCCCGCTGGGCAATCTGATCCCGGAGTGGAACGACCTGGTCTGGCGCGACGACTGGTCCGATGCGATCGAGCGTCTGCACGCGACCAACAACTTCCCGGAGTTCACCGGGCGGTTGTGCCCCGCGCCGTGCGAGACCTCGTGTGTCGTCGGCATCAACCGCGACCCGGTCACGATCAAGAACGTCGAGGTCTCGATCATCGACAGGGCCTGGGACGAGAACAACGTCAAGCCTGAGCCTCCGGAGTGGCTGACGGGCAAGACCGTGGCTGTCGTCGGATCGGGTCCGGCGGGCCTCGCGGTCGCGCAGCAGTTGACCCGATCGGGTCACACCGTCGCCGTCTACGAGCGCGACGACCAGCCCGGCGGGCTGCTGCGCTACGGCATCCCGGAGTTCAAGATGGAGAAGGAGCACGTCGACCGGCGCGTCCTGCAGATGCAGCGCGAGGGCACCGTGTTCCGCACCGGCGTGCGGATCGGTGAGAAGATCACCGGCACGCAGCTGCGCGAGCGCTACGACGCGGTCGTGCTGGCGATCGGCGCGACGGTCCGTCGCGACCTGCCGGCGCCGGGACGTGAGTTCGAGGGCATCCATCAGGCGATGGACTACCTGCCGCAGGCCAATCGGGTGGCGCTCGGCGAAGAGGTCGAGGACCAGATCGTCGCCACCGGCAAGGACGTCGTCATCATCGGCGGCGGCGACACCGGTGCCGACTGCCTCGGCACCGCGATCCGCCAGGGTGCCCGTTCGGTGACGAGCCTGGAGATCATGCCGCAGCCGGGTGAGGACCGTCCCGACCATCAGCCTTGGCCGACGTATCCGATGATCTACCGCGTCGCCTCGGCGCACGAGGAGGGTGGCGATCGCGTCTACGCCGTCTCGACCAAGGAGTTCGTCGGCGAGGAGGGCGAGGTCTCGGGTCTGCGGATCACCGAGGTCGAGATGAAGGACGGCCGCTTCGAGGAGATCGAAGGCAGCGAGCGGGTGATCCCGGCACAGCTGGTGCTGTTCGCGATGGGCTTCACCGGTCCCGAGCCGGAGGGACTGGTCGAGCAGCTCGGCGTCGACCTGGACGAGCGCGGCAATGTCGTGCGCGATGGGGACTTCATGTCGAGTGTCGACGGTGTGTTCGTCGCCGGCGACTGTGGACGCGGTCAGTCGCTCATCGTGTGGGCGATCGCCGAGGGCCGTGCGGCGGCCGCCGGTGTCGACGCCTATCTGACCGACGGCACGTCGACCTTGCCGCGGCCGATCAAGCCCACCGATCGCCCGCTGACCGTCTGATCCCGACCTTCCGGTGGTCGTATCGAGGCCACGTGGGGCGGGGTGATGCGGCACGTGCTCGCATGGAGCCAGCGCAAAATGGGGCGTAGCCGCGCTGGAGGCTCGCCGTGCCTACTCGATCACCGAGGAGCAACTCGGTGGTCGAGTAGGCCCGAGGGACGAGGGCCGTATCGAGGCCACGTGGGGGTGGGGTGATCGCGCTCCGTGACGGCTACGCCCTTGGTGTCACGGCTCCACTGTCACGAACTCGCAGGGCTCGCCGTGTCTACTCGATCACCGAGGAGCGACTCGGTGGTCGAGTAGGCCCGAGGGGCGAGGGCCGTATCGAGGCCACGTGGGGGCGGGGTGATCTTGCTCCGTGACGGCTACACCATCGGTGCCGCGGGCACGCCGGTGGCCGACTCGCTAGTAGTAAGGCTGCGCCACTAAACTAAGGGAGTGCGTAGAGCCAAAATCGTTTGCACCCTCGGACCCGCCACCGACACCGCGGAGCGCATCCTCGAACTCGCGATAGCGGGGATGGATGTCGCCCGCCTGAACATGAGCCACGGCGATCAGAGCGAGCAGCTCAAGCGCCTGGAGCGCGTGCGTCGTGCCGCTGAGGCCACCGGCAAGGCCATCGCCGTCCTCGCCGATCTGCAGGGGCCCAAGATCCGCCTCGGCCGCTTCGAGGACGGGCCCTATGAGCTCAAGGTCGGTGACACCTTCACCATCACGACCGATGACATCGTCGGCGACCGCGAGCGCGCGTCGACGACCTTCAAGGGTCTTCCCGGCGACGTCAGCGCGGGCGACGAGATCCTCATCGACGACGGCAAGGTGCGCCTGCGGGCCACCGAGGTCACCGACACCGATGTCGTCACCACGGTCGAGGTGCCCGGACCGGTCAGCAACAACAAGGGCATCAACCTGCCGGGCGTCAACGTGAGCGTGCCGGCGCTGAGCGAGAAGGATGTCGAGGACCTGCGCTTCGCGCTGCGTTCCAATGTCGACTTCATCGCGCTGTCCTTCGTGCGCAATGCCGCCGATGCCGAGGATGTCCGCGACATCATGCGCGAGGAAGGGGTCTTCGTCCCCATCATCGCCAAGATCGAGAAGCCGCAGGCCGTGGCCAATCTCGACGAGATCATGGACGCCTTCGACGGCTTCATGGTCGCGCGCGGCGATCTCGGCGTGGAGTTGCCGCTCGAGGACGTCCCGCTCGTGCAGAAGACCATCATCGAGAAGGCGCGTCGCAACGCCAAGCCGGTCATCGTGGCGACGCAGATGCTGGAGTCGATGATCTCCGCTCCGCGTCCCACGCGCGCTGAGGCCTCCGATGTGGCCAACGCGGTGCTCGACGGCGCCGATGCGGTCATGCTGTCGGGGGAGACGAGCGTCGGTCAGTTCCCGGTGCAGACGGTCAAGATCATGGCACGGATCGTGGAGTCGACCGAAGACCACGGCCTGCCGCGGATGGCCGAGTACACCTGGCAGCCCAAGACCAAGCGCGGCATCATCTGCCGGGCCGCGTCACAGGTCGCCGAGTCGGTCGAGGCCGAGTACGTGGTGGCCTTCACCACCAGCGGCGACTCCGCGCGCCGCATGGCGCGCTACCGCTCGCACATCCCGGTCATCGCCTTCACCCCGCACGCCAAGGTGCGTGACCAGCTCGCGCTCACCTGGGGTGTGGAGACCTTCCTGGTGCCCGAGGTCAAGCACACCGATCAGATGGTGCTGCAGGTCGACCGTGCCCTGCTCGACATCGGCAAGTGTGCGGAAGGAACGCAGGTCGTGATCGTGGCCGGCGCCCCTCCGGGAATCCCCGGCTCGACCAACGCCCTGCGCGTGCACAACATGGGCGATGCCATCAACCACGTCGTCCCCGCCTACGAGATCGACGAAATTCCGCACTGACCCACTCCCTCCAGGACCCTCCGGGTCCAACTTTTGCCGGGTTGTGGCCCTTTTCGGTGCTTGGGATGGGCCACAACCCGGCAAAAGTGGTGAGGCTGGGGCGGGGTGTCTCGGGGACTGAGATGGGTCGGGCGTGGCTCGGCCGAGCTCGTGATCTCACCAGCCGGCAAGCCGGCACCGGGCTGAGCCCGTGGGGGTCAGAATTGAGGGGATTGTCACTCCACGAGAAGGCCGGCCTGGATGGGGCTCAGCCGTGGGTGCGGGCCTAGCGTAGTCAACTCGCTCTGCGAGTTCGACTACGCGGCGGTGCCGGGTGCGGGACTCGAACCCGCACGCCCTTTCGGACAATGGTTTTTGAGACCATCGCGTCTACCATTCCGCCAACCCGGCTCCTGCGACAGCGCGCCCGATAACCTTACGGGGTGACCTCTACGCCCCCGCGCCCGACCCCGCGCGTCGTCATCGCCGAGGACGAGGCACTGATCCGGATGGATTTGGCCGAGATGCTCGCCGAAGCCGGCTACGACGTCGTCGCCCAGGCAGCCGATGGTGAGCAGGCGATCGCCCTCACCTCGCAGCACCGCCCCGATCTGGTCGTCATGGATGTCAAGATGCCGAAACTCGACGGCATCGCCGCGGCCTCGCAGATCGCCCGTGCCCGCCTCGCACCCGTCGTCATGCTCACGGCCTTCAGCCAGCGTGAGCTCGTCGAACGTGCCCGCGAGGCCGGTGCGATGGCGTACCTCGTCAAGCCGTTCACCGCCGCCGACCTCGTGCCCGCCATCGAGATGGCCCGCAGCAGATTCGCCGAGATCCGGCTGCTGGAGAGCGAGGTCGACGATCTCACCGAGCAGCTCGCCACCCGCAAGGCGGTCGAGCGCGCCAAGTCGATACTGCAGGAGGCTCTGTCGGTCAGTGAGCCCGAGGCATTCCGCTGGATCCAGAAGACGGCGATGGACGTCCGCACCTCGATGCGCGAGGTCGCCGAGGCCGTGATCGAGCACGGACCCTCGTTGCGCGGGTGACCGCGAGTTACAACTTGGCTACGAAACACCTGAAATACCTCACAGTGCGCCGAACGTCACATTTGGCGATTAGAGTCCTCTGCAATCACGTCCGGGACCCCCCGGGTGACGAACGACCTATCGGAGGATTGATGAAGCGCACGAGCAAGACACTCCGCCTCGCGGCTGTGGCGTCGGCAGGCGCCCTGGTGCTCGCGGCCTGCGGCGGCGATGACGACAGCGCCGACGGCGACTCAGGCGGCGGCTCTTCGGTCGAAGCCGACGGTGTCCTCACCATCGGCTCGCTGCTTCCCCAGACCGGCAGCCTCTCGTTCCTCGGCCCCCCGGAGTTCGCGGGTGTCGATCTCGCGGTCCAGGAGATCAACGAGGCCGGTGGCGTCCTCGGCGAGGAGGTCGTCCACGAGCGCGCCGACTCCGGCGACGGCGAGCCCAATATCGCCCCGGGCGAGGTCGACAACCTGTTGAGCAAGAACACCGATGTCATCATCGGCGCCGCGGCTTCGGCGATCTCGATGACGGTGCTCGACCAGATCACCGGCTCGGGCGTCGTCCAGTTCTCTCCGGCCAACACCTCACCGGATTTCGACGAGGTCGACGACGACGGTCTGTACTTCCGCACGGCACCCTCGGACGTCCTGCAGGGCAATGTGCTGGCCAATCTGGCGGCGAGCGACGGGCACAGCAATCTGGCCATCCTGTCGCGTCAGGACGACTACGGCGACGCGCTCTCGGAGGTGGTCTCGGAGGTCTTCGAGCAGAGCGGCGGCACCGTCGACGCGGCCGTGCCCTTCGACCCCAATGCCACCACCTTCGGCACCGAGATCCAGCAGATCGCCGATGCCGGTGCGGACGCGGTCGCGTTGATCTCCTTCGACGAGGCCAAGCGCATCATCCCCGAGATGGTCTCCGCGGGTGTCGGTCCGGCGGATGTCCAGATCTACTTCGTCGATGGCAACATCGCCAACTACGAGGGTGAGTTCCCCGAGGGCACGCTCGAGGGCGTCAAGGCGACCATGCCCGGCCCCGAGCTGTCGGATGACTTCCGCAACCGCCTGCTGGAGATCGACCCGGACCTGAACGACTTCACCTACTCGGCGGAGTCCTATGACGCCGTGATCGTCTCGGCGCTCGCCGCGATCGCCGCCGACTCCGATGCCGGCACCGACATCGCCGAGCACATCATCGAGGTGACCAAGGACGGCACCAAGTGCGAGACCTTCGCCGACTGCAAGGAGCTGCTCGAGAACGGCGAGGACATCGACTACGACGGCGCATCCGGTCCGATCGAGCTCGGTGACACCGGTAGCCCGACGGCCGCCACCATCGGCGTCTACGAGTACGGCGCCAACAACAACCACAGCCCGCTGGACTACATCCTCGGAGAGATCTGAGGCACCCGGCACCGTCTGAGGTAGCGAGAGCCCCGGCCGATCGGCCGGGGCTCTCGTGTGTTCGCGGGGCCGGGACCTGACAGAGGGGCTGGACCATGACGGTCCAGCCCCTCTGCCGGTGCGGGTCAGTCGGCCTTGGCGCCGAGGGTGCCGAGGTAGAGCTCGATCACCTTCGGATCGTTCGCCAGCTCGCGACCGCGTCCGCTGTAGGCATTGCGGCCCTGATCGAGCACATAGCCCCGGTCGCAGATCTGCAGGCATCGGCGAGCATTCTGCTCGACCATGATGACCGAGACGCCGGCCTTGTTGATCGTGCGCGTCTGCACGAAGACCTCGTCCTGCAGGACGGGGGAGAGGCCCGCCGAGGGCTCGTCGAGGAGGAGCACCGACGGGTCCATCATGAGGGCGCGACCCATCGCCACCATCTGTCGCTCACCACCGGAGAGCGATCCCGCCCGTTGCTTGCGACGCTCCCCGAGCCGGGGGAACAGGTCGGTCACGAACTCGAAGCGTTCCGTGAACCGGCGGGGCGCCTGATAGCACCCCATCTCGAGGTTCTCCTCGATCGTCAGGCTCGGGAACACATTGTTCGTCTGCGGGACGAAGCCGATCCCCTTAGAGACCAGTTGGTCGGCACGCTGATTCGTGATGTCCTGGCCGTCGAGCTTCACCGTGCCGCTGTGGACCTTGACCAGGCCGAAAAGCGCTTTGAGCAGCGTGGACTTTCCGGCGCCGTTCGGACCGATGATGCCGACGAGCTCCCCGCGCTGGCAGTACAGGTCCGCCCCGTTGAGGATGTTGACGCCCGGCAGGTAGCCGGCGGTCAGATCATCGGCGCGCAGTACGGCGTCCTCGGCGCCGGTCAGATGCTTCTCGCGTTCGATCGCGAGAGCGTCGGTGTCAGTCATCCTTCTTCACCTCCTCTTCCTGATCGAGCTCTGCCTCGGCCTCGGCCTGCACGGCCTCCTTGTCCAGCTCGGTCAGGTCGGTGTCGTGGTGGGCGCCGAGATAGGCATCGATGACACGTTCGTCGGCCATCACCTGGGCTGGAGTGCCCTCGGCGACGATCTCGCCCTGGGCCATCACGATGACCCAGTCGGAGATGTCGCGGACCATGTCCATGTCGTGCTCGACGAAGAGCACGGTCCTGCCGTCCTCGCGCAGTGACTTCACATGTCCGAGGAGTGACTGCTTGAGCGCCGGGTTGACCCCGGCCATCGGCTCGTCGAGCATGACCAGCTCAGGATCGACCATCAGCGCACGAGCCATCTCCAACAGCTTGCGCTGGCCACCGGACAGTGAACCGGCGAAGTCCTCGCGCTTCGTGTCGAGCTTGAATCGTGCGAGCAGGTCATCGGCCCGCCGGGTGATGTCGTCCTCCTGGCCCCTCCACAGCGGACGGAACAGCGCGCTGAGGAACTTCTCCCCACGCTGCCCCGTGGCGCCCAGCCGCATGTTCTCGATCACCGTGAGCTTCGCGAGGACCTTGGTCAGCTGGAAGGTGCGGACCATGCCGCGACGAGCGACCTTGAAGGCCGGCACACCGCTGAGCGACTGATCGTTGAAGGACCACGTGCCCGAGTCCGGCTTGTCGAAGCCGGTCAGCAGGTTGAACAGCGTGGTCTTGCCGGCGCCGTTGGGCCCGATGAGGGCCGTGATGGCGCCGCGCTGGATCTCGATGTGCCCGACGTCCACGGCGGTCAGACCACCGAAACTGCGCTTGATCTTGTCGCCGACCAGGATCGGATCGGGCTTCGGTACGCCCGGCTCGGTGGCCAGGCCCTGCAGGGCCGTGGGCCCGGTGGTGGCGTTGGTGTCAGCGGGCATCGATCGCCAGCTCCCTTCGGTCGCCGAAGATTCCCTGTGGCCGGAAGATCATCAACAACATGAGCCCCAGTCCCAGGATGATGAAGCGGATGAGGCTCGCCTGGGTCTCGGTCATGAGCCAGGTGGGCAGAATCGGATCCGCGCCGCGGGTCATCTGCGAGAAGAGCTCCCCGAGGAAGTTCAGCAGGAACCAGAAGATGATCGCCCCGATGACCGGACCCCAGACGCGAGCGGCGCCCCCGAGCAGGAGACACGCCCACGCGAAGAAGGTCGTGTTGGTGGCGAAGTCGGTCGGCACGGCCGCGGACTGGCTCAGGATCAGCACGATGCCGGCCAGGCCGCCGAACAGGCCTCCGAGGATGAGTGCCTGCATCTTGTACCAGTAGACGTTCTTGCCGAGCGATCGCACGGCGTCCTCGTCCTCGCGGATCGACTTCAGGACGCGTCCCCACGGGCTCTTGGTGGCCGCCCAGACGATGAGGCACGACAGGAGGACGAGCCCCCAGCCGACCGTCAGCACCCACGCCGTCGTGTTGCGGAAGCTGATGAACCCCAGGTCGAGGGTCCCGGTGTACGGGTTCACGGCGTAGAAGTCGCGGGCGAAGCCGCTCAGGCCGGTGCTGCCGCCGAAGGTGTCCGAGAAGGTCACCGATTGGAAGATCCGACGGAGGATCTCCGCGGACGCGATCGTCGCGATGGCCAGGTAGTCGGCACGCAACCGCAGCGTCGGGACGCCCAGGACGAGTGCGAGCACGACGGTCGCCAGGAGTCCGACGAGCAGTCCGCCCCAGAGCGGCAGTCCGAAGGTCGCCACGCTCGTGGCCGTGCCGTAGGCTCCGACGGCCATGAATCCGGCCTGGCCGAAGTTCAACAGGCCCGTGTAGCCGAAGTGGATGTTGAGGCCGATCGCGGCCAGCGCGTACACCACGGCCGTGGGCCCCAGGGCCTGCGTGGTGGCGAACTCGAAGACATATCCCCAGTCCATGTCGTCCCCCTTATCCGATCCGCTCGGTGCGGCCGAGGATGCCTTGCGGTCTCAGCAGCAAGATGAGAATGAGCGCGATGAGCGCGCCCACCGGTTTGAGCTCTGCCGGCATGCCCAGCACCGGCGACACCTCGACGAGGATGCCGATGATGAGGCTGCCGAGCAGTGCTCCCCAGATGGTGCCGAGTCCGCCGAGGCAGACCGCGGCGAAGACGAGCAGGAGCAGGTTGAAGCCCATCCGGAACATGACCTGTTGATCCAGGGCGAGCATGACGCCGGCGAGGCCGGTGAGTCCGGTGCCGAGGATCCAGACGGTGGTGACGACTCCGTCGACGCGCATGCCCGAGGAGGCCGCGAGTGCCGGATTGTCCGACACGGCCCGGGTCGCCTTGCCGAGCCGGGTCTTCATGAGCACGAGGCAGGTGAGTGCGATGACGGTGAAGGAGACGATCACGATGAAGATCTCCTTCGGGGTCATGGAGACCGGTCCGAGGGAGATGCGCGACTGGGTGACGTACTGGGTCAGCGGCTGCGTGCGCCCACCGATGACGTACTGGAACAGATAGCGCAACAGGATCGCGAAGCCGATGCTCACGATCATCATCGCGACGAGCCCGGTACCGCGATTGCGCAGCGGTCTCCAGAGAGCACGATCCTGTCCCCAGCCGAAGAGCCCCGCGAGAACCACGGCGCCGAATCCCGCGACCACCACGGGAAGGCCCAAGCCACGGTTGAGGAAGAGCGTCAGCACCGCGCCCAGGGTGATGAGCTCACCGTGCGCGAAGTTGGTCAGCCCCGTGGTGCCGAAGATGAGCGACAGCCCGAGTGCGGCGAGGCCGATGATGGCGCCGAACTTCACCCCCGAGGTGAGTCCGTTGACCAACTGCTTGCCCAGGCCGGGTCCGCTCTTCGCTTCGTCGCCGATATTGAACTGGACGGCACGGTTGCCGCTGGTGAGGATCTGCACCTCCAGCGTCGAGCGGCCGTCCTCGAGCTCCGCGCCCGAGGGGAGTGTGTCCTCATCGAGCTCGACCGTGTACTTGCCGTTGGCCGGGATCTCCACGACTGCCTGTCCATCGGCGTCGGTGGTGCCGGTCTCCTCGAAGCTCCCGTCGTCCTTGGCGACCTCGACGTCGACATCGGCGACGGGGTCGTTGTCGGCTTCGTCGCGTGAGTCGACCACGCGGACGGTGATGGTGTTCTGTCCCTCCGATTCGCTGGGAAGCGTTGATAACGCAGATCCGCTCGCGGCGCCGGTGGCAAGGAAGAGCATCCCCCCTAGCAGCGCGAGCACAGACGTCAGACGTCGTTGCACACAGTTCTCCTGCTCGTCAGTTACGGACAGCGGGCTGTCCGCGTTCCGCATGAGCATAGGTGGATTCGGGGTGAGTGTGCAGTGGACAGCGGTAACAGTTCGATTTCTTTGTTCGGACATGCACGTCCGCTTGCTCTGGGGTCATAGGACTGTCCTGGCCGGGGATCGGGGCGTACGCTAAGGCCTTGTTCGGGGAGCCAAGGCGGAGGTCAGCGAGTCGATGGGAAGCCGTGCGGTAGTGACGTTGCGGGATGCGACGCTCGATGACGCGCCGGGCTTGGTCGAGCTCTGGACGATCTGTGCCGAAGCCGGGCAGGGTGATGGTCCCGAGGCGTTCACGCAGCAGATGCTGTGGCGCCGCCCGGACGCGAGCGAGGCCGCGGAGGCGATGGCCTACAACTTCGATCACCGCGCCCGTCGGATGATCGTGGCACTGGACGATGATCGCGTCGTGGGCGTCGTCGTCGGCGATCTCGCGACGGTGTCGCCGATCAGTCGCGCGGGCATGCTGATCGTCACCGATGTCCACGTCCGCCCGGAGTACCGGCGGCGGTCGGTGGCCCGCCTGCTGTTGTCGGCGATGGCCGCGCACGCGGAGGAGAACGGCTGCGAGATCGTCGTGGCGAGTGTGCCGGTGCAGGCGCGTGAGACCAATCGCTACTTCACGAAGGTGGGCTTCAACCAGCTGGCGGTGCTGCGCGGCGTGCAGACGAGCCGACTGCGTGCTCGCCTCGACGACAGGATCGCGCACGCCCGCGGCAACGGCCGGCTGTTGGCGGTCCGTCGCACGCTGCGGCGCCGCCAGGAGGCCGCGCTCAACTGACCTCGGGCTGTGCTGTCGGCCCCGACCACTAGGGTGTTCGATGTGGACCGACTGCTATTGATCGACGGCCATTCTGTCGCCTACCGCGCCTTCTTCGCGCTGCCGGTGGAGAACTTCTCGACCACCACGGGGCAGAGCACCAATGCGGTGTTCGGCTTCACCTCGATGCTCATCAACGTGCTGCGCGATGAACAGCCGACGCATGTGGCCGTCGCCTTCGACGTCTCCCGCGCGTCCTTCCGTACCGAGGAGTACGCCGAGTACAAGGCCAATCGGTCGGCCTCGCCACAGGAGTTCAAGGGGCAGGTCGAGCTCATCAAGGAGGTGCTCGACGCGCTGAGCATCACCTATCTGGAGAAGCCCGGCTTCGAGGCCGATGACATCATCGCCACGCTGTCGCGGGAGGCCGAGGATGCCGGGATGGAGGTGTTGATCTGCACGGGCGATCGCGATGCCCTGCAGCTCGTGACCTCCCGAACCACGGTGCTCTATCCCAAGCGCGGGGTGTCGGACCTGTCTCGGATGACCCCGGCGTCGGTCGAGGAGAAATACGGCGTGCCGCCGGGCCGGTATCCCGATCTCGCCGCGCTGGTGGGGGAGACGAGCGACAACCTTCCCGGTGTCCCTGGGGTGGGCCCCAAGACCGCGGCCAAGTGGATCACCGCCCACAACGGGCTCGACGGCATCATCGCCGATGTCGACTCCATCGGCGGCAAGGCGGGGCAGTCGTTACGTGACCATCTCGACGATGTCGTGCGCAACCGGCGGCTCAACGCGCTGGTCCGCGATCTGGAGTTGTCCGCGGCGCCAGCGGAGCTGGGCTTCACCAATGAGTGGAATCGCGACGCCATCCACCGCGTCTTCGATGCGCTGGAGTTCTCGGCCCTGCGCGAGCGGTTGTTCGACTACCTCGGCGGCGGCGACGAGTCCGCCTCAGGTGCGACGCTCGACCTCGAGCTGACCCTTCCCGGTCCCGGCGAGGTGGAGGCGTGGCTCGCCGAGCACGCCCCTCCGGGTGTCGAGGTCGGTGTCGACGTCGGCGGCGTGCTGCGCCCCAGCGGCGCGCGGGCGGACACGCTGGCGGTGGCCACGGGAGACGGCCACTCCCTGTGGGTCTCGATCGACCGGCTCACTCCCGACGACGATGCCGCCATCGCCGGGTGGTTGGCCGACGTGGATCGCGGGCTCGTCATGCACGATGCCAAGGGTCAGTTCCACGCGCTGCTCGCGCAGGGCTGGGAGACGACCGGGTTGCGTGCCGATACCGCTCTGGCGGCGTATCTGGTGCGACCGGATCAGCGTTCCTATGATCTCGCCGATCTGTCGGTCCGGTACCTGCATCGTGAGATCGCCGTCAGCGACGATTCCGGGCAGCTCGCCTTCGACGACGACACCGCGGGCGCGGACGCCGCCGCGCAGCGGGCGCGCGCGGCGCTGGACCTCTGGACGGAGCTGCGGCCGCAGGTCGAGCAGCACGGTGCTCTCGAGCTCTTCGACGATGTCGAGCTCCCGCTGATCGAGGTGTTGCGCCGGATGGAGTCGCGCGGTATCGCGGTCGACGGTGCACATCTCGATGCCCTGCATGCCGAGTTCACCGATCGCATGGTGGCCGCGGCACAGGATGCCTATGCGGTCATCGGCCGCGAGGTCAATCTCGGATCGCCCAAGCAGCTGCAGGTGGTGCTCTTCGACGAGCTCGAGATGCCCAAGACCAAGCGCACCAAGACGGGGTACACCACCGACGCCGATGCGCTGCAATCGCTCTACGCCAAGACCGAGCATCCCTTCCTGGAGCATCTGCTCGCCCATCGAGATGTCACCCGGCTGCGCCAGACCGTCGAGGGACTGCAGAAGACGGTGCAGCCCGATGGACGCATCCACACCACCTACTACCAGACCATCGCGGCGACCGGACGCCTCAGCTCGGCCGACCCGAATCTGCAGAACATCCCGATCCGTACCGAATCGGGGCGCCGCATCCGCGAGGCCTTCGTCGTGGGGGAGGGCTACGAGGCCCTCCTGACCGCCGACTACAGCCAGATCGAGATGCGGATCATGGCGCACCTGTCCGAGGATGCCGACCTGATCGAGGCCTTCAAGTCCGGGCACGACTTCCACACCGTCATGGCCGCCAAGGTCTTCGACCGCGATCCCGGCGACATCGACGGGGGACTGCGGGCACGTATCAAGGCGATGAACTACGGGCTCGCCTACGGTCTCTCCTCCTACGGCCTGGGCCAGCAGCTGGGCATCACGCCGGGTGAGGCGCAGCTCTTGATGGACGACTACTTCCAGACCTTCGGCGGCGTGCGCGACTACCTCGCCGGCATCGTCGACGAGGCACGGCAGACCGGTTTCACCGAGACGATCATGGGCCGACGCCGCTATCTGCCGGACTTGCAGAGCGACAACCGGCAACGCCGGGAGATGGCGGAGCGCATGGCCTTGAACGCGCCGATCCAGGGCTCCGCCGCGGACATCATCAAGGTGGCGATGCTCGGTGTCGAGGCGGCCTTGACCGATGCCGGACTGCGATCGCGGATGCTGCTCCAAGTGCACGACGAACTGGTGCTGGACGTCGCTCGGGGCGAGGAGGAGCGCGTCGAGAGTCTCGTACGCGAGCAGATGGCCTCGGCCGCCAGCCTGTCGGTGCCGTTGGACGTGTCGGTCGGCCACGGTCGCAGCTGGCACGAGGCCGGACACTGAGCCATCGCTCCGTTCCGGGCTCGGCGTATTGCATTTCGGTGAAGTGCCGCTGTAGGGGCGTCCGGGCGATTCCCAAACCCTGCCCGATGTGATCTGATTCACGTCGAGTAGAAGGGAGATCCGGATCGCCCCCTCATTCGCGGATCCGGAATCACAATATGAATAAGGGAGAATGGGTCGCTGGTGCCCTCTTGGCGGTAGCAGCGGCGGTCTTCGTGATGTTGGGCGAGGGACTGGACCTCGGCATCACCTTCGTCGCCATCCTCGGGATAGGCCTCGGCGCCGTCGTAGCGCTGGTCCCCGATCACGGGCTCGGAGCCCGCACTGCCGCATTCGCCGTCGGCCTCGCTGTGGCCTGGATCGGGTACGCGGTGCGGGTCGCGATCCTGCCGGACACGGCTGTCGGCCGCGCTCTGGTCATCGGTGTCGCGGTGCTCGCCTTGACGGCGGTCTCCATCGTCGCCGGCGGCAGGTTGCCGCTCTGGGCCGTGTTGTTGGGCGGAGCCGGTTTCGCCGGTGCCTACGAGCACGTCTTCGCCGACAATCCGCCGTTGTTCGCCACCGAGTCGGTCTCCACGATGACGAGCCTGGTGCTGGCGGTCGTGGTGGGGCTGGTGGTCACCGCCTTGTGCGTCGACCGTCCGCAGCGCAGCCGTCACGCGGCGGCACCCGAGAGGGAGCTGGTCTGATGAGGAGGCAGCGCAAGGCCGCCGTCGCGACATTGGCGGCGGTGAGCGGATGCCTGGTTCTGGCGACGCAGGCCCCCATGGTGGCATCGGCCGCCGCGACGGGTGTGAAGGGCGATGTCTCGATCACCAATACCGAGACGGTCGACGCGAAGCTGTCGGCCACGGGCACGGTGTCGAGCCAGCGGATCTACGATCAGCTGATCGTCACGGGCGATGGCTCGGTCGACATCGAGAATCCGGTGTCGACCGACGGCCTGCGGAACCTCAACGGTTTCGGCGGTCCTTCGGTGCGCGACGGCAAGCAGCGCATCTCCACCTCGGTCAAGGGAGAGAAGGCGTATCGCAGCGTCGCGGACTACGACGGTGACCTGCCGGTCGATGTCCGCGCCGAGTATCGCCTCGACGGCGAGAAGGTGAAGCCCGGTGATGTCGTCGGCAAGGACGGCACCCTCGAGGTCACCTACTCGGTGCGGAACATGACCGGTGAGCAGCAGGAGGTCACGTACACCGACGGCGAGGGCAATGAGCAGACCCGCACGATGGCGGTGGTCGTTCCTCTCGTGGGGTCGATGTCGACCGTGCTGCCGTCGAACTTCACCGATGTGCAGAGCGAACAGGCGAATGCGGCCGGTGACGGCAAGGGCGGCACCTTGCTGTCGTTCACGATGACGCTCTTCCCGCCGATCGGTTCGGACCGCACGACCTTCGGCTATACGGCCGAGATCACCGACGGGATCATCCCCGAGGCGAACATGTCCGTGCTGCCCGTCAACCCGCTGGAGAGCCCGTCCTTCTCCGGAGGGGCAGCCAGCTACAAGGGAGGTGCGGAATCCGGTGTGGACCTCACCGAGGGTGCGGCGAAGATCGACCAGAATCTGCTGAAGATCCGCGATGGGGCCGAGGAGCTCGTCGCCGGCATCCTGCAGCTCGATGACGGCGCGGGGCAGCTGCGGTCGGGAACAGGGGAGCTGTCCGCCGGCGCGAACAAGCTCAGCGGCGGAGCCGGTGAGCTCAACTCCGGAGCCCAGCAGCTCAACGCGGGAGCGGGTCAGTTGGCCGGCGGAGCCGGTGAGCTGAATTCCGGAGCCCAGCAGCTCAACGCCGGCGCGAATCAGTTGGCCGGCGGCGCTGGAGAACTGAACACGGGTGCCCGGAAGCTGAACTCCGGAGCAGGCCGGCTGGCCGGAGGCGCGAGCGAGCTGGCGAACGGTCTCGGCGAAGCTCAGCGTAAGGCACCAGCTCTGTTGGACGGGGTGGCACAGCTGCGCGCTGGGGTCGCCGAGCTCGATGGGGGCCTGGCCCAGGCCCAGCTGGCGCTCAAGCCGGGAACGGAAAGTCCGACCCTCATGGACGCCATCGATGGTGCGGAGAGTCTGCGGGTCGCTGCCCTCGGTCAGATCGACAGCGCCATCGGTCAACTCACGGCGCTGGCCCCGACATCGCCCGCGGTCGTCCCGGAGCTAAGGAAGCTCGGGACAGCGCGCGCCATCCTCGACGGGCCGGCCTCGCCGCCAGCATTGCCGAGTTCGCAGAAGGAGGCTTTGGCGGGTGCGCGAGCCGGTCTGCAACGACTTGACAGCAGCATCGGCGAGGCTGATCCCATGCAGAAGACCCTGCGTGGGGGAACGGCCAAGCTCGCGGCGGGGTTGGACGAACTCGCTGCCGGAGGCAACGATCTGGTCACCGGACTCGGAAAGCTCAAGACGGGCGCCGACACACTGAATGGCGGCGCCAGTCAACTCGCCGCAGGTACGCGAGACCTCTCAGCCGGCACAGACCGTCTCTCCAGCGGGGCGAACGAGCTCGCTGGCGGGACAGACAAGCTCGCTGCCGGGACTGAGGTGCTCGCACCGGGAGCGGCGAAGCTCGCCGCCGGAGCGGTGCGGCTCGCTGCCGGGACGGGTGAGCTGGCGCCGGGGGCTGTGAAGCTCGCCGAGGGCGCGGGGAAGCTGAACGAGGGTGCGGGCAAGCTCGCCGATGGTCTCGATCAGGCCGCGCAGAAGGCTCCGGCGTTGCCCGAGGGTGCCCAGCAGCTCTCCGAGCAGGGCACGTCGCAGCTCGTCAATGTCGGCAATGCGACGGCGATGGACTACGGCGAGAAGTACGCGCTCATCGAGGCCGGTGCCGAGCGCGCGGCGCAGTTGCAGCCCTACGGCAGCCCGGAGGGCGCGACCTCGCGGACGGCGTACAAGCTGACGCTGTCGGCTGAGGACGGTGAGGACCGGGCCAACGTGTTGCGTGCCGGTGCCGCTGCCGCGGTGGCGTTGCTCGGTCTGGGCGGGCTGGCGTTGCGTCGCCGTCTCCGCTGAGATCGCGAACCCGACTGGCCGTCCGGTGACCCCGTCGCCGGGCGGCCGGTCGTCGTCTCCAGGCTCGCCGAGTGGTGCATCCGGCACCGCGAGTGGTGCAGATTCGCCCTTCTTCGAGCGGATCCGGGGTGCATCCGCACCACTCGCGGGCGGGAATGCACCAGTCGACGGAGGGCAGGGGGCGTGGCCTAGGGTGGCGACATGGTCACCGCTTCCGCCGCCGGTCTGTGCCGTTTCGTCGACGCGTCGCCCACGCCCTTCCACGCTGTGCGTACCGCGGCGGAGGAGCTGACAGAAGCCGGATTCGTTCAGGTGCGGGAGCAGGATGCCTGGCCGACGTCGCCCGGCGACTACTTCGTGATCCGCGGCGGCTCGCTCGTCGCCTGGCGCGAGGCGGCCGACACGCCCGCCCACGCCGGATTCCGCGTGATCGGTGCCCACACCGACAGCCCGAACCTGCGGATCAAGCAGCAGCACGATCGCACCTTCGAGGGCATCGCCGTGGTGGCGCTGGAACCCTACGGCGGTCCGATCCTCGAGAGCTGGTTCGACCGCGACCTGAAGGTGGCCGGACGGCTGGCACTGCGAGACGGGTCCACCGCCCTCGTGGACAGCGAGGAGGCCGTGCTCCGGGTGCCGCATCTGGCCATCCATCTCGACCGATCCGGCAGCGATATCGATCGTCAGCAGCACCTCAACGGCATCTGGTCGCTCGATCCCTCAGCTTTCCTGCCCTGGCTCGCCGGCCGCGCCGGGATCGGTGCCGAGGAGGTGCTCGGTTGGGAGGTCATGACCGCTGACGCGCAGCCCAGCGCGCTCTACGGGGCCGATGACGAGTTCGTCGCCGCGCCCCGGCTCGACAACCTGGCCACCTGTTACGCCGGGCTCCGCGGATTTCTCGACGCGGGCACCCCGGCCGGGCCCTACCGCACCATGCTCGCGCTGTTCGACCACGAGGAGGTCGGCAGCACCTCCGAGCGCGGTGCGGCTTCCGATCTGCTCGCCACCACGGTCGAACGCACTGTGCTGGCCGCCGGGGGAGCGCGCGACGACTACCACCGGGCCGTCGCCGCGTCGATCTGCGCCTCCGGCGATATGGCCCACGCCACCCACCCGAACTACGCCGATCGGCATGAGCCGCTGCACCACATCACGATGGGCGGCGGCCCGGTCCTCAAGGTCAATCAGAACCTCCGCTACGCGACCGATGCCGAGGGAGCCGCGGAGTTCGCCCGTGCCTGTGACCAGGCCGGGGTCCCGCTGCAGCGCTACATCCATCGCGCCGACCTTCCCTGCGGTTCGACGATCGGCCCGATGTCGGCCGCGCGAACCGGGATGCTGACCATCGATGTCGGCGCGCCCCAGCTGGCGATGCACGCCGCCCGCGAGACGATGGCGGCACGCGATGTGGAGCTCTACGCTCGCGCCCTCGGCGCCTTCGCCGTTCCGGCCCGCTGAGGGAATACCACAGGGCCGCCCCGGGTTATGCACTGCTACTGGGGTGACGTATCCTGGTAGTTGCGCTGGTGACCTGTGCGTGTCTCAGACAGAGCAGAACCGCCACTCACGTCCTGAGGTGCTGCCTCGGGCGCGATCCAAGGGTCGACGAGCGCATCGACAACTCTATCCATCATCCATCGGAGCCCATCCCTTATGACTTCTGGCCTCGCAACTCCTTCTGCGGCCCCGCAGGTTGCGGTCAACGACATCGGCAGCGAAGAAGACTTCCTCGCCGCGATCGACAAGACCATCAAGTACTTCAACGACGGCGACATCGTGGACGGCACGATCGTCAAGGTCGACCGCGACGAAGTTCTCCTCGACATCGGCTACAAGACCGAGGGCGTCATCCCCTCGCGTGAGCTGTCGATCAAGCACGACATCGACCCGAACGAGGTCGTCGCCGTGGGCGACAACGTCGAGGCCCTGGTTCTCCAGAAGGAGGACAAGGAAGGCCGCCTCATCCTGAGCAAGAAGCGTGCTCAGTACGAGCGCGCCTGGGGCGACATCGAGAAGATCAAGGCCGAAGAGGGCGTCGTCGAGGGCACCGTCATCGAGGTCGTCAAGGGCGGCCTCATCATGGACATCGGTCTGCGCGGCTTCCTGCCCGCCTCGCTGGTGGAGATGCGCCGCGTGCGCGACCTCGACCCGTACATCGGTCAGAAGCTCGAGGCCAAGATCATCGAGCTCGACAAGAACCGCAACAACGTCGTCCTGTCGCGCCGCGCGTGGCTGGAGGAGACGCAGTCCGCGGTCCGCCAGAACTTCCTGACCGAGCTCAAGAAGGGCCAGGTCCGCAAGGGCGTCATCAGCTCGATCGTCAACTTCGGTGCCTTCGTGGACCTGGGCGGCGTCGACGGCCTGGTGCACGTCTCGGAGCTGTCCTGGAAGCACATCGACCACCCGAACGAGGTCGTGCAGGTCGGCGACGAGGTCACCGTCGAGGTGCTCGAGGTCGACATGGAGCGCGAGCGCGTCTCGCTGTCGCTCAAGGCGACCCAGGAAGATCCCTGGCAGCACTTCGCCCGCACGCACCAGATCGGCCAGATCGTGCCCGGTCGTGTCACCAAGCTCGTCCCCTTCGGCGCGTTCGTTCGCGTCGAGGAGGGCATCGAGGGCCTGGTCCACATCTCCGAGCTCGCCGAGCGTCACGTGGAGATTCCCGAGCAGGTCGTGCAGATCGGCGACAAGGTCATGGTCAAGATCATCGACATCGACCTGGAGCGTCGTCGTATCTCGCTGTCCCTCAAGCAGGCCAACGAGACCGCGGTCGCCGAGGACGTCGAGGACTTCGATCCCACGCTCTACGGCATGGCGTCGTCCTACGACGATCAGGGCAACTACATCTACCCCGACGGCTTCGATCCGGAGACCGGCGAGTGGCAGGAGGGCTTCGACGAGGCCCGCGCCACCTGGGAGAAGCAGTACGCCGAGGCGCACGAGCGCTGGGAAGCCCACAAGAAGCAGATCGTCGAAGCCGAGAAGGCCGGCGTCGAGGCCAGCGAGGCCGCTCCGTCGTCCAGCGGCGGCAGCACCAGCGGTGGTGGCGGCGGCGGTTACTCCTCGGAGGCACCCGCCGAGACCGGTGGCGCACTCGCCTCGGACGAGGCGCTGCAGGCGCTGCGTGAGAAGCTGACCGGCGGCGAGTGATCCTTCGCTGACACGCTGCACAGAGGGCCCCGGACGAGATACTCGTCCGGGGCCTTCTGCATCGTGATGTGGACACGGGACTTGGGTGCTCACCATGCTCCCCGTATGGTGGATCGCGTTGTCGTCGACCGAACGAGGATCTTTCTGTGCCGTCTGCAGGACATCGCAAGTCCCGCCGCGCTTCGCGGCGCGTGGGCCTGACGAAGACCGCAGCTCTCCCAGCGGTAGGGGTGACCGCCATCGCGGCGGCTGCCATCGCCACCCTCACCGCCGTCGCCGAGCATCCCGTGCCGGCCCCCGAGGCCATGAGCATGCGCTCCGATGTCATCGGTGAGTCGCTCGCCACCCGCGACGCCCCACCGGTGAGCCGGAGCGCTGCGCGGGCTCCGTTGCCCGATGCCGCGGCTGCGCAGGAGGCCACCGCCGGCGAGATGTTCGTGGTAGAGGACGCCGAGGTGCGCTCCTCGGCCTCCGGCGAGGCACCCGTGCTCGCCGCTCTCGACAAGGGCACCAAGGTCGCCGTGGGGGCGACCGAGGAGAACGGGTTCCGTCAGGTCATCCATCATGGCCTCGCCCGGTGGGTGCCGGTGGACCTCCTCTCGGAGACAGAACCGGCCCCCGAGCCGGAACCGGAGCCCGAGCCCGAGGAGGCCGCCGAGGCCATGGGCCTGGCGACGGGTGAATGCCCGACAGGCTCCAGCGTCGAGAGCGGACTGCAACCCGACACCATCGCCGTCCACCGCGCCGTGTGCGCCGCGTTCCCGGAGGTGTCGACCTACGGGGGCGTCGCCGGTCGCGGCGAGCATGCCACGGGCCACGCGCTCGACATCATGATCTCTGGTGAGGCCGGGTGGCGGATCGCCGAGTACTTGCAGGCCAACGCCTCCCAGCTCGGTATCGACTACCTCATCTACGAGCAGAAGATCTGGTCGGTGGGCCGTTCGGGAGAAGGCTGGCGCCCCATGAGCAGTCGCGGCGGCGGTACGGCCGACCACTACGACCACGTCCACGTCACTACCCGCGGCGCGGCAGGCACGGGGTGATCCGGGTCGGCCTCACGGGAGGCATCGGATCCGGCAAGAGCACGGTGAGTGCCCTGCTGCGCGAGCATGGTGCGGTGATCGTCGACTACGATCTGCTCGCCCGTGAGGTCGTCGAGCCGGGGCAGCCCGCTCTCGACGCCATCGCCCAGCGTTTCGGGGACGACGTGCTCACGGCATCGGGGGAGTTGAACCGTCCTGCCCTGGGAGCGATCGTGTTCGCCGACGACGCCGCCCGAAAGGACCTGGAAGCGATCACGCATCCGGCCATCCGGGATCGAGCCGCGACCGTGGAACGTGAGGCGGGCCCCGATGCGGTCGTCGTGCATGACAATCCGCTGCTGATCGAGATGGGCGCCGCCGCGAGCTGCGATGCCGTGCTGGTCGTGGACGTGCCGTCCGAAGTGCAGATCGCGCGACTGGTCGACGCCCGCGGCATGGACGAGGCCGACGCGCGGGCGCGTATCGCGGCGCAGGCCTCGCGGGAGCAGCGACTGGCACACGCCGACCATGTGATCGACAACAGCGGCTCGGTGGACCGCCTGCGCGGCATCATCGACACCGTCTGGGACGAGATCACGACTATCTGAGCCTCGGGCGGTGAGCCATCCCGCACTCGACGCCTCGAAGCGCGGGACAACGCACCGCCCAGGGCTAGACCCCCACCGGCGTCCGCCTCGACGGGCGGGTGTCCGAGCATGACGAACGCCCCACGGTCTGAGGACCATGGGGCGTTCGTCGTAGGGAGAGGTGTTACGCAGCCAGTTCGGGGTCGGCGATCGCGCGCAGCTTGGCGAGAGCCTGACGCTCCACCTGACGCACGCGCTCGGCCGAGATGCCGTGCCGCCGGCCGATATCGGCCAGCTTCTGCTGACGGCCGTCGAGCAGGCCGTAGCGGGCCTTGACGATATCGGCCTCCCGCTCGTCGAGGTGATCGACGAGGGTGAGCAGCTGGTCGCGTGCGGCGTGGTCGAGGGCGGCCGCATCGGGCCCCGGCATGGGGTCGCGGGCGATCAGGTCACCGAGTGAGGTGTCGCCTTCGTCGTCGACCGGCGAGTCCAGGCTGACGTGATCGCGACCCCAGGACAGCAGATCGATGACACGATCGACATCCATGCCGAGCTCTGCCGCGATCTCACCGGGCTCCGGGTCGTAGCCGAGCTCGCGCTCGAGGTTGCGACGCGCGCCGGAGACCTGGTTCAGCTCCTCGACGACGTGCACGGGCAGCCGGACCACGCGGGCCTGCTGCGCGACGCCGCGAGTGATCGCCTGACGCACCCACCAGGTCGCGTAGGTCGAGAACTTGAAGCCCTTGGCGTAGTCGAACTTCTCGACGGCGCGGATCAGGCCGGTGTTGCCCTCCTGGATGAGGTCGAGCATCGGCATCTGCGCGCGGCCGTACTTGCGAGCGATCGAGACGACCAGGCGGAGGTTGGCCTGGATGAACTCCTGGAGTGCGCGCTCGCCTTCGTCGGCGATCCACTCCAGCTCCTCGCGTGTGGCACGCTTGGGTGCGCCCCCCTTGGCACGGCCGATCCGGCCGGTGTCCAGGAGGTGACGTGCGAACAACCCGGCCTCGATGGTCTTGCTGAGATCGACCTCGCGCTCTGCGTCGAGCAGGGGCGTACGAGCGATCTCGGCAAGGTACATGCCGACGCTGTCCTTGCCTTCGATCTCGGTGCTGTGGTCCACGGGGGTCTCCCATCACTTGGTTGCACCTGGTACAACGCGGGGATGTTCCTGAGGATTCCGCTCTCAGGGGATTCTTGGCATCGTTGTGACCCGGATCGCCCGTCGGCTCCTTTCCGCGTCGCCCTGACGCCCCATTCTTGTTACGTTCCGAAGGTGAGTGATGCGGGAGGACCGGGACTGCCCAGCTACCCAGCCGGCGAGGAGACACCCTTGCCGGCCGACCGGCTGGGTCTCGTCGCCTTGGTCGTCGCCCTGGCGGGGGCCATCCTGGCCTGCCTGCCGCCGGTCTTCTTTCTGGGATGGATCGCCTTGCCGATCGGGTTGACCCTGGCCATCGTCGCGCTGCGCCGACCGGCTCGCCGTCATGGTGCGGCGGTCGCGGCGGTCGTGGTCTCGATCGTCGGGTTTATCGCCGCGGCAGTGGTGTTCGTGGTCATGCTGCTGGTGGCCTTCGGGGAGGCCGTCGGTCCGGAGAGCTCACGCGAGGAGGCCAGGTCGATGGCATCGGCCGAACGCCCCGCCGATCAGGAAGCGCCGGCGGTGTCGATGATCCAGGCGAGCTCCCAGGCGCGCTCCTTCCACGCCGCGTAACGTCCGCTGACGCCGCCGTGGCCCGCGCTCATCTCGGTCTTGAGCAGGACCGGGCGCGAGGTCTGAGCGATCGAACGCAGCTTGGCGACCCACTTGGCCGGCTCGACGTACAGCACGCGCGTGTCGTTCAGGCTCGTGACGGCGCAGATCGCCGGATAGGAGTGAGGTCCGATGTTCTCGTACGGCGAGTAGGACTTCATGTACTCGTAGACCTCGGGGTCGTGCAGGGGGTCGCCCCATTCATCCCATTCGATGACCGTGAGCGGAAGCGACGGATCGAGGATCGACGTCAGAGCATCGACGAACGGCACCTCGGCGATGATGCCGACGAAGTCCTCGGGGGCCAGGTTGGCGACGGCACCCATCAGCAGGCCGCCGGCGCTGCCGCCCTCGGCGACGAGACGCTCCGGCGTAGTCCACCCGTCGGCGACGAGCTGGCGCGCGCAGGCGATGAAATCGGTGAAGGTGTTGCGCTTGGCCAGCAGCTTGCCGTTCTCGTACCAGTGGCGTCCCATCTCTCCGCCGCCGCGCACGTGGGCGACGGCATAGACGAAGCCTCGGTCGAGCAGGCTCAGCCGGGGCACGGAGAACCCGGGGTCCATCGAGGCCTCGTACGAGCCGTAGCCGTACAGCAGGGTGGGAGCCGTGCCGTCGCGCGCGACATCGGCGCGGTAGACCAGTGAGACCGGCACCTGGGTACCGTCATCCGCGGTGGCCCAGAGGCGTTCCTGGCGATAGTCGGCGGCGTCGTAGCCACCCAGGACGGGCACCTGGCGTCGCAACAGCAACCGTCCGGTGCTCACCTCGTAGTCGTAGACCGATCCCGGCGTGACGAAGGAGGTGTAACCGATGCGGAGCAGCGGAGTGTCCCACTCGGCGTTGGCTCCCACTCCACAGGCGAAGAGCGGCTCGTCGAACTCGATCTCGTGCAGGGAGCCGAAACCGTCGCCCTCGATCGGCAGGATGCCGATACGAGTCAGTGCCTCGCGCCGGTAGCTGACCGCCACGAAGGACGCGAAGACGTCGACATCCTCCAGCCGGGCGGTGTCGTCTCCCGCCAGCACGATCGTCCTGTCGCTCGGGTCGGCGGGATCGATGAGGGCGAGCTCGAAGTTGGGGACGCCGTCGTTGTGCAACAAGAGAAAACGGTCGTGTCCATCGAGCACCACGTGCTCGATGCCGTACTCGACGCCCTCGCGGCGGGGGAGGACCACCGCGAACTCGCCGGTGGGGTCGTCGGCGGCGAGGATGCGCGACTCGCTCGTGATCTTGGACGCGAGGCTGATGACCAGGTACTTCTCCGACTGGGAACGGCCGATGCCCACGAAATAGCGTTCGTCGGGTTCGGCGAAGACGAGCACGTCCTCCTCGCCGCCGCCGACATGGTGCCGCCAGACCTGATGAGGCCGCCACGCGTCGTCGACCACGGTGTAGAAGAGATAGTCCCCGTCGGCCGACCAGGTCGCGCCGGTGGACGCGTCCTCGATCACATCGTCGTGGATCGCGCCGGTGCGCAGATCCTTGACGCGGATCGTGTATCGCTCGTCGCCGGTGGTGTCGACCGACCAGGCGAGGTAGCGGTCGTCGTCGCTCAGGCTGAACGCGCCCAGTGAGAAGAACTCATGGCCTTCGGCCTCGACATTGCTGTCGAGGAGAATCTGCTCGCCGTCGATCGGTGCTTGCGAGTCGAGCACGGGAGGGGTCCAGTCCGCGGGATCGGCGATGGGACAGCGGCAGCGGATGGCGTACTGCTGACCTTCCTGGACCCGGGTGTAGTACCACCAGTCCCCATGGCGCACCGGCACCGAGAGATCGGTCTCCTGGACCCGCGCCGTGATCTCCTCGAAGATCCGCTGACGTAATGGCTCCAGATGCGCCGTCTGCTGCTCGGTATAGGCGTTCTCGGCTTCCAGGTACGCCAAGGTCGCCGGATCCTCCTTGTCGCGGAGCCACTCGTATTCATCGACCACCGAGTCGCCGTGGTGCACCCGCGTGGTGGGGCGTCGCTCGGCCTGAGGAGGCACGGAGGACTGCGTGACCGATGGGGTGCCGGGAGAGCTCGTCATGTCTCGACCGTACCGGCCGCTGCCGGGCCCGCGAGGCTCAGTGCCGGGTCGTCGGCGGCGAAGGTCAGGATGGGCCCGGCCGGGGTCTCACGCGTCTCGAAGCGCACCGTGACCCGGCCGAGGCCCGATCCCCAGACCCAGCCGTCGCCGTGCTCGGCGTGATGCACGTCCATGCCGGGCGACCACGACGCCGCCGCCCGGCTGCGGAGCGAGTGGCGCGGGGGAGGGGGGTCGTCCTCGACGGGGCTCTCGGGGGTGAACAGATCGTCCTGCACCCAGTCGGTCAGCCCGGACACCCCGACGCCCAGGAGACGGAGGCCACCGGTGACGTCGGCAGCCCTCAACAGAGCCATCGCGGCATCGGTGATGGTGCGCGGGTGGTCGGTGGGGGCTGCCAGCGTGGTGGATCGGGTATGCGTCTCGAAGTCGTGTCGTCGGATCTTGAGCGTGATGGTGCGCCCGGACTGGCCCGCGGCCCGCAGGCGCCGGGCGACCGTGCGGGCGAGCGCGTCGGTCACCGCCTCCAGCTCGCCGCGATCGGCGATGTCGACGGGGAAGGTGTCCTCCACGCTCACCGACTTCGCCTCGCGATGCGACTCCACCTCGCGATCGTCCTGGCCGCGTGCCAGCTGATACAGCGAGCGGCCGGAGGCATTGCCCAGGCTGCCGCTGAGCTCGTCCAGGGAGAGCGCACGGAGTTGCTCGATGGTCTCGGCCCCGAGGCGCCGGAGGCGTTCGGTGGTGGCCGGCCCGACACCGGGGATCGCGCTGACGCGCATCGGAGCCAGCAGCTGCTGCTCAGAGCCCGGCGCCACGATGAAGTGCCCGTCGGGCTTGTTGAGCTCGCTGGCGATCTTGGCCAGGAACTTGGAACTGGCCACGCCGACCGAGCACGTCAGGCCGTCGGTCAATCGTTCGATATCGGCGCGCAGCTCGGCGACCGTCTCCTCGACCGAGTCCGGGTCGAAGTCATCGGCGGCAGCGAGGTCGACGAAGGCCTCGTCCAGGGACAGCGGCTGTACGCGCGGGGAGAGCTCGCGGAGCCGATCCATGACGACGTGGGACGCCGCCCGGTAGGCATCGAAGCGACCGCTGAGCACGGCGGCGTGTGGACAGCGGCTGCGCGCCTCGGCCATGCTCATTGCCGAGCGGACACCGAAACGACGGGCCTCATAGGAGGCAGTGGAGACCACCCCGCGGCCGCCGACGCCACCGACGATCACCGGCTTGCCGCGCAACGACGGCTTGTCGCGCTGCTCGACGGCAGCGAAGAAGGCATCGAGGTCCAGATGAAGGATCGATGCGGTCGCGCGCATGATCCTATTGTCACCTGCGCCCCTGACAAGTCGATCGTCCACACCCGGCGATGTCCACAGCCTCGCAGTGCCGGGGCTGGTCAGATCGGCTCTTCGGCAGGAGGCTCCTGGCATGGACGAGACGACCCCCTACCGCGCCCGCACCTTCGAGGACCTGCTCAACGCGCTTCCGGCCAGATTCGGTTTTGTGCCACGTGAATCGATCATCGGGATCTGCGTCAGCGGCCCCCGCCACCGACTCGGTTTCACCGCTCGGATGGATCTGCCGCCCGATGACGAGCACGCCGACGCCGTCGCCCGGACCGTGGTGCATCACCTGATTCGGAACGGCGGCGATGGTGTGATCCTCGTCGGACTCTCCGCCGATCCCGGGGCGGCCGAGGACATGGTCCACCGAGTGCGCGAACTGCTGCCCGCCCACCTTCCAGAAGTGCTGGGAATCTGGGCGACGGAGGACCGGGTCTGGAGTGACCTGCCGGACTGTCCCGCCGAGGGCGAGCCCTATGCGCTCTCCCCGACTCACGAGGTCCGGGTCCGGGCGGCGACGGAGGGCGTGGTGGTGGCCGAGGATCGCGAGGAGCTCTGGCACGAGCTGGAGCCGGTGGGGCGCCCGCGACGGGACTGGCTGGACCGGGCGTTCGCCGACATCGTCGCCGAGTGGATCCCGGTGGGTCCCAGTTGGCGGCGCGATCACGCCCGGCAGATGGCCCGGCTGCTGGACCGGGAGTCGTTCGCCGACGGAGAACTCCTGGCGATGTCGGTGCTGAGCCAGTGGATCCCCGGACGCGATACGGCCTGGGCCCGGATCGGAGCCCACAATGCACGACGGATGTACGACATCTGGGCGGCGGCCGCCCGACTGGTCGGGGGAGTGGAGGCCACGCCGATGCTGTGCCTGGCGGGGTTCGCGGCGTGGCAGGCGGGTGACGGCGCGAGAGCCATCAACGCGCTCGACCGGGCGCGGGCGTTGAACCCCGAATACACCCTCGCGGGGCTGCTGGGACGCATGGTCGAATGCGGGATGGACCCCCGTGTCATGGACTCGATGGACACTGAGAGCTGGGAGCGGCGATTCGCTGATCGACGCTCGGCCTGACGGAGCCCTAGGCTGTCGGCTATGGGACAGGACGTCGACCCTCGCGAGTTCAGCCGCGAAGACCGTACCCGCTACCGCCGCAAGGTCCGCCGATGCCTCGATGCGTTCGCCTCGATGCTCAGCGATCACGACTTCTCAGTCGCCGCGCCGCAGATCGGCATCGAGGTGGAGTTCAATCTGGTCGACGCGCTCGGGATGCCGGCGCTGCGCAATGCCGAGGCGCTCGAGCAGATCGCCGACGACGACTTCCAGACCGAACTGGGTCTCTTCAACCTGGAGGTGAACGTGCCGCCCGTCCCGATCGCCGGACGTGGGCTGGCCACGATCGCCGATACGCTGCGTGACGATCTGACCCATGCGGAGCGCAAGGCGAGCGAGGTCGACGCCCACCTCATGATGATCGGGATCCTGCCGACGCTGACGGCCGACCACTTCTCGGCGGACGTCATCTCGGCCAATCCTCGCTACCACCTGCTCTCCGAGCAGATCCTTGCGGCGCGAGGCGAGGACATCGAGATCGAGATCGACGGAGTCGACCGCCTCGCCACGACCACCGACACGATCATTCCCGAGGCCGCGTGCACGAGCACGCAACTGCACCTGCAGGTCGAGCCCGACGAGTTCGGCGCCGCCTGGAATGCAGCGCAGGCGGTCGCGGGGGTCCAGCTCGCGGTCGGTGCCAACTCACCGTTCCTGCTGGGACGTCAGCTGTGGCACGAGACCCGGATCGCGCTGTTCGAGCAGGCCACCGACACGCGCAGCGAGGAGCTCAAGACCCAGGGTGTGCGGCCGCGCGTGTGGTTCGGCGAACGGTGGATCACCTCGGTCTTCGATCTCTTCGAGGAGAACTCCAAATATTTCCCCGCGCTGCTCCCGGTCGTCGAGGACGAGGACCCCGTGGAGGAGCTGGCCGCCGGTCGGGTGCCGGCACTCGGGGAGCTGAAACTCCACAACGGCACGGTCTACCGGTGGAACCGTCCGATCTACGATGTCGCCGAGGGGCGGCCTCACCTGCGCATCGAGAACCGGTTGCTCCCCGCCGGACCTACGGTGGTCGACACCTTGGCGAACGCGGCCTTCTTCTACGGTCTGGTCAAAGCGCTCGTGGTCGCCGACCGGCCGGTCTGGTCGCAGTTGTCCTTCCAGGCCGCCGAGGAGAACTTCCACGCCGCCGCCCGGACCGGTATCGAGACGGACCTCTACTGGCCGGGCGTGGGCACGGTGCCGGCCCGCGAGCTCGTGGTGCGCCATCTCCTCCCGCTCGCGTGGGCGGGCCTGGAGTCCAGCGATGTCGAGAGCCCGGTGGCCGAGGAGTTGCTGGGCATCATCGAGCAGCGCTGTCTGCGCGGACGCAATGGCGCAACCTGGATGATCGAGGCCTTCGAGCGCCACCCGGACCGGCACACCGACCGGCTGACCGCGATGCGCGATCTGACCGTGGAATATCAGCAGAACATGCTCGGCGGCCAGCCCGTGCATCTGTGGTCCTGACCACGTGAATCGACATCGGCCGCTTGGGTGATTTCCTCCCCGTGGCACACTAGTGCCCAGAGGTTGACCACAGGGCTGTTTGTCGCGCCCTCCCACCGATGATGCGAGGTTGATGTCCCGGTGACTCCAGCAGCTGGCTCGACGAAGAAGACGGCCGCAGCCAAGGCACCTGCCAAGAAGACGGCCGCCAAGAAGTCGGCCACGGCGAAGAAGGGGGCCGCGGCAGATGCCGCCGAGGTGCTCGAGAGCACGATCGACCTCGCGGAGGCGCTCGAGGTGCCGGAGGCGGCCAAAGTCGATGCCAACGGCAAGAAGATCCTGCCGGACATCCCGGACGCGGAGTTCGAGAAGGACCTCGCCACCGACCCGACGCTGAAGGAGGACGAGGAGTCGTCCTTCACGCTGTCGACCTCCGACGACACCGATGAGCCCGCCCAGCAGGTGATGGTCGCCGGTGCCACCGCGGACCCGGTCAAGGACTACCTCAAGCAGATCGGCAAGGTCTCGCTGCTCACCGCCGGCGAGGAGGTCGAGCTGGCCAAGCGGATCGAGGCCGGACTCTTCGCCGAGGAGAAGTTCGCCAAGGGTGGTCGCCTGTCGACGAAGACCCGCGAAGAGCTCGAGTGGATCGTCATCGACGGTCGTCGCGCCAAGAACCACCTCCTCGAGGCCAACCTGCGTCTCGTCGTCTCGCTGGCCAAGCGTTACACCGGTCGCGGGATGCTCTTCCTCGACCTGATCCAGGAGGGCAACCTCGGTCTGATCCGTGCGGTCGAGAAGTTCGACTACACCAAGGGCTTTAAGTTCTCGACCTACGCCACCTGGTGGATCCGCCAGGCGATCACCCGCGCGATGGCCGACCAGGCTCGTACGATCCGCATTCCGGTGCACATGGTCGAGGTCATCAACAAGCTCGCGCGCGTCCAGCGTCAGATGCTGCAGGACCTTGGTCGCGAGCCCACCCCCGAGGAGCTCGCCCAGGAACTGGACATGACGCCGGAGAAGGTCGTCGAGGTCCAGAAGTACGGTCGTGAGCCGATCAGCCTCCACACGCCGCTCGGCGAGGACGGCGACAGCGAGTTCGGCGACCTCATCGAGGACTCCGAGGCGATCGTGCCGGCCGATGCCGTCTCGTTCACGCTGCTGCAGGAGCAGTTGCACGCCGTGCTCGACACCCTCAGCGAGCGCGAGTCCGGTGTCGTCTCGATGCGCTTTGGTCTGACCGACGGTCAGCCCAAGACTCTCGATGAGATCGGCAAGGTCTACGGCGTGACGCGCGAGCGGATCCGTCAGATCGAGTCCAAGACGATGAGCAAGCTGCGCCACCCATCGCGCTCGCAGGTCTTGCGCGACTACCTGGACTGAGAACAGTCCGGGAAGGCGTTCACTCGATCTGGAATCGCAGATCAGCAGGTTGGCGCGATGCTCCATCATGATCCCTGTTGGGGATGTCATGACAAGCCAGGACAAGACGGTCGTGTTTCCCGCATTCCACGCTGGAGAGCCGGGTTCGCGGCCTCGTGAAGGCCGCGCCTGGTTGGGTGCGGGTGAGCCTCCCACAACGAGTACATGGTCGATGTTGGAGGCGCGTTCTAAGCAGCGAGTGTGTAAAGAGTGCGGCGCCTGCGCGGGCAGCAAGTTGCTTGGATCGGACTGTTGCAATACTTGCCGCTATGAGGCTGCGAGCCTTAGAAACAACCTTGTCATGGACGACTGAGAAGGTAGAGAAGAGTCCTTCGACTAGCTATCTATGAACTCTCGAAGCTCGATGATGGTGGTCGCTTCGTCTACGCCATGAGCAGTTGCGAGTAGCGTGATTAGTCGCTGCAGGGTAATAAGTGTCCCACCCATGAGGCCGGTGGCATCGAGGTCTACCGCGTCGGTCTCGTCGTCGAATGTCGCCGTCACCGCCCCGATTTCATTCATTCGCCCCATAGCTAGCTTCATCGCCGCTGCATCGTCGTCCTCAGGATCGAAAGCTGAGATCATGTCGAGCAGGACGTGAGCTGCTTCGCGGCCGTTGACGGGCATATCAACCATAGCGTTGCCACCTCACCAGTTCTCGATCTCGGCGTTCAGCTCGTCCCTGTACTCCGGGCAGTTGGCGCGGACCTCGTCCCTGATTTCCAGGGTGTACTCCTCGTCGTTGGCGAAGACGAGTACGCCGATCAGCTCCTCTGCTGAGTTGGGGGTGGAACCGAGGAAGTCGCACGCGTCCTCAACGGCTACCTCGCGCTCAGCCGAATGCATCCCTGTGTCAGAACTGCTCGAGGACGTGGAACTGATAGATCCCGCGGCCGATTCGGTGGTGACGAAGAATCTCTCGTACTCGATGCCCATGTCGGGAGAGACCTCCATAACGAGGTCGTCGGGGTTGGTCACCGAATAGCCGACCTTGTACGTCCCCTCGCGGCCTGGCAGCAGAGTGGTGCCCATGACACCTTCCAAGCCGGCCTCTGAGTAGAAGATGGATTCGGCCTCGACGTTGCCGGACTGCATGTAGGCGATCCACCCCGAGGGGTCGAACGGCGTGTCGGTGCCGTTGACGATTGTGATCATAAACGTCAGATTCGTGGTGCCCTCCTGGAAGTACTCGGGATACCACTCAGCCTCAGCCGGGTCGATCTGGAGAACTTCAGGCGCCCCGACGGTCACCGACAACCCATCCTCGTAGGTATAGGCCTCGCCGAACAGTACATGTTCGGCAACTGGCGCTGCCTCGGCTGTGTCCTCGTCGCCCTTCTCGCTGGACGGTGCATTCGAGCCGGACTGTGGGTCGTCGTCTTTTGCGCCTGTGGTACCTCCGCAACCCATCAAGAGTGCCGCAAGTGAGATAGCGGTCAGCGCGTACTTGAATCCCCTCATGACCGGAATCTAAGGCTTATGCACAGAACGTGTGGTGACTTCACCGAATCGCAACCTCCCGATCAGGCTATCCGCGTGCCTGGTACGCGTTTTCGATCGAGGAATCATGGGACGTGGAGCGGCGAGGTCGGTATACGCTCCCGCCATGAGTGATCTGCCCAAGGGATGGGCGAGGACGGACGACTATGCGTTCGAGTCCAAGCGTCCGATGACATTCACTGACCTCGACGCCTTCAACCGCATTCACAAGATGCTTGTTGCGGGTGAGGACGCCAACTGGCCGACTGGAATCCCGCGAGACGCCGATCCAGCTGATCATGTTCGCGCGATGATGAACTCGACCACCGCGGCAGATTTCGCCCTCAACTACGAAGGAATGGGTTCCAACTCCGGGCGCATCATCGCCGAGTTTACGAAGAAGGGGGTGACGTGCCGGATTCACCCAGACGCCGATTCCGAACCCCGCGTATCACACGTTGCAACTGAGTTCGCCTCTGCAATGCGACGGCCCGCGTTCTGGAGATTCACGGGAATCGCCCGGCCTGTGACCGCTGCGGAAAGCGGCAGTAGGAAGTTTACGATCTCCGTTTCGGTTGCGACAGTCGTTCTCTCGGGCGTGCTCGGGACGGTTGGCGGAATCCTTGGCGGGCGCGGCTTTTAGGCCCCTACCCCTCCCAGAGAAGAGCGCCAGCTCGCCAGCCCGGACTTCAGCTGCGACAGAACGCCCGGCCCTTCGCGGCCGGGCGTTCGTGTTTCGGCTCACTCTCGCAGTCGACCTTCATAGAATGACCACATCTGGAATGTCTGCTATGATGGAGGGGTTGTAGGCGTTGGTTGTACCCCCTTGATGTGGACCCGGCAGGGTCATCGTGAAGTTCCGGTTTGATGCGCGTCGCGACGTCAGTCGCCCGCGAACCGCGCGAGCGCACGTCCCCAAGGGGTTTTACATGGCTACAGGTACCGTCAAATGGTTCAACGCTGACAAGGGATTCGGCTTCATCGCCCCCGACGACGGCAGCGAGGACGTCTTCGCTCACTTCCGCGCGATCAACGCCTCGGGCTACCGCTCGCTGGACGAGAACCAGAAGGTCGAGTTCGACGTCGAGCGTGGCCCGAAGGGGCTGCAGGCGGCCAATATCCGCGTCAGCTGAAACACCATTCTCGGACGCCCGCCGTGCTCTCACGCAGAGCACGGCGGGCGTTCGCCATCGCACCGTTCGAGAAGGAGTCCCTCACCATCACCCTCAGCCGATTCGCCCCGCTCTTCACCCTCGTACTCCTGGGGGCGGCCCTCGCCGCCCTCGCCACCCTCCGGCTGTCCCATCGGCTGGAGGCCCTCGTGCTGCTGATGGTGCTCGTCAGCGCCGCGGTCCTGCACCGCCGGCTGGCTCCGGCGCTGCCGCGCGGACGCTGGTGACGACGAAGGGCCCCGGCCAGTGCGGCCGGGGCCCTTCGTCGAGGGTGACGGATCAGACGCTCAGGCGTCCGCTCTCGTCCTGGATGTCGATGGCGATCTCGCGCAGCTTGTCCTCATGCTGGCGAGCGTGGTGGGCACAGAACAACAACTCCGCACCCTCGGTGAACTCGACGCGAACGTACGCCTGAGCGCCGCAGCGGTCGCAACGATCACCAGCGGTGAGGGCGGAGAGTTCAGCGGTAGCTGTCACGATGTCCTCTTTCTTCAGGCGGTCTCGTTCTGGTCAACATGATGTCCGGCGGGAGTATTCCTGCCAGGTCGGCGCGTATCGACCTTATGCCATGAATACTCCCTCAGGGATCCAAAGGGGTCGGCGACACGCCCGCAGGACGTGGTGACACGCCCTCTGTCGGTACCCGTCACTATCCTGAGAACGCTGACATCCCAGCGGAAGGACACGATCATCTCCAGCTACGACGCGCGCAATCTCCTCGTCCTCGAAGGACTCGAGGCCGTGCGCAAGCGACCCGGTATGTACATCGGCTCCACCGACACCCGGGGCCTCATGCACTGCCTCTGGGAGATCATCGACAACTCGGTCGACGAAGCCCTCGGCGGCTTCTGTGACCACATCCTCGTGGTGCTGCACCGTGACGGCTCGGTCGAGGTGCAGGACAACGGCCGTGGCATCCCGGTCGACAAGGAGCCCAAGACGGGTCTGTCGGGAGTCGAGGTGGTCTTCACCAAGCTCCATGCCGGAGGCAAGTTCGGTGGTGGCTCGTACAACGCCACCGGCGGGCTCCACGGTGTCGGCGCCTCGGTCGTCAACGCCCTCTCGCAGCGCCTCGACGTCGCCGTCGACAAGGGCGGTGCCACCTGGGCCATGTCCTTCCGTCGTGGCACGCCTGGTGTCTTCGACGGAGAGGGCCCTGACGCCTCGTTCACCGCCGACGACACGCTGCACAAGGCCGGCAAGGTCGCCAAGAAGACCACCGGAACCCGCGTCCGCTACTGGGCCGATCCGCAGATCTTCATCAAGACCGCGGCCTTTTCCTACGACGATCTCGTCGCTCGCGCGCGGCAGACCTCTTTCCTCGTGCCGGGACTCCGCATCGTCATCCGCGACGAGCGAGGCGAGGAGGTCCACGAGCAGGACTTCTTCCACCAGGGCGGCATCTCGGAGTTCTGCGAGTACCTCGCCCCGGGGGATCCGGTCACCGACGTGCTGCGCCTGCAAGGAGAGAACACGTTCACCGAGACGGTGCCGATCCTCGACGACACCGGGCACATGACCCCACAGGACATCGAGCGCACGCTCGGCATCGATATCGCGCTCTGCTGGGGCAACGACTACGACACCCGCCTGCGCTCCTTCGTCAACATCATCGCCACCCCCAAGGGCGGCACCCACGTCAACGGCTTCGAACGCGGCCTCACCAAGACTTTCAACGAGGTGCTCAAGAACACCCGGCTGCTGAAGAACGGCGATCCCGACATCGTCAAGGACGACATTCTGGAGGGCATGACGGCGGTCGTGACCGTCCGCCTCGCCGAGCCGCAGTTCGAGGGCCAGACTAAAGAGGTGCTGGGCACCCCACCGGTCACCCGCATCGTCAACCAGGTCGTCAGCCGTGAGCTCAAGAGCTTCCTGACGACCACCAAGACGGCCGACAAGGCCAAGGCCCGCGCCGTGATGGAGAAGGTCGTCAGCGCCGCCCGCACACGTGTGGCAGCGCGGCAGCAGCGCGACAACCAGCGCCGTAAGAACGCGCTGGAGTCGAGCGCCCTGCCGGCCAAGCTCGCCGACTGCCGCAGCAACGATGTCGAGCGCTCCGAGTTGTTCATCGTCGAGGGCGATTCGGCCCTGGGCACCGCCAAGAGCGCACGTGACTCGGAGTTCCAGGCATTGCTGCCCATCCGCGGCAAGATCCTCAATGTCCAGAAGGCCAGCGTCGGCGACATGCTCAAGAACGCCGAGTGCTCGTCGATCATCCAGGTGGTCGGCGCCGGATCGGGTCGTACCTTCGACCTCGACACCGCCCGCTACGGCCGCATCATCTTCATGGCCGATGCCGACTCCGACGGTGCCCACATCCGGTGCCTGCTCGCGACGCTCTTCTTCCGCTACATGCGTCCTTTGGTGGAGGAGGGTCGCGTCTACACCGCCGTGCCGCCGTTGCACCGGATCGAGCTCGTCAACCCGAAGAAGAACCAGGACAAGTATGTCTACACCTACTCCGACCCGGAGTTGCAGCGCAAACTCGCCGAACTCCAGCGCAAGGGCGTGCGCTGGAAGGACCCGATCCAGCGCTATAAGGGCCTCGGAGAGATGGACGCCTCGCAGCTGGCCGAGACCACGATGGATCCGCGCCACCGCACCCTGCGTCGCCTGACGGTCGACGATGCCGAGGAGGCCGCGGATGTCTTCGAGTTGCTGATGGGCAACGAGGTCCCGCCGCGCAAGGACTTCATCGTCCAAGGCGCCTACGAGATCGACGCGGACCTCATCGACGCCTGAGACGGGTCGGCGCGGGGCTCATCGCAGGGCGATGATGCCATTCGAGGAGCTGTTCGTCAGAATTCCTGTCTGGTCGCTGCCGATCCACGAGTGGGCGTCGCATCCGCGCGAGGCGACGCTTCGCTCCACGGGGGTCCGCTCGACTCCATCAGGCCCGACGCGGACGATGTCGCACTCATAGCCGTCGCGCGCCGGCGCCAAGAAGACGGTGGTCCCGTCGGCCATCGCCTGCATGGGGTCGTCGGCCTCCAGGCGCGGACCCCAGGGCGCATCCTCGGGCTCCACGCTCTGTTCCCAAAGGACTCGGCCGGAGGCAGGATCGAGCCCGGTGACGATGACACGCTGACCGGACTCTGCACAGGCCGCGAAGGTCACGCGGTCGGTGTCGACATCGAGTCGTTGCAGACATCCATTCGCGTTGATGTCCTCGATGCCGTCCGGCACGCTCACCGTCGTCGTCCATCGCTCGTCGCCAGTGGCCAGATCGACGGCCACCACCTCGGCGCTCACGGGCTGCTGCATCTCGATCACCCGGCCATCGCGACGGCTGTAACCCACCCCGCCGGTGACCGCGACATCAGTACCGGGAACCACGCGATACGGACCCGCCTGGACGGGAGATCCCTTCTCCCACAGAACCTCGCCGCTGGCGATATCGATCGCCTCGCTTCGCCGCCCGCGATCGCCATCGGTCGTCGCCAGGAGCACCTGGTCATCGGCGGTGGTGAGACTCAGGTTCGAGACGACCGGATTCGAGAGCTCGGTCGACCACAGCTGCTCGCCCTCGAAGTCGACGGCTCGGACACGGTTGGGTCCCACCGCGACGACACGATCGTGGGTGACAGCCACCGGGGCGCCCCCGATCTCGGGCAATTGGGCCCGTGCCGCGCCGGTCTCGGCGTCGAGGACGACCACCCGAGGTGGGGTGGGGAACTGGTCGCTGCCGGTGAAGGTGGCGGCGATGAGCGTTCCATCCTCCGAGGCGATCATCCGGTACCGCGCATCGTTCAGGTCGGTCCGCTGCCACGACCACCGGACCTCGCCGGTGAGCGGGTCCAGCATCCGCACTCCGCCAGGCCGTTCGCTGCGGACGGCGACGCCTCCCGCGGTGTTCAGTACTTGTCCTGGCGCCGACTTGTCCAAGTCGGATATCCACGCCTCGTCACCGGTCAGCCGCGACTCGAGAACACCGGCAGGCTGCTGCGGCGGCGACACGAGCGTGTTGGCGGTCGCCGCACGTCCCTCGACCCATCCCTGTACGGGGAGGCCGGCAAGCACGAGAAGAGGCATCACGACGATGATGCTGACCGCCGCCGGTGCTGTCCGGTACGCCCGGGCCGGCTCCGGCTGAGCCCGAGCGTAGAGTGCCGCCGACACGGCGATGAGTGCGGCGGCGACCACGAGCGTCGGCGCGGTGAGCGGTGCCAGGACCGTAGCGCTGGACGCGATGACCGGGTCCGCCGACTCCTCGGGCCCCGAGCTGAGGGCGATCACGGCGATGATGAGGATCGCGGCCGCGAGGGACCAGAGCGCGAGCGAGAGTCGACGCCGCCAGGGCGTACGGACACGGCCACCCATGCGTGCCGCGATACCCGCGACGAGTCCGCCCACGAGTGCCGATGGGACGGTCCAGCGCACGGTGGTGGAATCGACGCCTCCGGGGACCGAGGCGGCACGCCAGAGGAGCAGGCCCACAGCCGTCAGGCCGATACCCAGGCCGAGCAGCACGCTGTAGGTGACCAGTCTCACGGGTGTACGTGCCACGTCCTTCGTCCCCGATGTCATGGCATCCGAACGTATCAGCAAGAGATGGCGCCCGTAGGAATCATCGCCATCGCCCACCGTCGGCTCTCGGAGGCCGACGGTGGGTGGGGTGGGTGGCGTGCGACCGGGGTCAGGCCTCCGCGACGGGGGAGAGAAGGCCGGTGTCGACGTCGTAGACGAAGCCGCCGACGCTGATATCGGCGGGGACGAGCGGATGGCTGCGGACCCGGTGCACGTCCTCGCGGATCGTGCGCTCCTGATCGTTGATCGCACCGAGCGACATCCAGGTGGCATCCGTGCCGGTGCGCTCGGCGATGCGCTCGTGGAGCTCATCTTCGGTGGAGCCGGCCATCGCGCAGCGCGTGTGCTCGACGATCATGACCCGCTGCACCTTCAGCAGCGTCACACCCAGGACGACGGCGACGAGCACCTGATCGGTGACCCGACCGCCGGGATTGCGGAGGATCTTGGCATCGCCAGGCTCCAGCCCGATCATCCGCAGGGGATCGATCCGCGAGTCCATGCAGGTGACCATCGCGACGCCCGCGTGGGCGATGCCGTCGAAGCCTTTGAGGGCGTGATGCTCCGCGTACGTCCGGTTCGCGGCGAGTAGATCGTCGAAAGCGCTCGTCATATTCGTACCGTATCGCTCGCTGGCGGGGCCATCGCCCAGCCCACCCATGAACGGTGAGTGAGCGTCCTTGTGAGCGAGCAGAAGGACGCTCACTCACCGGCGGGATCGGCAGGTGGCCGCCTACTCACCGCCCCGGTGACGTGGTGGACGGGCGCAGCAGCACTGCCGCCAGCAGCGCGGCGATCGCCGCACACACGGCGGCCCCGGTGAACACCGCCTGCAACTGGCTGATCCCGGCATCGAGCACCGCGGCGTTGTACTCCGGACAGGCTGACGTGCTGCCGCACAGCTCCTCGACGGGAGGGATGTCGGCGATCGCCGAGCGGAATGCCCGCAGCCCGAGCGCGCTCAGAGCGGAGACTCCAACGAGCATTCCCACCATCCGTGCGACCACCAGCAGAGCGCTCGCCAGGCCGTGTACCGCGTCCGCCGTGTGGTTCAACAGCGCGGCATTGACCGGGGCGATCGCGATCCCGAAACCGAGTCCTGCCGCGACCAGGACGATGTCGCTGCTCACCTGGTCGAGCGCCGTCGCATCCCAGCGGCTCATCAGTGCGAAGGACGCGGCAGCGACCGACATGCCGGCCGCCGTGAGCAGCGCCGGGGGGAGCCGCCGGCACAGCCACCCTCCGGCGACCGCACCGATCGGTAGCGCGATCAGGAAACGAATGAGGACGAGCGCTGCGTCGAACTGCGAGTCGCGTGCGACCGTCAGCCGGGCGAAGAACGGGATGTCCACCAATGCGGCGATGAGCGCCGATCCCACGAAGAAGGACACGACGACCGCTCCAACGGCGGCGCGATGTGCGAGCGTGCCGCGAGGGATCAGCGGTGCATGTGCGGTGCGCTGGCGCCAGATGAAGAGTGCGGCCGCGGCTGCGCCGGCTGCCAGCAGCCACGGGGCCGCCGGAGCGAGAGACCCTGACTCAGGCTCGACCGAGGCGAAGCTGACGATGACTGCCCCGAGCGCGACCGACATCGCCAGGGCGCCGGTGAGATCGGTCTGCGACGCGGCCGTCCGCCAGCCTCTCCAGTCCAGCAGCGGCGAGCTCGCCGTCGCCTGGCGAACGACGAAGAGGACGAATGCCGCACCGGCCGTCAACCCGAGCGCCGACCACCAGCGGTTGTCTCCGGTGAAGGGCACGAACGGCAGACCCCAGGTGACATCGGTGACGAGGAGGGAAGGTTGAAGCATCACCAGTGACGCGGCAGCGGCGCTGACCGCCAGAAGCAGCAGCCCCGCCACATCGCGTACGCGCCGGTGCGCACCTCGCTGGGGCCACAGCGCCGCGGCGATCAGCAGGCCGACGGCGGCGTTGAGCCAGAAGATCGTGTGCCAGGTCCCGAAGGCGAGCACCGCCGCACCGTACAAGGGGCCGATGACGCTGCCGAGCTCCTGGACGGCTCCGACGATGCCGAGGGGCAGGCCGCGCCGCTCCGGTGGCCAACGGTCGGCCACCAATGCCAGGGTCGGCGGGATCAATCCGCCGCCGCCGACGCCCTGGAAGAACCGCCCGATGACGATCGTGGCCAGATCGTAGGCCCCGGCCGTCACGACTGAGCCGATCGTGAACACGATCAGACACCCCAGCAGAACCGGAACACGGCCACGCAGGTCGGCCAGACGCCCGATCAGCGGCAGAACGCCCACATAGCCGAGCAGGAAGCCGGAGACGATCGGGGCCGCCCGCTGGATCTCATCGACGCCGAGGCCCGCCGAGGTCATCATGTCGGGGAGGGCGAGCACCACCACATAGGTGTCGGCCGCGGCGAAGCCGATCGCCACGGCCGCCAGGGCCAGCAGCAGGCGGGGGGCGGTCACCGACCCGCGTCGCGTGCCGGCTCGGTGATCTCGGCCGGCTCGTCGAGGGCCGTGATCGTCAGCGTGTAGGCGACATCGTCCTTGCCCGCGTAGAACGGGCCCGTGACCACCGCATCGGTGAGTTCATCATCCTGGTTGAGCCGGAATTCGACCTCGAAGGTGCCGCTCTCATCGGCGGTCGGCAGCAGCCGTGCGACGTCCGCTCCGGCGAGTGATCCCGTGATCGTGGTCAAGACGTCACGGCCGTCACGGACATCCTCGCCCTCCTCGAGATCGGTGGCCGAGGTGAGCAGCGACAGTGCCCCGTCCTCTCCGCTGACGAGCTGCGCGGGATCGGGAATGCCGAACTGGGCGGGGTCGATGCTGAGGAACTCCGAGGACAGGCCGGTCTTCACCCACAGCTTCCCGTCCGTCGCGATGACGTCGGCAGGGAGGGTCGTCCCGCCGGCGACGACCCGTGCCTCGCCCTCGAAAGCCGGCGACGTGTCACCGTGTCCCTTGACCGACAGCAGCCCCGTCACTCCGCGGGGGAGCTCATCGGTGCCGATCGAGAAGTCGATCGCCGGGGCGTCCTGCAGGCGTGCCGCAGCCGCGTCCAAACGCTCCTCGGGATCCCCCGACGAGCCCTCGTCCGAGGTGCAGGCGGTCAGCACGAGAGCCGCCACCAGCGCGGCGATGACTTGCAACGGAGTACGCACGGGCTCAGTCTGACACGCCGGAGGGGGTCGCCGAGAGCGGTGACGCGATCGCATGAACAGGCTGCGAGAGCGGCTGCCCGGACCCGTCGCGACGCTCGGAGACCTCCGGCGGCTCGATCGGCGTGCCACTGGAGCTGCACGCCATCGGCGCGCCGTCCCCGGCCCACGCCGCGATGAGCCGGTCCTCCCCGGCGAGGAAGCGCTGGCAGCGCACGCCTCCGGTCGCGCGTCCCTTGGCGGGATAGATCGCGAAGGGGCTCACCTTCGCCGCACCGTTCTGCGTGCCCGGGAGCGCATCGCCGTGCCCGGCGATCGTGAGTACATGGGCCCCCTGCGGATCGCGGACCGCACCGAAGGACACGACGCGATCGCCGGCACCGAGCTTGACGCCCGCCACGCCGCCGCCCGTACGGCCCTGGGGACGCACGAGCGAGGCGGAGAAGTGCAGGAGCTGCGCGTCCGAGGTGATGAAGACCAGCTCCTCCTCGCCGGAGGAGAGCTGTGTGGCGCCGATCAATCGGTCGCCCTCCTCGAGCCGGATGATCTCCCAGCTGTCGCGGCCGAGGTGATCGGGTTTGACGCGTTTGACGACGCCCTGTTCCGTGCCGAGCGCGACGCCGGGGCCGTCGTCGTCCAGGCTCATCAGCGCGAGCGGCCGCGCATCGAGCAGCAGCAGCTCCGAGAGCGGGACGCCTCCCTGCAAGGTGGGTGCGTCGGCGGTCGGCGGCAGGAGCGGCAGATCGAGGACGTCGAGGCGATGCACGGTGCCGTCGTCGCACACGAGGCCGACCTGACCGCGGGCCGTAGCGGCGACCGCGCTGACCACGACATCGTGCTTGCCGCGCCGGCCGGCCTCGCCGAACGCGCTGTCGTCACCCGTGCGAGCGAGCAGGCCCGTGCCCGAGAGCAGCACCCAGCAGGGGTCGTCGGCGACCTCGACCGTGAGCTTGGCGGCGTTGACCTGCTGACCGGCCGAAGCGAGCAGCACCGTGCGCCTCGGGGTGCCGAAACGTTCGGCGACATCGGCCAGCTCCTCACCCACGAGGGCACGCAACGCGGCCTCGTCAGACAGGATGCGGTCGAGCTCCTCGATACGGCGACGCAGCTCCTCGGCCTCCTTCTCCAGCTCCAGGCGCGAGAACTTGGTGAGCCGTCCGAGCTGGAGGTCCAGGATGTAGTCGGCCTGGGCCTCGCTGAGGTCGAAGACCGACTGGAGGCGCTCGCGAGCCTCGGCACGGTTCTCGCTGGAGCGGATCAACTGGATGACCTCGTCGATGTCGACGATCGCGATGAGCAGGCCGTCGACGAGGTGCAGTCGATCGGCCGCCTTCTGTCGGCGGAACGCGCTGCGACGACGGACGACCTCGATGCGATGGTCCAGGAAGACCTGCAGCAGGTCGCGCAGACCCAGCGTGCGGGGCTGGCCGTCCACGAGTGCGACGGCGTTGATGCCGAAGGAGGTCTCCATCGGCGTCAGCTTGTAGAGCTGCTCGAGGATCGCCTCGGGGACGAACCCGTTCTTCAGCTCGATGACCAGATGCAGGCCCTTGTGCCGGTCCGTCAGGTTCTTGATGTCCGAGATGCCCTGCAGCTTCTTGTTCTGCACATACTTCTTGATCGCCTCGATGACCTTCTCGGGGCCGACGTTGTACGGCAGTTCGGTGACCACGATGCCCTTGCGGCGCGGGGTGATCGACTCGATACGTGCCGTGGCCCGCATCTTGAACGAGCCGTTGCCGGTCTCGTAGGCATCGCGGACGCCGTCGAGCCCGACGATCTTGCCTCCGGTCGGCAGGTCGGGTCCCGGCACGAAGCGCATGAGATCGTCGAGGGAGGCCGCCGGGTGGTCGATCAGGTGCCGCAGCGCCTGCACGACCTCGACGAGATTGTGCGGGGCGATATTGGTCGCCATGCCCACAGCGATGCCCGCCGCGCCGTTGACGAGCAGATTGGGGAATGCGGCCGGCAGCACCGCCGGCTCGAGCTCGCGTCCGTCGTAGTTCGGCCGGAAGTCGACCGTGTCCTCCTCGATCGAGGAGGTCATCGCCTCGGCGGGCAGGTCCATCCGGCACTCGGTGTAGCGCATCGCCGCTGGCGGATCGTCGGCCGAGCCGAAGTTGCCATGACCGTCGATGAGCGGCAGGCGCATGGACCACGGCTGCACCATGCGGACGAGGGCGTCGTAGATCGCGCTGTCGCCGTGCGGGTGGAAACGGCCCATGACGTCGCCGACGGGGCGCGCGCTCTTGACGTGCCCGCGATCGTGGCGCAGGCCCATGTCGTGCATCGTGTAGAGGATGCGGCGCTGCACCGGCTTGAGCCCATCACGGGCGTCGGGCAGCGCCCGGGCGTAGATGACCGAGTACGCGTACTCGAGGAAGCTGGACCGCATCTCGTCGCTCACATTGGTGTCGACGATGTGCTCCTCGAAATCCTCCGGGGGCGCGGGGGTGGCTTTACGGGCGGCCATGCATCCTCTCCTCGTGGGCGATCGACGTTCCATTGTCGCTGGTCCGGCAGGCGAGGCTCGCACCGCCACGCCGACCGAGACGGTACGTTGGACCGTGTGACCAGCCAGCTGCACCCTGTCGAGTCCTGGGAGGCCGATGTCCTGCTCAAGGACGGCCGAGTGGCGCAGATCCGTCCGATCGTCCCTGAGGATGCCGAGGCCTTCGTGGCCTTCTACGCTCGCGTCTCGGCGGAGTCCAAGTATTTCCGCTTCTTCGCCCCGTATCCGCGGTTATCGGACCGTGACGTCAAGCGTTTCACGGAGGTCGACCACATCAAGCGCGTCGCCTTCGTGGTGACCCAGCAAGATGACATCATCGCGGTCGGTCGCTACGACGCCACCAGCCCGACCGAGGCGGAGGTCGCCTTCCTGGTCGAGGACGCGCATCAGGGCCGCGGTGTCGGCCAGCTGTTGTTGGAGCACCTGGCCCAAGCCGGGCGCGAACGCGGCATCACCGAGTTCACCGCCGAGGTGCTGCCGGAGAACATCCGGATGATGCAGGTCTTCCGCGAGATGGGCTATACGGTCTCCGGTCAGCTGGAGGACGGGGTCCAGCAGCTGCGTTTCCGCATCGATCCGACCCAGTCGGCCCTCGGCGTGATGCGCGCCCGCGAGCAGCGGGCCGAGGCCGCGTCGATCCATCGGATCTTCGACGCCAGCAGCATCGCGGTGGTGGGCGCGAGCCGGCGACAGTCGTCGATCGGCCAGATGATCGTCCGCAACCTCGTGCTCGGCGATTTCGGGGGTGCGGTCTACGCCGTCAACTCTCAGGCGGAGGCCGTCTCAGGCCTCCCGGCCTATCCGTCGGTGCAGGACATCCCCGGCGAGGTCGAGATCGCGATCGTGGCGGTACCGGCCGAGTCGGTCAACGACGTCGTCCTCGACTGCGCCGCCAAAGGCGTGCACGGGCTCATCGTCATCTCGGCGGGCTTCGCTGAGGCTGGGCCCGAGGGACGCGAACGCCAGGAGGAGCTGGTCCACCTCTGCCGCTCCCACGGGATGCGGCTCATCGGACCCAACTGTCTCGGCATCATCAACACGGTGCCGCGAGTCCAGCTCAATGCCTCGCTGGCCCCGACGATGCCGCCGCAGGGCCGGGTCGGCTTCTTCTGCCAGTCCGGTGCGCTCGGCACTGCCATCCTGGAGACGGTCTCGCGTCGCGGCCTCGGGTTGTCGACCTTCGTGTCGGCGGGAAACCGGGCCGATGTCTCGGGCAACGACTTGCTGCAGTACTGGTCCAATGACGATGCCACTGAGGTCGTCCTGCTCTACCTCGAGTCCATCGGCAATCCGCGCAAGTTCTCCCGCCTCGCGCGGCGAGTGAGCGAGCGCAAGCCCGTCGTGGCGGTCAAATCCGGACGATCGACACAGGGCGTTCCGGTCGGCCACCGAGTCAAGCGCACCTCCGCCCCTCAGAAGGCCGTCGACGCCATGTTCGGCCAGGCCGGGGTGATCCAGGTCGACACCCTCGACGAGATGTTCGACGTCGCCCAGCTCCTGGCGCACCAGCCGTTGCCGCGCGGTAACCGGATCGCCGTGGTCGGCAACTCGGATGCTGTTGCGCTGATCGTCTCCGACGCGGCCAAAGCCCAGGGGATGCAGGTCGCGCCGCCGATCCCGCTGGGCGCACTGGCCGGCGCCGAGGAGTTCGAGGTCGCGCTGGAGGCCGCGCTCGCGCGCACCGACGTCGACGCGCTCGTGGTCGTCTACACGCCCCCCATCAACACCGGCGGCGAGGACGTCGCCAATGTGCTGGCGGCCATCGGCGAGCAGTCCGACAAGCCGATCGTCTCCACCTTCCTGGCCAGCAAGGGGATCCCCGTCCTGCTTCGAGTCCCCGATGTCCAAGGCGGGTCTGCCGGACGCGGCTCTGTGCCGTCCTATGCCTCGCCGGAGGCCGCGGTGCGAGCCCTCGCGCGGGCGGTGAACTATGCCGAATGGGCTTCCCGCGATCACGGCGAGTACCACGATTCGGGGCAGTACCGGACCGGGGACGCCCGCGCGCTCATCCGCAGCGTTCTGGAGATGGCCCCGCGTGGCGCGGTGCTGTCGACGGAGCAGGTGCACTTCCTCCTGTCCTGTTACGGCGTCGACCTGTGGACCTGGATCATCGTCCACACCCGGGAGGAGGCCGTCGCGGCAGGCGAGAGCCTCGGCTGGGATGTCGTGCTGAAGGCGGGCAGCGAGCACCTGCGTGCCCGGCCCGATCTCGCGCACGTCTGGCGGGGCATCCACGACGCGGACGACATGGCCGAGGCCTGGGACAGCCTGACCACCTGGGCCGGTGTCGACGACGAGTCCACCTTCTTCGTGCAGCGCTCGGCGCCCGAGGGCGTCCCGGTGTCCTTCAAGGCCGTCGAGGATCCGCTGTTCGGTCCGCTCGTGTCCTTCGGTCTGGCCGGTGCGCCCAGCGAACTGCTCGACGACCGCACCTATGGCATTCCGCCGCTGACCGATGTCGACGCCGAGCAGATGGTGCGAGGCGTCCGGGCCGCGCCCATGCTCTTCGGCTACCGGGGATCCCCGGCCGTGGACGTCGACGGGCTGCGAGACGTCATTTTGCGGATCGCCGCGCTCAAGGACGATCTGCCCGAGGTCGCCGAGCTGGACCTGGAGCCGGTGTCGGCGACACCCAACGGCTTCGTGGCGCTCAGCGCGCGCGTCAAGGTCGTGCCCTCGAACGACCGCCGCGGCGAGTGGTACGTGCGTCGCCTGAGCAAGCCCGTGACATCGAACGATACGCTGACGCGGTGAGTTCTCTGGACCGAGCCGATGACCTCTTCGCCGAGATCTCGCGGGCGGGCTACTACCCCGAGATCGTCGCCGCCGGTATCCGCGATGCCGTGGCGGGGGAGCAGACGCGTGCGTTCGTCGTGCATCACGAGCCGACCTTCGACCGCGAGGAGATCCGTCGGCACATGACCGTCCTGGTGCTGACGCCCAGCCGCGTGATTGTGGCGCATACGGACGAACACCCCGGAGACGACCTGCTGCCGCGTCCCTACACCTCGACGACAGCCGAAGCGGTCGCGCTGTCGCGCGTCGGCTCGGTACTCGTCACCCGGATGGTGGCCGCGCACAGCCAGCAGCTGGAAGAAGCGGTGATGACGATCTCTTGGGGTGCGATCTCCCGCGTGGAGCTCGAGCCGGCGCGTTGTGACGATCCCAACTGCGAAGCCGACCACGGCTACTCCGGGAGCATCACGGGCGACGACTTCACCCTGCGACTGAGCAGCGCCGCCGACGGAGGTACCGCCGTCGAGCGGTTGCTGGAGTTCGCACGGCAGCTGTCAGCAGCCACGACCCACGTGGCGCCGGCGGGACGATGAGCGCGGGTATCCACGATCTCCTCGGCTCGGTCGGCACGGCGCTCGGCGCTGAGGGGTTCCCGTCGACCATCGGGCTGCCCGCGGCTCGCGGCTATGTCGTGCTCGTGGTCGACGGGATGGGCGACATCTTGTTGCGCGACCATGCCGAGCTGGCGCCGTGGCTGTCCGGTCTCGCGTCGGTCGAGGGAGTCGAGTCGGCGATCCCCTCGACGACCTCGGTCAGTCTGACCTCGCTCGGGACGGGTCTGCGTCCCGGTGTCCACGGTATGGCGGGGTACTCCTGCCGGGTGCCGGGGACACGCCAGGTGCTGAACACCCTCAGCTGGAATGCCGATGTCGATCCGCGCGAGTGGCAGCCGCATCGTGCGATGCCGGCGCGGCTGCGCGACGACGGTATCGCCGTCAGCGTGGTCAACGAGTCGCGCTTCGCCGACAGCGGGCTGACCCTATGCAGCCAGCGAGACGTGCCCTTCATCGGGGTGGACCGACCGTGGGAGCGATTGGAGGCCGTCGTCGAGGCGAGCCAGGGGCCGCAGCGCACCTTCGTCTATGCCTATGAGGGGCGCCTCGATCACACGGGTCACGGCAAAGGTGTCGACTCCCCGGAGTGGCGAGAGATCCTGACGACGATCGACCGTGAGATCGCCGAGCTGCGCGCCGAGCTCCCCGATGACGTCGTGCTGGTGGTGACGGCCGATCACGGCATGATCGACCTGCCCGCTGAGAACCGCTTCGACGTCGAAGAGCATCCCGAGCTGCTCGACGCTGTTCAGCTGTTCGCGGGGGAGGCGCGCTTCCGGCATCTCTATACGAGCACCGGCGCGGAGTCCGAGGTCGCGGCCCGCTGGCGCGACCGGCTGGGCGACCGAGCCGTCGTGCTCGAGCGCGAGGTGGCGGCCGAACGCTGGTTCGGTCCGTTGGACCCCGCTGTACGGGGACGATTCGGTGATGTCGTGGTCGCTTCGCTCGGCGACTTCGCGGTCTTCTCCTCGCGGCACTTCAAGGTGGAGCTCAGCCTGCGCGGCTTCCACGGCTCGATCACCCCGGCCGAGACCCGGGTCCCCGTTCTCGTCGCGGACTGAGGCATCACGATGGCAGAACTGGTCTTCTACTGCGGCACGATGGACTCCGGCAAGAGCACGCTGGCGCTCCAGGTCGACCACAACCACCGAGCCCGCGGCCGGCGGGGTGTCATCTTCACCTCGCACGACCGAGCGGGTGAGGCCACCTTGTCGAGCCGGCTCGGGTTGTCGGCGGACGCCGTCGAGGTCACCGACGATCTGCGCTTCTGGCATTACGTCGTCGATGCGCTGACCCACGGTGCCCCGATCGACTACCTGGTCTGCGACGAAGCCCAGTTCTACGCGCCGTGGCAGATCGATGAGCTCGCCAAGATCGCCGACGAGCTGGACCTGGACGTCTTCTGTTTCGGCATCCTCACCGACTTCCGTACCATGCTGTTCGACGGCTCGCGGCGGTTGGTCGAGCTCGCCGATCGCGTCCTGACCCTTCAGGTCGAGGCACTGTGCTGGTGCGGGGCGCGGGCGACCCACAACGCACGCACGGAGAACGGTGAGATGGTCACCGAGGGCGATGTGATCGTGGTCGGAGATGTCGAGCCGGAGTCGGTGCCGGCGGTGGTCGGCTATGAGGTGCTGTGCCGTCGTCATCACCGACGCCGCATGACCGCCGCCCGGGCACACGCCGGATCGCTGTCACCGGACGTCCTGCCGTTCACCTGACGCCGTCCCGGCGGTAGATGGTCAACGTTTCGCCGCTGGTGGCGGTAGGTGGTCAACGTTTCGCCGCTGGTGGCGGTAGGTGGTCAACGTTATTGGGCGCGGGTGGGGTTGCTGGTGTACCGCTGCGGGTGGGGAAGGGTTGCTGAGGTACCGCCGCCGGCCGAGTGCGCGGGGTTTAGTCGGGTTTCTCCCTGATGCCGCCCCGGCGGAACGTTTCGCCGTTGGTGGCGGTAGGTGGTCAACGTTTGGTCGCTGGTGGCGGTAGGTGGTCAACGTTATTGGGCGCGGGTGAGGTTGCTGGTGTACCGCCGCGGGTGGGGAAGGGTTGCTGACGTACCGCCACCGGCCGAGCGCGGGGCACTCAGTCGCGCTTGCCGCCGAACATGATCTCGTCCCAGCTCGGGACGCTGCGGCGCGAGTTCTTCTTGCGCGGTGCGGGAGTGTCGGGCACGGCCACGTGCTCATCGCGCGACACCGACTCCTCGGTGTCATCGGACTCCTGCGAGGTCGGCTCCGCGGAGGGCGAGTCGTCCAGCGACAGCTGCTCCATCGCGCGCCGATCGCGCGCCTCCTTGAGCGAGTGCACGGGGGCGTGATCGTCGATGATCTGCTCGGTGTCCTCGCGGTCGGCCGCGGATTCGACGACGTCGGTGGTCGATCGGACCGCATCGGCGATGGCCATGTCCAGCGAGTCCTCGGAGGCCAGGTCGCCCACGAGATCACGCGCCGTCTCGTCGTCGGCGAGCACGTAACGGCTCTTGTGGTCGAAGCAGAACCTCGCCGAGTCCGCATCGGGCAGGACGAGCTGGACCGTCCACCGGCCGTCCTCGCGTCGCCAGGCGTCCCACTCCACGTCCTCGGGAGTGACCGAACGCTCGAGCAGCGCGCCGTCGACGAGTGCGCCGAGGGCGACCGGCGTGCCGCTGACATGCTTGCGGCGCACCGAGGTGGCACGGGCCTGGTCGACCATATGCTCGCGCTCGGCGATGACCGGGGTAGCGAAGCCGCGGATCTGGTCCACTGAGGTGCCCGCCGCTTCGGCGACCTGCTCGATGCTCTCGCCTCTACGGATACGGGCCTGGATGTCGCGCGGGCTGAGGGAACTCTCCATCGGAATCTCCAACTGGCCGGAGGATCGCTGACCGGCACTGGTCACGCGGTCGATCATGCCGGCGAGGCGGCCGTCGACCCGCAGGCGGAAACGCGCGCCGGATGCGGGATCGCGAGCGACGAGGTAACGACCGTCCTCGCTCGTGCCCACCAGGGCGAGATCTCGCATGCTATGGCCTCCGACACTTCATCGACTTCCAGCCATCGTAGTGTCGCCGTGCGGTGCGACCGGGGAGGCCGCGAGGTGTGTCGGTCGCCGGTTCACACACCCGGGCGGTGCGCGCTCGACCACCGTTGGGGTGCCGGTGGTTGAGCACTCACCGATACACCGCGCGACACGATGGCGGTGCGTGGTCGACCAGGGCTCGCGGTATCGGTGGTTGCTCACTCACCGCCCAGGCTCCCGAGGGTCAGAGCACCCGGTCGGGGGCGCGACGGACTGCCGTGACGACCGGACGCGTGGACGTGAGCGCGAGCCGGACGAGCGCGAATCCGGCGACGAAGGTGGCCGCCACGACGACGAAGGCCATCGGCGTCAGGACGACGGCCGCCCCCATCAACGGCAGACCCAGCAGGAATCCGCCGGCCGCTCCACCCAGTGCCGCCCACCGCATCGGCAACAGCACGGTGGTCCGACGCGCCTGCTCCCACGTGCTCATCGGCATCCCGAGTCGGTCGAGCCCGACGATCAGCTCGCCGTCGTCCAGCACCGCGGCGGCCTGCGTGACGGCCACGGAGCAGGCGAGCATCACGAAGGCGATGGCGAGTGTCAGCAGGACACCGGTACGCATGTCGGTCGCGAAGATCACCTGTTCGGCCATGGCATCGCCCTCGTCGAGTTGTCCGGCCATGCCGAGGCCGACCCCGCCGATGACCGCGACGAAGGAGATCATCGCCAGGCCGGAGACCCGTCGCCATGCCGGCGCGGGCTGGTCGGCGAGCTGGCGTCCGGCGAGGAACCGTGCCGGCGTAGACGCCTTGCGCGCGAGCGCACGGCCCCGTGCGGCGATGACCGGCGGGCCGACGAGATTGAGCACGGCGAGTCCCGCCCCGAACATGCCGAGGACGATGGCGATGACCACCGCCATGCCGAGGACCTCGGTGAACATGCCGATCTGCGACAGGACGAGAGCGAACCCCGCGAGGACGGCGACCCCGATGACGGTGCGCCGGAGGCTCCGGCCCTGCACGTCGCTGCGCTGGCGCACACCGAGCGGCGTCAGCCGCACTCGGCGCAGGCCGAGCACAGCGCTGAGCCCCGCGAGCACCGCCACCGCGCAAGGGACGAGCAGCAGCACCGCCCAACCCGGCCACAGGGCTGCGATGCCGATGCTCTCACCGAAGAACCGCAGTTGCGCCACGAGCGGCAGGAGTCCCCCGAAGAGCACGATCCCGGCGAGGCTCCCGGCGACCGCGATCATCGTCGCCTCGATGACCGTGAGCGCACTCACCTCCCGTGTGCTCGCCCCCAAGAGACGCAGCGTGGCCAGTCGGTCATCGCGGCGGCGGGCTGAGAGGCGGGCCGCCGATGCCCCGAGGGAGACCGTCGGAACCGCCAGGAAGAGCAGCGCCGCGAGACTCAGGATCACGTAGCCCGGAGCGAAGTCATCACTGGGGCGGTCGTCGTTGATGAACATCAACGTGCCCGAGACGACGGTCAGCAGGATCGCTGTAGTGACCGCGAAGGCCACGAACGGCAACAAGATGGCTGCGCGCCCCTGACGGCTGGGCCTGGTGAGCAGCCCGACCAGGCCGAGGATGCGGCGGGTGGCCGAAGACGACGTGCTCATCGGGCCGTCTCCTCGTGGACGATGCGCCCGTCGCGCATGTGCAGCGTCCGGTCGCATCGCGCCGCGACGGCCGCGTCATGGGTCACGAGAACGAGACTGCGGCCCTGACCGGAGGTGGCGTAGAGCAGCGCGTCCATCACATCGGAGGAGGTGGCCGAGTCCAGCGCGCCGGTCGGCTCGTCGGCGAAGACGACCGGCGCGCCCGTCACCTGCGCGCGGGCGATCGCCACGCGCTGCGCCTGGCCGCCGCTCAGCTGGCCGATCCTGCGGTCCTCCATGCCGGCGAGGCCGAGGGCGTGGAGCCAGGGGGCCGCGGCCCGCTCCGCATCGGAGCGTGGATGACCGGTCAGCATGAGCGGCAGAGCGACATTCTCCACGGCGGAGAGCTCGGGTAACAGCAGTCCCTCCTGGAAGACGAAACCACAGTGCGTGCGCCGGAGCTGCGATCGCGCTTCCTCGTCGAGGCCGACCAGCTCGATCGGCTGCGCCCCCGGAACGCTCATGCGGATCGATCCGGAGTCCGGCGCGATCACGGCGGCGAGGCAGTGCAGCAGGGTCGTCTTGCCCGATCCGGAGGCGCCCATGATGGCGAGCGACTCGGCTGCGCCCACCGAGAGGGACGCACCGGCGAGGGCGATCGTCGAGTCATAGGTCTTGGCCACGTCTGTGGCGACGAGTACAGCGGGGGAGTCGTGGGTGTCCATGCTCAGCAGTCTCGTCGCGCCGGCGCGGTGATCCATCGGCTCTGAGGGCGATCTGGCCGGTGCGTCGGTCATCCCGTCGGTGGAGGCGGTATCGGTCGTGCGGGGGAAGGTCGTGACCGCGTGGGTGGGAGAATCGCTCTCATGGACCCACGCCCCTTCGACGCCCTGCTTCTCGTCTCCTTCGGCGGCCCGGAGAAGCCCGATGATGTGGTGCCGTTCCTGGAGAACGTGACCCGAGGGCGGGGCATCCCGCGCGAGCGCCTGGTCGAGGTCGGGGAGCACTACTTCGGCTTCGGCGGCAAGTCGCCGATCAACGACCAGAACCGCGCGTTGATCGCCGCGATCGAGGCCGATCTCGCCGCGCACGACATCGATCTGCCCGTGTACTGGGGCAACCGCAACTGGGACCCGTATCTGCGTGAGACGACCGAGCAGATGGCGGCCGACGGCGTGCGGCGAGCGGTGTGCTTCGTGACGAGCGCCTACTCGTCGTACTCCGGATGCCGTCAGTACCGCGAGAATCTCTACGACGCCCAAGAGGACCTCCCGCTCGAGCTCGCCAAGCTCCGGCACTACTACAACCACCCGGGATTCGTCGGCCCCTTCGTGGACGAGACGCGGTCTGCGCTCGCCGACATGCCCGCCGGGACGCACGTCGTCTTCGTCACGCACTCGATCCCCGATGCGATGAACGAGGCCAGCGGCGGTGCTGGCGCAGGGGCCTACCTGCGCCAGCACCGAGAGGTCGCCCAGCTCGTCGCCGACGAGCTCGAGCTGACCTCGACCAGCCTCGCCTTCTGCTCCCGATCGGGTTCCCCGCACATTCCCTGGCTGGAGCCGGACGTCAACGACCATCTGACCGAGCTCGCCGGTGACGGGGTGACGTCGGTGGCGGTCGTGCCGATCGGCTTCATCTCCGATCACATGGAGGTCATCTACGACCTCGACACCGAGGCCGCGCAGACGGCGAAGGAGCTCGGACTGGATTTCGTCCGGGTTCCGACGCCCGGGGTCCATCCGAGTTTCGTGGCGCTCGTCCGTGAGCTCGTGCTCGAGCGTGCGGCCGCCGAACGGGGTGAGGATCCCGACCGGCCGGCGTGTGGCCAGGCGGGCCCCTGGCCGGATCACTGTCCGGTGGGATGTTGTCTCAACGCCCGGGCGGACCTGCCGGTACTGGCATGAGCGAGCACAGCGAGCTGCTGAGCCTGGCCCGTGAGGTCGGTCTTGAGGCGGCGGAACTCGTTCGACGGCTCCGTCCGGCCGGACGGGTCGATGTCGTCGCCACGAAGTCCAGTCCCACTGATGCGGTGACCGAGATCGACCGCGCGAGCGAGCGGCTCATCCGCGAGCGGATCCTCACGGCGCGTCCCGATGACGGATTCGTCGGCGAGGAGGGCGAGGACGTGGCCGGCTCGAGCGGTGTGGAGTGGGTTGTCGACCCCATCGACGGCACGGTGAACTTCGTCTACGGACTCCCCGCCTATGCGGTCTCCATCGCGGCGCGTACGGACGCTGCGGGGCACGCTCCCTCGATCGGCTACGTGGTCAACATCGCCACCGGCGCCGAGTACGGGGCGGTCGCGGGCGGCGGCGCATGGCGCTGGCACGGTGACGAGCGCGAGGCGTTGCACGGCCCTCCCGCCACGCCCCTGTCGCAGCTGCTGGTCGCGACGGGCTTCGCCTACGATGCGCCGACACGCAAGCGACAGGCCGAGGCGATCGCGCGGTTGCTGCCGCGGATACGGGACATCCGCCGGATCGGTTCGGCGGCGCTGGACCTGGTCGCGGTCGCGGCGGGGGAGCTGGACGCCTATGTCGAGCAGGGGCTCAAGCCCTGGGACCTGGCCGCGGGAGGACTCATCGCCGCGGAGGCCGGGCTGATCGTGGGCGGCCTCGACGGTGCCGCCGGCGAGCGGTTGACGATGGTCGCGCGCCCCGATATCTGGGCGGAATATTCCGAACTCGTACGCGCTTGTGGTCTGTAGATCGTGTCGGAAGCGGCTCCCGCGGGTACGCACCGGGAGCATCCAACGCGCCACAGCACGATCTCGATCAGCCGCGTTTGGAAGGATGTGGCAGAATCGCGCCGGTTGACACGCACGGACGGAGAGTAGATGGCCACCGATTACGACGCACCTCGCAAGACTGAGGAAGAGCAGTCCGAGGACAGCATCGAGGAGCTGAAGGCGCGTCGGCACGAGCAGAACTCCGGCAAGGTCGACGAGGACGAGGTCGAAGCGGCCGAATCCTTCGAATTGCCCGGAGCGGATCTCTCGCACGAGGAACTGGCGGTGCAGGTCGTCCCGAAACAGTCGGACGAGTTCACCTGCATGTCCTGTTTCCTGGTGCATCACCGCAGCCAGCTGGCCACCGAGAAGAACGGCCAGCCGATCTGCCGCGACTGCGCGGACTGATCCAGCCCGTCCTCGATACCGAACCGAGGCCCGGACCCAGTGGGTCCGGGCCTCGTCTCGTTCACGCCTCGGTCGCTGCGTCAGCGAGGTAGGCGCGGCGGTGCGGACCGATGACGATGCATAACGGTCGCTGTGGCAGCCCGACCGCATCGATATAGGTGCGCGCCCGCTCGAAAGTCGATGCGTTCAGGTCGCTATGGCAACCACAACGCATCATCATCTGTCCCGCGTGCGTGAGCTGGAGTGAGTTCAGGCGTTCTGGTCGAGGTGCTTCATGCCGGGAGGCAGATCACCGGTGGACTTGACCCAGTACGTCGCGACGCCCCGCCGGACGACGGTGCGGACGATCTGGATGACCGCTCCGCCGATCGCCGCCCAGGCGATGGCCTCGGTCGTGCTGAGCTCGGGATGACGGGCGCTCGCCGGGGGCTTCCGTCCCGTGACCGCGCGCCAGGCGGCGTTGGAGACGCGGGGAGCGAGGGCGGCGCCCACCATCGTCGCCCCCGTGTCCATCAGCTTCCAGGTGCTCCGGCCGAGGCGGCGCTGGGCCTTCGCCTCGGCGACACTCGTCGTCGCGGCGTCCCGCTGCTTCTTCTTGCGCTTGCCCACCGGTGCCCTTCCGTCGTGCTCGGCATGTCTGAACCATTGTGACGCAGACCGCCGGGCCGCGGGGCGCGCGGGCGTCGTTCCGGCCGGCGAGGGCGCGGTCTCGATGATGCTTCCGTGCGGGGCGGTGGTTGACCACGCACCTGGATGTGGACGATGCGGATTCCCGTGGGTAGTGAACCGTCGTCGGGGCGAGGTGGTTGCTGACGCACCGGAGATGGTCGGGGCGTGATCGCGGTGAGTCATCGACCGAGGCCGACGTGGAGCTGGTGCCCGAGGCGCGCGAGTGGTGGTCGACCATTCACCGCCCGATGGAGGGATCTGCCCGATGGTTGACTGCTCACCGCCCCGGTGCGGGGTGAGGGTGGTGACGGGCGGGGTCAGGGCGTCGGACGCAGTGCTCGCGCTACGGACGCGGGGAACCTGGTCGACACCAGCCAGAACGGCGTCGGATCGTCCGGATCCTCGACCGTGACCCGGACACCTGTGCGCACATAGGGCCGCAACAAGGTGAAGGCACGCACGTCGCCCTCGGGCCCGATCGCCTCGCGCCAGGCCGCCGCTTCCAGAGGTTCGACCGAGCCGATATGGGCGGTGTCCAGGAAGGCGCGCCCCGCGCGCAAGCCGTGGGAGTCGGCCTCGATCCTCACCGAGCCGTAGAACGCGACCAGCGCTCCGGTGACGACGAGGCTTCCAGTCGCCGCCACCAGCGCGATGGCGGGGGTTGCGGCGACCCAGAGCAGCCAGCCGATGATCACCGCGAACACCGCGGCTGCCACCCACCAGGACACGGCGGCGGTGAGGCGCTCGCGGTGGACGGTCGTCGGGGGTGTCACGCCCCTACTGTGCCTGATGCCCGTCAACGGCCTTGGGTAAGGTCGGGCCCCATGACGACCGAGGTGCCGCTGCTCCGGCTCGACCCCGACCTTCCTCTCCCGTCCTACGCCCACGATCTCGACGCCGGGGCGGACCTGATGGCCCGTGTCGATGCCGTCATCGCACCGGGAGAGCGGGTGCTGGTGCCCACCGGGGTGGCGCTCGCACTGCCACCGGGCTATGCCGGCTTCGTGCACCCGCGCTCGGGCCTGGCGCTTCGGCACGGACTCTCCATCGTCAACGCGCCGGGGACGATCGATGCCGGCTACCGCGGAGAGATCGCGGTGCTCCTCGTCAACGGAGATCCGCGTGAAACCGTGCACATCTCTCGCGGAGATCGCATCGCTCAACTGGTCATCCAACGGGTCGAGCAGGTCCGCTTCACGGAAACTTCGGCACTCCCGCTGTCGGACCGGGGAGAAGGGGGCTACGGTTCATCGGGTGGCCACGCCTCATTGGCGCCGGCCCCGAGGGTAGGAGAGGAAGACTGATGTTCGGCCGACGCAAGAATCAGACGCCCGAGCAGGAGACGCCGGGGACGCAGGAGTTCGATCCCGCGAGCCTCGGTCCGCGCACCAGCGGCCCCTGGGACTCGTCCGAGCGCGATCCCGATGCTCCCGGCTACGTCGATCTCGGATCATTGCGCATCAAGGGCCGCGATGGAGTGGGCCTGCAGCTTCCCCAGGAGAACGGCGCGCTCTCCTCCGTGCTCGTGGTGCTCGAGGGAGCCAACTCGGCCATGGAGTTGCGGATCTTCGCCGCGTCGCGCTCCGGTGGGGAGTGGGGCGACGTGCTGCAGGATCTCAAACGCGAGGTCGAGCGTCGCGAGGGTGAGTGGAAGGAGACCGACGGTCCCTTCGGTGACGAGCTGCGGTTCCGGGTGCAGGTCCAGACCCAGGATGGGCGAACCGGGACTCAGGACTCGCGGATCCTGGCCGTCGAGGGCCCCCGCTGGCTGCTGCGAGCCACGCTGCTCGGTGCGGCTGCCGGCGATGAGACGGCGGCGGAGCCGCTGCTGGAGATCCTCCGCGATGTCATCGTGGTCCGCGGCGACGAACCGCGCATGGTGCGCGAGCCCCTGCCGCTGCAGCTGCCGCCGGGTGCGGTCCCGCAGGACCAGCAGCCGCCGAGCGGTACCGACGCGGGATCCTAGGCGCCGCAGTGGGGCACACCAGTAGCGTGCACGCGGACCCGACAGGACACCATGACTGAGCAGAACGGATCACCGGCCGACGAGGAGGCCGGTGCCGGTCGACCGGATGTCACCACCGTCGAGCAGCTGGTCCGCCGGCGGCTGGCCGAGGCGTTCGGCGGCGTACGCGGGGTGGTCGAGAGCGCGATCCCGACCATCGTGTTCACGGTGAGCTTCCTGGTGAGCGACGAGCTGCGGCAGAGCTTGATCGTGAGCGCTGCCGTCGCGGTGCTCCTGCTGGTGGTGCGCGTCGTCCAGCGCTCCAATCCGCAGTTCGTCTTCAACGCGCTGGTGGGTATCGCCATCGCCGCGGTGTTCGCGTCCCGCTCGGGAGAGGCGCGTGACGTCTTCCTTCCCGGGATCCTCTACAACGGCGCGTATGCGGTCATCTTCGTGTTCACGATCCTCATCGGCTGGCCCGCGGTGGGGTTCCTCGTCGGCGCGGTGGTGGGGGACGTCACCGGCTGGCGGTCCGACCGCGGCATGCGGAAGCTGTGCACGCAGATGACCTGGTTGTTCGTCGCGCCCTGTGTGCTGCGCGTCGTGGTCCAGTACCCGTTGTACCTCGCCGACGAGATCGCCCTGCTCGGGACCGCGAAGATCGCGATGGGATGGCCCTTGCAGGTCGCCTCGCTCCTCGCGATGGGGTGGATGCTGAGCCGGAACAAGACCCCGCTGGACGATCCCTCGGCCTGAGCGCCGCCCGCGCCCGTGCCGATCCCCGGCTGTGAGCCACGTCATCGTCGGGCTCGATGGCGCACCTCTCTCGACGGGCATACGATCACTCGGTGAGCATCACCGGTGCCGTGAAACGGGCACTGATCGGGCGCAAGCTGCGTAACACGCAGATCGGCGAGACGCTGCTTCCCAAGCGGGTCGCCCTGCCGGTGTTCGCCAGCGACGCGCTGTCCTCCGTCGCCTACGCCCCCGACGAGATCTTCCTGACGTTGTCGATGGCCGGCCTGGCGGCCTACTCGATGAACTGGCAGATCGGCCTGTGCGTCGCCCTCGTCATGATCACCGTCGTGGCCTCCTATCGCCAGAATGTCCACGCCTATCCCTCCGGTGGGGGCGACTACGAGGTGGCCTCGGTCAATCTCGGGCCCACGGCAGGACTCACGGTCGCCAGCGCGCTCCTGGTCGACTACGTGCTGACCGTGGCGGTCTCGATCTCATCGGGTGTGCAGAACGCGACCGCGGCCCTTCCGTGGCTGAACGGGCACGAGGCGACGGCGGGGGCGTCGCTCGTGCTGCTGTTGATGGTCATGAACCTGCGTGGCGCCAAGGAGTCCGGACGGGCATTCGCGGTGCCGACCTATCTCTTCATGATCGCGATACTGGCGATGGCGCTGTGGGGCCTGATCACCTACCTGACCGGTGATCTGCCGGAGGCGGCGAGCGCCTCCTATGAGATCGCGGCCGAATCCCCCTACGAGGGGGCGATCACGACCCTCGCGATGACCTTCCTGCTCGCTCGGGCGTTCTCCTCGGGCTGTGCCGCTCTGACCGGTGTCGAGGCGATCAGCAACGGGGTTCCGGCGTTCCGGCGCCCCAAGAGCCGCAATGCCGCCACCACGCTCCTGCTGCTCGGGGCGATCTCGATCTCGATGCTGATGAGCATCGTCCTGCTCGCCGATGCCATGCACGTGCGATATGTCGAGGATCCGGCCCGCCAGCTGCTCTCCAACGGCGTGCCGCTGGGGGAGTCGTCCGGGTACGTTCAGGACACCGTGATCGGACAACTGGCGGCCGCGCTCTACGCGGACCTGCCGGTGGCCTTCTACCTGACGATCGCCTGCACGGGCGTGATCCTGGTCCTCGCCGCCAATACCGCCTTCAACGGGTTCCCGGTGCTCGGCTCGATCCTCGCGCGTGACGGCTACCTGCCGCGTCAGATGCACACCCGCGGCGATCGTCTCGCCTACAGCAACGGCATCGTCCTGCTGGCCCTCGCCGCGGTCGTGCTGATCGTGGCCTTCGACGCCCAGGTGACCAAGCTGATCCAGATGTACATCGTCGGGGTCTTCGTCTCCTTCACGCTGAGCCAGCTCGGCATGATCCGGCACTGGACCCGTCTGCTCGCCACCGAGACCGATGCCGCCGCGCGTCGCCGGATGCGCCGTTCCCGGGCCATCAACTCCTTCGGGCTGCTGCTCACCGCCACCGTCCTCGTCATCGTGGTGGTGACGAAGTTCCTCGCCGGCGCCTGGATCGCGATCATCGCGATGGTGGGGGTCTTCATCCTGATGCGGGCGATCGCCCGCCACTACCGTCAGGTGGCCGAGGAACTGCGGGTCGACGACAGTGACCGGGGCGAGCTGCCGCGAGTCCACGGCATCGTGCTGGTGAGCAAGGTGCACAAGCCCACGATGCGCGCGATCGCCTACGCCCGGGTCACCCATCCCGAGGCTTTGGAGGCCGTCACCGTCGATCTGGACCCCGACGAGACTCAGGAGGTCGAGCGGCAGTGGCGAGAACAGGGGATCACCCTGCCGCTGATGGTGCTCGACTCGCCCTATCGCGAGATCGTCCGGCCAGTGGTGCGCTATGTGAACGAGCTGCGATCGAAGCATCCCGACGAGCTCGTCACGGTCTACATCCCCGAATACGTCGTCGGCCGATGGTGGGAGCAGCTGCTGCACAATCAGACCGCCTTGCGTCTGAAGAGCAGACTGTTGTTCATGCCCGGAGTCCTGGCCGTCAGCGTGCCCTATCAACTCACCTCGGCCCATGACCGCACTCCTCACGATCACCGAGCGGCCGCCGGCGACGTGCGGCGTGGCTTCGAGGACCCCCAGTGAGCTCCGAGCGGCCGATCGTCGACATCGGGCCGGTCGCGCACGGCGGCCACTGCGTCGCTCGGCTCGACGGTCAGGTCGTGTTCGTGCGGCACGCGCTGCCGGGGGAGCGTGCGCGTGTCGAGATCACGGAGCGATCGAAGCGCTTCCTGCGCGCCGACGCGGTGGAGATCCTGGATGCCTCGGAGGATCGGGTCACGCCTCCCTGCCGGTACGCCGGGGTGTGCGGGGGATGCGACTACCAGCATGTCTCGCCGGCCGGGCAACGGCGGCTTCTCGGGTCGGTGGTCAGTGAGCAGCTTCGACGTCTCGCGGGCCTCGACCGGGAGGTGGAGGTCGAGCCCGTGTCTCCCGACGACCTCGGCTGGCGTACCCGGGTGACCTACGCGGTCGACGCGGAGGGCCGAGCCGGACTGCGCCGACACCGCAGCCACGAGGTGGTGGCCATCGATCGGTGTCTCATCGCCCATCCGGACACGCCGCAGGCGCCCTTGGTGCGATGGGACGACGGACCCGTCGAGGCCATCCGCTCGTCGACCGGGGAACGGATGGTCGTCGCCGATGACGAGGTTCCCGAGGAGCTGGGCCCCCTCCACGGCGTCGTGGGCAGTGACGGCCGGGTGCGTCGCGGCGAAGGATCCGTCACGGAGGTCGTGCGGGAGCACTCCTTCCAGATCAGCGGATCGGGCTTCTGGCAGGTCCATCCACGCGCCGCGGAGACCTTAGTGGATGCCGTGATGGCGGGCGCCGATGTCCGTGCCGGCGACCGTGTGCTCGACCTCTACGCCGGGGCCGGCCTGTTCTCCGCCTTCCTCGCGGATGCCACCGGACCTACGGGTGAGGTGGTCAGCGTCGAGGGCGCGCGTGGCGGCCATGCCGATGCACGGGCGAATCTCTCCGGCCGTGCGAACGTGACGACGACGCGGGCATCGGTCGAGAAGGCCCTCGCCGCTGGACGACTGGGCACGACCGCCGACGTCGTCGTGCTCGACCCGCCGCGTGCGGGAGCCAAGGGGGCAGTCGCGCCGATCGTCGAGCTCGGGCCCCGGCGCATCGTCTACGTGGCCTGCGATCCGGCGGCACTCGCCCGCGACCTCGCCTCCTTCGGGCGTCTCGGCTACGAGCTGAGCTCGCTGCGGGCCTTCGCCCTCTTCCCGATGACACACCACGTCGAATGTGTCGCTGTGCTTGCACCGGTGCGGTGTTGACGAGAAGGTGACCTCGTGCGCTATGCCGATCCCCATGCCTGTCCTGCCTGCCGAGGTCGTATCGACGGGCAGCCGAGGTGCCCTCACTGCGGCTTCGCGCTGCGCGGGGTGACCGCAGCCAGCCTGTGGGAGCGGCTTCAGGACGCCGATCGGTTGATCGCGCGGAGCCGCGAGAGCGCAGCGCCACGCCAGGGGACGTCCCCGTCCGCACCGGCCGGCACTCCGGCCGCATCGGCCGCTCAGGGAACCCCTCCGCCCGGCCCGCCCCCGTTCCCGCCCTTTGCCGGGCCGCAGGCGCCTGGGGCGGGGCCGAGCTCCTCGACGGGACCGACGAGCGGCGCCTTCCCGCAGTTCCCCGGCCAGCCGACCGCGTCGGCGCCGACCAAACGCAGTGGCGTCAACGTGGGCGGGGTGATCCTCGCGCTCGGTGCCTTGCTGCTGCTGGTCGCCGCGACGATCTTCATCACCGTCTCGTGGGACCGTCTCGGTCTCTTCGGCCGTTCGATGGTGCTCCTGGGCGTCACCGTCCTCGCGGCCGCGGGCGCGAGTGAGCTCTCGCGGCGTCGCCTCCGCGGCTCGGCGGAGGCGCTGTGGTGCGTCACCCTGGGGCTGCTGACACTCGACTGGTTCGCGGCCCGCGCTCAGGGACTGCTCGGTCTGGAGAGCGTGGATCCCGGTCTCTACGTCGGCGCCTGGTCGGTCGTCGTGTCGACCATCGCGATCGTCATCGTGGTCGCGACCCGGTCGCGGTTCGGAAAGTCGCTGGTGGTCCCGCAGGTCGTGGCCGCGCTGACGCCCTGGGTCGCCGTGCCGACCCTCCTGTTCTACCTGTGGTTCGATCTCGACTGGCGTCCGTTCTGGGCGGGTCTCGCCGCGGTGAGCGTGGCGGGCATCGTGGCAGTGCTCGCCTGGCGCACCCGCGCGACCGTCGCCACATGGGGGGTGGCGCCGCCGCTCGTCGTGATGCTCCCGTTCCTCGTGGTCTCCGCGGCTGTCGACGCGCTCGCCCACCCGGAGCCGCGACAACTTCTGTTGGATGCGCACGGGGTGCCCCTCCTCCTGATCTCCGTCCTCTTCGCCGTGGGAGCCCTTACTGCCCCGCGCGGTCGCAGCGTCACGGCCGCCGGCGCGCTGCTCGGCGTCACGCTGCTCCTGGCGACCGGAGTGGGCGGCGCGACCGTTCCCGAGGCGGCGATCGCCACCGCGGCCGTCGTCGGCGTGCTGACCGCATTGCTAGGGAGCGGGACCCGCACGTGGGCGCTGGGAAGCAGGTGGACTGCCGCTGTGCTGGCCGTCGCGGGCCTTGGGCTCGTCGTCCTCGGCTGGCTGCAAGCGTGGCCGAGGAATGTCTACGGCCCGTGGAGCGGTTCGCTGCCCGAGCCCTTCGGTCTGGGCGTGCTCGCCTACGCGACGGCGGCAGCGGCCGTCATCGTGGCGGTGGTCGTGAGCGCACGATGGAGCACCGATCTGCTCGCTGTGATCCGCTACGCCGTGCTCTCGGTCGCCGTCGCCTGCGGACTCGGGGTGACTCTCGCGGCCCTCGGCGCATCGTTCGGCTGGTTCGTCGTCGCCGGCGTCGTCGCCGCGGCCGTCGTGGCATGCGCGGCCGCCCGACGCCCCGTCGTCGACCAGATCGGCACCGTGCTCGTGCTGGTGGGAATGGCGTTCCCGTCCGAGGCCTCGAATGAGATCGTCTTCGCGGCCTTCGGCATCGTCGCCCTGGCCGCACTCATCGTGGTGGCGCTGGCCCGCGAGATCCCGTCGGTAGCCGTGAGCAGCGCCGCGGTCGTGCTGGGGGTCGTGGCGTCCGGGAGCGGGCTCGTGGGATGGCAGCGCATCGACCCTTCCATCGCGGCGCTGTTCTTCGTCCTGGTTGCCATCGTCTGCTTCGCCCTCGCCACCTGGGGTGTCGAGGAGCTGCCTGTCCGGCTCACGCTGGAGGTGGCCGCGGCCGTAGTCGCGTTCTACGGCTTGGTGGTCGGCCTCGATGCCGAGGACGCCACGTGGATGGCGCTGCTGTTCCTCCTGCTCTCGCTGGTCCTGTTCGGCGCCGGTTTCGACGTGGCGGACCGACGCTGGTGTCTGATCCCCGCCGTGACCTTCGCCGTGCTGGCGTGGATCTGCCTGGTGATCGGGCAGGAGGTCCAGGCAGTCGAGGCCTTCACCGTGCCGCTGGCCGTGCTCGCGCTGGGCATCGGCGGATGGTTCATGTGGCGCGACAGCTCCCTGGGTACCGTCCCCGCGCTGGGGGTGGGGCTGGCCGTCGCCTTCCTGCCGTCGATGCCGCAGGCACTGGCCGACCCGACGAGTCTTCGCGCGTGGCTGCTGGGGGCTGCCGCCGTCGTGGCGATCGGCGTCGGCTGGTGGCGCTCGTGGCGCGCGCCCTTCGTGGCCGGCGCCGTGGTGCTCGCCGTCCTGGTCGTCGTCAACCTGTGGCCGGTCGCGATGGCGGTTCAGCGCTGGATCCTCTTCGGCGTCCTCGGACTCGCGCTATTGGCGATCGGCATCACCTGGGAATCGCGGGTGCGCCAGGGCCGCGCCGTGCTGCGCGCCCTCAGCGCCTTGCGATGACGGCTGCCCGGCATCTGAGTAAGGGTCACCTTCGTTGAGGGCGCTGTGAACGCAAGGTATCTTGATGTCAAGATATTAGGTCGGCCTCAGTGATGCGCCCGCGCGAAAGGTCGGCAGGATGGATGAAGACCACGCGAAGGAGAAGACCATGAGCGTCGACAGTTTCCACTCCAAGGACACCCTTCGAGTCGGTGATGCGTCCTACGACTTCTACCGGCTCGATGCGGTGCAGGGGGAGGGGCTCGATGTCGCCTCCCTGCCGTTCAGCCTCAAGATCCTCCTCGAGGCGCTGCTGCGCACCGAGGACGGAGCCAACATCACGGCCGATGACATCAAGGCCCTCGCGGGCTGGGACCCGTCGGCGGACCCGAGCAAGGAGATCCAGTTCACGCCTGCCCGCGTGATCATGCAGGACTTCACCGGCGTCCCGTGTGTCGTCGACCTCGCCACGATGCGCGAGGCGATGGCCGACCTCGGCGGCGACCCCAGCAAGATCAACCCGCTCGCACCGGCGGAGATGGTCATCGACCACTCGGTCATCGCCGATGTCTTCGGCACACCGGAGGCCTTCGAGCGCAATGTCGAGATCGAGTACGAGCGCAACGGCGAGCGCTACAAGTTCCTGCGCTGGGGCCAGGGTGCCTTCAGCGACTTCAAGGTGGTGCCGCCCGGCACCGGCATCGTCCACCAGGTCAACATCGAGCACCTCGCCCGCGTCGTCTTCACGCGTGACGCGGATGGGAGCGTCGTCGCCTACCCGGACTCCTGTGTCGGCACCGACTCGCACACCACGATGGTCAACGGCCTGGGTGTCGTCGGCTGGGGCGTGGGCGGCATCGAGGCCGAGGCCGCGATGCTCGGTCAGCCGATCAGCATGCTCATCCCGCGGGTCGTCGGCTTCAAGCTCTCCGGCGAGCTGCCCGAGGGCGCCACCGCCACCGACCTCGTCCTCACCATCACCGAGCAGCTGCGCGAGCACGGCGTCGTCGGCAAGTTCGTCGAGTTCTACGGCTCGGGCGTCGGCGCCGTCCCGCTGGCCAACCGCGCCACCATCGGCAACATGAGCCCCGAGTACGGCTCCACCGTCGCCATCTTCCCGATGGACGAGGAGACCACCAAGTACCTCGAGCTCACCGGCCGTACGCCCGAGGAGATCGCGCTCGTCGAGGCCTACGCCAAGGAGCAGGGCCTGTGGCACGATTCCGATCACGAGCCGCGCTACTCCGAATACCTCGAGCTCGACCTCGCCGATGTCGTGCCGTCCATCGCCGGTCCCAAGCGTCCCCAGGACCGTGTCAGCCTCTCCGATGCCAAGAACGGCTTCCGGGGTGCGCTGACCGCCTACATCGACGATGACGCGCAGACCATCTCCGGCGACTACGACGAGGCGCTGGAGGAGTCGTTCCCCGCCTCCGATCCGCCGGCATCGGACGCCCACGGCACCACCCCGCGTCGTGACTACCTCTCCTGCGTGCCGGCCGATGGCAAGCGGCCCAGCAACCCGATCGAGGTCACGGTCGACGGGCAGACCTTCACGCTGGATCACGGCGCTGTCACGATCGCGGCGATCACGTCCTGCACCAATACGTCGAATCCGTCGGTCATGATCGGCGCGGCGCTGCTGGCCAAGAACGCGGTCGAGAAGGGCCTGCAGCGCAAGCCGTGGGTCAAGACGACGCTCGCCCCGGGCTCGAAGGTGGTCTCCGACTACTACGAGCGTGCCGGCCTGACGCCGTACCTCGACAAGCTCGGCTTCAACCTGGTCGGCTACGGCTGCACGACCTGTATCGGCAACTCCGGCCCGCTGATCCCCGAGGTCAGCGCGGCCGTCAACGAGAACGACCTCGCGGTCGTCTCGGTGCTGTCGGGCAACCGCAACTTCGAGGGTCGCATCAACCCCGATGTCAAGATGAACTACCTCGCGTCGCCCCCGCTGGTCGTGGCCTACGCGCTGGCGGGATCGATGGACGTCGATATCACCACCGAGCCGCTCGGTACGGACACCGAGGGCAACGAGGTGTACTTGAAGGACATCTGGCCCAGCCCGTCGGAGGTCGAGGAGGTCATCGCCTCGTCGATGAGTGCCGACACCTTCAAGTCCGAGTACGCCGACGTGTTCGCGGGCGACGAGCGCTGGCAGAACCTGCCCACCCCCGAGGGCGACACCTTCGAATGGGACGGCGACTCGACCTACGTGCGCAAGGCGCCCTACTTCGACGGCATGGAGCGCGAGCCGTCGCCGGTCACCGATGTCGAGGGTGCCCGGGTGCTGCTCAAGCTCGGGGACTCGGTCACGACCGACCACATCAGCCCCGCCGGCGCGATCAAGAAGGACAGCCCGGCTGGCAAGTACCTCATGGATCACGGCGTCGAGCCGCGGGACTTCAACTCGCTCGGGTCGCGACGCGGCAACCACGAGGTGATGATCCGCGGCACGTTCGCCAATATCCGGCTGCGCAATCAGATCGCCGAGGGCACCGAGGGCGGCTTCACGCGGGACTTCACCGCGGGCGGCGAGGTCACGACGGTGTTCGACGCGGCACAGAACTACGCGGCGCAGGACATCCCGCTCGTGGTGCTCGCCGGCAAGGAGTACGGCTCGGGCTCGTCGCGCGACTGGGCGGCCAAGGGCACCGCCCTCCTGGGAGTCCGGGTGGTCATCGCCGAGAGCTACGAGCGCATCCACCGCTCGAACCTCATCGGCATGGGCGTCCTGCCGCTGCAGTTCCCCGAGGGCGAGAATGCCGAGTCGCTGGGCCTGACCGGTGAGGAGACGTTCAGCGTCACCGGCGTCACCGAGCTCAACGACGGCAGCACGCCGCGCACGGTCAAGGTCGTCGCCGAGGGCGAGAACGGCACCGTCGAGTTCGATGCGGTCGTGCGCATCGACACACCGGGTGAGGCGAACTACTACCGCAACGGCGGCATCATGCCGTACGTGCTCCGTTCGCTGCTCGACTGAGCGCGGTTCGATCACGGCACGGCCCCGGCGGGATCATCTCGCCGGGGCCGTGCCGTGTTCACACCTCGCTCGTCCCGGGGCGGTGACTTACGCACCTCTCAGCCGCGGGAGCGGTGGGTCAGACACCTCTCAACCGCGCTGAGACGTGCGTAAGTCACCGCCCCAAGCATCGAGGGGTGCGTACGCCACCGCTCCGGCGGCGGCGATCGCGTGATCCGTAGCCTGAGGGGGTGACGATCCATACCGAGCATCCCTTCGTGCCGCCCGAGCCCGAGCGCGACGCACTGCGGCGCTTCCGCGGACGACTGGCGGCACCGGTGACCGTGGTGGCCGCCGGGGAGGGCCGCCGGCGCAGCGGGCTCACCGTCTCATCGTTGCTGATCGCCGACGGGGAGCCGCCGCACGTCGTGATCCTGGTCGATCCCGACTCCGACCTGCGCGACCGGATCGAGGTCGGCACCCCGGTCGCGATCAGCCTGCTCGACGACGGCGACCAGTTCCTGGCCGACGCCTTCGCGGGCACGGCTCCCGCCCCCGGCGGCCCGTTCACGCTCGGTTCCTGGACAGAGACACCGTGGGGCCCCGCCCATGACGGGCGCAGCTGGATCGGGGCACGCCTCGCGTCGATCTCGTCCCTCGGTTACAGCGATCAGATCGTCGCGAGCGTGGAGCACATCATCATCGAGGGCACGACCGCGCTGAGCCACGTGCGCGGGCGTTACCGACCGGTCTGACGCGAGTTCGCTAACCGGTCGAGGCGCACAGCCGTCGTGGGCGCGGCTGGTTACGATGGGGCAATGGCCAGTTTGCTGCGTTCGCTGTCGGGACCCGCGGATCTGCGGGACCTCGGTGACGACGACCTCACGCACCTCGCAGAGGAGATTCGTGAGCTCCTGCTGGAGTCCGTCGCCGCGAACGGGGGGCATCTCGGGCCGAATCTGGGCGTCGTCGAGCTGACGATCGCCCTGCACCGGGTCTTCGACTCGCCCCGCGATCGCCTCGTGTGGGACACCGGTCACCAGTCCTATGTGCACAAGATGCTGACCGGCCGCGCCGGCGAGTTCGACCGGCTCCGTCACGAGGGCGGGCTCTCGGGCTACCCCTCGCGCGCGGAGTCCGAGCACGACTGGGTCGAGAACTCTCACGCCTCGACATCGTTGTCCTATGCCGACGGCCTGGCGCGCGCCAACGCGCTGACGGGTCGGGACGACCATGTCGTCGCCGTCATCGGCGACGGCGCGCTCACCGGAGGCATGGCCTGGGAGGCGCTCAACAACATCGCTGCCGATCAGTCCCGGCGGCTGGTCGTGGTCGTCAACGACAACGGCCGGTCGTACACCCCCACGGTCGGCGGCCTGGCCAACAAGCTGACCGAGATCCGCACCAATCCACGCTATGAGCCCACGCTCACCGCGATCCGCGAACGGCTGACCTCGGGCCACCGCTTCGGCGAGGTCGCTTATGAAGCGCTCCACGCCGTGAAGAAGGGCATGAAGGACGCTCTCGCCCCGCAGGGCATGTTCGAGGATCTGGGCATCAAGTACATCGGTCCCGTCGACGGACACGACCGCGTCGCGATGGAGCAGGCTCTCGCCGCCGCCAAGCGTTTCGGCGGACCCGTGCTGGTGCATGCGATCACCACCAAGGGCCAGGGCTATGACATCGCCGTGGCCAATGAGAACGACCAGATGCACCAGTCGACCCCCTTCGATCGCACCACCGGCGAGGCCACGTCGGTGGCGCCGGCCGGATGGACCTCGGTCTTCCGCGACGAGATCGTGCGCATCGCCGACGAACGCTCCGACGTGGTCGGCCTGACCGCGGCCATGCTGTATCCCGTCGGCCTCGATGCCTTCGCCGACAAGTTCCCCGACCGCGTCTTCGACGTCGGGATCGCCGAGCAACACGCGGTCACGAGCGCCGCCGGCTTGGCGATGGGCGGGCTGCACCCCGTGGTCGCGGTGTACGCGACGTTCATCAATCGAGCCTTCGATCAAGTGCTGCTCGATGTCGCGCTGCACCGCTGCGGCGTCACCTTCGTCCTGGACCGGGCCGGCGTGACCGGCGACGACGGTGCCAGCCACAACGGCATGTGGGACCTGTCCCTGCTTCAGCTGGTGCCGGGGATCCACATCGCGGCGCCGCGCGACGGGGCACGCCTGCGGGAGCTTCTGCGCGAGGCTGTCGCGATCGACGATGCTCCCAGCGTCGTCCGTTTCGCGAAGGGGCCGGTGGGCGAGGACATCGCCGCCATCGACCAGGTCGGTGGGGTGGACGTCCTGCGACGCGATGCCGAGCCGGACGTGCTGCTCGTCGGTGCGGGCACGATGGCCGCCGTCGCTCTCGACACCGCCGAGCGGCTGGCCGCGGACGGTATCGGATGCACGGTGATCGATCCGCGCTGGATCGCGCCGCTCGATCCGGCGGTCGTCGAGTTGGCGGCCGGCCATCGGCTCGTCGTGTCCGTCGAGGACAACGGCCGCCAGGGCGGCGTCGGCTCGACGATCGCCTGTGCCCTTCTCGACGCCGGAGTCCGCACGCCGGTCCGTATCCACGGAGTCGACCAGCGTTTCCAGGATCACGCCAAGCGTGCCGTGATCCTGGAGCGTCAGGGACTCACAGGTCCCGCCATCGCCGCCGACACCGTCACGTCCCTCCACGGGAATATCGCGAGGCAGTGACGATGTTGACACCGAAGTGGTTACCGAAAGCTCTGCGACCCGAGAAGCGGGAGACGCGCCCTGAGCGCAGCACCGGCGAGGGGCCTGTGCTGCTCCACGTCCTGGACGGGTTCCTGACAGCCGGATCGTCCGCATCCTTGGTCTCGCGGCAGTTGCGCGGCGCCGATGGCGTGACGGTGCACGAGTTCGACCTCGATCCCGTCTACGACTACCGTGCGCGCCGGCCGCCGATCGTCTTCGACGCCGATCACTATCGCTCCTACGATCCGCCGCGTCTGGCCATCACCCGAGAGTACGACGTGTCGGGGCGCGAGTACCTGCTGTTGTCGGGTCCGGAGCCGGACTTCGGGTGGGAGCGTTTCGTCGGCGAGGTGATCGAGATCATCGACCGCGAGAACGTCTCCCTCGTGGTGGGCCTGGGTGCCGTGCCGATGGGAGTGCCGCACACACGGCCGCCGATGATCACCGCGCATGCCACGCGACCGGAGCTGGTGGATCGTCGCAACCTCTGGGAGGCCGAGATCACGGTCCCGTCGTCCGCGCAGACGCTGCTGGAATACCGCCTGGGCCAGCGGGGAACCGATGCCCTCGGCTATGTCGTGCATGTGCCGCACTATCTGACGCAGGTCGAGTACCCCACCGCCGCGATCGCCGTGCTGGAGGCTGCCGGCCTGCGTACGGGCCTGACCTTCGACCTGGAGGATCTGCGCGAGCAGCAGCCCGCGGCGATCGCGCAGATCGAGGAGCAGATCCACGAGCAGAACGGCGAGGACGTCTTGAACGGTTTGGAGGAGCAGTACGACGCCTTCGCGCGCGGTGCGGCACGGTCCCTCCTGGAGGACGACGGCCACCTGCCGAGCGGCGATGAGCTCGCCGCTCAACTCGAGCGCTTCCTGGCCCAGCACCGCCCCGACGACCACGGCTGAGCGCGTGAGGAGGAACGCCTCCGCACATGGCCCGCGGCGGTCGCGCAGACACTAGACTCGTGGCCGTGCCTGCCTCGATCAACGAAGTCGTCGACCTGCTCGATCTCGAACCCCTGGAGGTCGGCCTGTTCCGTGGCCGGCAACCGGTCAACTCGCGCCTCAAGCGGGTGTTCGGCGGCCAGGTGGCGGCCCAGGCGACGATGGCCGCGCAGCTCACGGTGCCCGACGACCGCCGGATCCACTCGTTGCACGCGTACTTCATCCTCGGCGGCGATCCGTCGATCCCGATCGTCTACGACGTGGAGAATGTCCGTGACGGTCGCTCCTTCACGACGCGTCGTGTCGCGGCCCGCCAGCACGGCGAGATCATCTTCTACATGACCGCGTCCTTCCAGCGGGACGAGGAGGGCTGGGAGCATCAGGACGCGATGCCCGACATCGGCTCGCCGGAGGACGCGACCCCTATGTCCGATCTCATCAGCCTGATCGATGAGGGATCGGTGGATCAGTGGCACGCCGAATGGGGCGGTTACGACATGCGCTATGTGAGCGGCGGACGGGCGGCCGACGACCCGTCGACCGAGCGCGTCCCGGCGATCCAGCGCATGTGGTTCAAGGCGGCGGGGGAGCTTCCGGACGATCCTCGGATCCACAACTCGGCGTTCACCTATTACAGCGACTTCAGCCTCCTGGGGGCCTCGCTGGTTCCCCACGGGCTGATCATCAACTCACCGCAGGTGTCTCCGGCGTCGCTGGATCACACGGTGTGGTTCCACCGGCCCTTCCGTACGGACGAGTGGCTGTTGTACGACCAGACCTCGCCGTGGGCGGGCTCGTCGCGGGGCTTCAGCACGGCCAAGGTCTACAGCCAGGACGGCACGCTGGTCGCCTCGGTGGCTCAGGAGGGACTCATCCGACCCCGCCGCTGACCTGCCGCCCCGTGGGCGGTGCGTGGTCAACCACGCGGCGCATCGTGCTAGCGGAAGCGGTGAGTAGGCGTCCATTCTCGGCCCTGGGCGGTGAGTAGGCGTCCATTCTCGGCCCTGGGCGGTGAGTAGGCGTCCATTCGTCCGGGGGAATGGACGCCTACTCCCCGCGGCGCGGCGGGGCCCGGGCGATAGGCCCCGGCGGCCCCGCCTCCCG
>NZ_JAERWM010000005.1:0-175071 GCF_016918125.1 Aeromicrobium sp. YIM 150415 | reverse complement strand
TGCGCCCCCCTCGCGGGCGGGGGGGGGGGGGCCCCCCCCCCCCGGGGGGGGGGCCCCCCCCCCCCCCCCACCGCTCCGAGAAGGGGCACGGACGATATGCCACGGAGTCACATCCTCCGTCTACCGGCGAGCGCGGGTCCGGCGCCGGATCAGGACGGAACGATGGTCCCGACGAGATGCTCCGTGTCCCCGTCCTGGCTCCGCACACCGAACAACGTGCGTCCCGGCTGCTCGTCGCGGCCGAAGACGATCGTGCCGGGCAGCAGGATGGGCTTCTTGAACTCCACGGTCGCGGTATACGCCTCGGGCAGGTCGGCCTCGAGAGCTGAGAGACACTTGGCCTTGGTCCACATGCCGTGCGCGATAGCGCGGGGGAATCCGAAGGCCTTGGCCGTGAGCGAGTGCAGATGGATCGGATTGCGGTCTCCGGACACAGCACCGTAGCTGCGGCCGAGGCTGCCGGGAAGCGTCCAATGGACCGGTCCCCGTGGCGCGTCGAGGCCGTCCAGCGGGGGAGTCGTCGGCTCGGGCCCGCTGCCGCTGCGACCCCGGAAGAACACCGTCATGCTCTCGTCCCAGACGAGCTCATCGCCGACGCGTGCCTCGGAGAGCAGCTCGACGAGCTGGCCCTTCGGATGTGGTGTGAGCTGCGCGGCGCGCAAGGAGATGTCGTAGGACTCTGCCACGCCGATCGGGCGATGCTGGGTGATCCGGTTCCGCAAGTGCACCGCACCCATCGGGGTGAACGGGAACGACGTGTCGGTCATCATCGTCAGGTGCAGGGTGTGCGCGGCCAGGTGCGGGTACGTCGCGGGCAGCGACGAGGACGAGGCGAATCCGCAGACTCGGCGATACCGCTCGAGATGGGCCTGATCCGTGGTGACCCGCCGGCGGATCAGCGTGGTCTCGGGCAGCTCGCCGCGCGAGTGCTTGATCCCCGGCAGCGACCCGATGACCGGCAATGCCGGCAACGCGGCCTTGAGCATCAGCGGCAGCCCCGCTGGCGCGGAGTCGAACGTGCGCGTGTTCTGGTCAGGCACCGAGGAACCCCTGACCGCAGACGCGCACGACATTGCCGGTGATGGCACCGGAGCCCGGGTGGGCGTACCAGGCGATCGCCTCGGCGACGTCGATCGGCTGGCCGCCCTGCGAGAGCGAGCTGAGCCGGCGCCCCGCCTCCCGGATGCCGATCGGCATCGTCTGGACCATGTCCGTCTCGATGAATCCGGGGGCGATCGCATTGACCGTGATCCGGCGATCGGTGAGCCGCGGAGCCAGCTCCTGCACGAAGCCGATGACCCCGGCCTTGGCGGTGCCGTAATTCGTCTGACCGTTGTTGCCGGCGATTCCCGCAATCGAGGAGATGCCGATGACGCGTCCGCCCTCGCGGATCAGCCCGCGGTCGAGCAGCTCGTCGGTGATGCGCTGCGGCGCACCCACGCTCACATCGATGACCTTGTCCCAGTTCTCGGCCTTCATGTTCTTGAGTCGCTTGTCGCGCGTGATGCCCGCGTTGTGGACGACGATGTCGACGCCCTCGCCCAGCTGGTCGGCGATCGTGGCCGGGGCGTCGTCGGCCGTGATGTCGGCGATGATCGACGTTCCACCGAGCTCGTCCATCAGGGTCTCGAGGTCGCCCTGCAACGGCGGGACGTCCAGGCCCACGATGGTGGCGCCGTCGCGATGCAGGGTGCGTGCCATCGCGGCTCCGAGACCACGGGACGCACCGGTCACGAGAGCGACCTTGCCCGTGAGGGGGGCGTCGGACGCCGCCGGCTCATCGGCATCGGCGAGGTCGGTGGTGCCGATCCTGATGACCTGCCCGTCGACGAAGGCGGACTTCGGCGAGAGGAGGAACTGCAGCGTCGAGTCGACCGCGTCGGCGGCCTCGGGGGAGACGTAGACCAGATTGGCAGTGCTGCCGTTACCGCCGATCTCCTTGCCCAGCGATCGCACGAAGCCCTCGAGTCCACGCTGGGCGATGGCGGCCCCGGCGCCGGCCGTGCGTTCCGGCAAGGTGCCGAGCACGACGACGCGACCGCAGGAGGCCAGCTGGCGCAGCACCGGGGTGAAGAACTCCTGCAGGGCGATGAGATCACGGGTCGAGGCCAGATCGGTGGCGTCGAAGACGAGGCCGGCGTAGCGACGTCCTTCGGCGCGCACCGTGGTCGTCTCGATCCCGTCGTTCTTCAGCAGCTGGGGCAGCGAGCCGAGCAGGAGCCCGTCCGAGGACCCGCCGAGCAGCACGGTGCCGTCGACGAGGGGGCCTCCGTCCCAGCGCTTGAGCTCCGGTGGATTGGGCAGGCCGATGTTCTTGACCAGGAACTGGGCGATCGGATTCTGGATCAGCGACTGGTAACGGTCGGTCATCGCGACATGTGTCCTATCTCTCGGATACCCTCGGTATCTGAACGCGTTAGTGTGACTGTAGCCTGCCGTGACAGGCGAGTCCACACGGACGTCCCAGCTCCTGCGAAGAAAGGTCCGTCATGGCCCAGAAGCCGGCTTCGGCCAACGACGCCACCGTCCGCCGCGTCGCGGTGATCGGCGGCAACCGCATCCCGTTCGCACGCTCCAACACCGTCTACGCGGGTGTCTCCAATCAGGAGATGTTGACGGCGGCGTTGAACGGCCTCGTCGACCGCTTCGGACTGGAAGGCGATCGTCCCGGAGAGGTGGTCGCCGGTGCGGTGCTCAAGCACAGCCGCGACTTCAACCTGACCCGCGAGACGGTCCTCGGCTCGAAGCTCTCCCCGGCCACCCCTGCCATCGACATCCAGCAGGCGTGCGACACCGGCCTGCAGGCCACCATCCAGGTGGCGAACAAGATCGCCCTGGGCAAGATCGACTACGGCATCGCGGGCGGCACCGACACCACCAGTGACGCGCCGCTCGCGGTCGGCGACAAGCTGCGCAAGATCCTCATCCAGGTCAACGCGGCCAAGGACGCGCCGACGCGGTTGAAGCTGCTCAGCAAGATCCGTCCGCAGCACCTCGCCCCCGATCAGCCTCGCAACGAGGAGCCGCGTACCGGGCTCTCGATGGGCGACTCCCAGGCCTTGACGGGCGACGAGTGGGGGATCTCGCGCGAGGCCCAGGACGAGCTCGCGGTCGCCTCGCACCAGCATCTCGCGGCGTCCTACGACGACGGCTGGCAGGACGATCTGGTCACGCCGTTCAAGGGCGTCGAGCGCGACAACAACCTGCGCGCGGATTCGAGCCTGGAGAAGCTCGCCACGCTCAAGCCGGTCTTCGGCAAGCAGCTCGGCGAGCGCGCCACGATGACGGCAGCCAATTCGACGCCCCTGTCGGACGGCGCATCGGTCGTGCTGCTCGCCTCCGAGGACGAGGCGGCCGCACGCGGCTGGGAGCCGCTGGCCTATGTGACCGACTACGAGACCGCCGCGGTCGACTACGTCAACGGCGGCGAGGGCCTGCTCATGGCCCCGGTCTATGCGGTGCCGCGCATGCTCGAGCGCAACGGGCTGACGCTGCAGGACTTCGACTTCTACGAGATCCACGAGGCCTTCGCCTCCCAGGTCCTCACCACGCTGGCCGCCTGGGAGGACGCGGACTACTGCAAGCAGAAGCTGGGGCTGGACGCTCCGCTGGGGTCGATCGATCGCGCCAAGCTGAACGTCAAGGGCTCCTCATTGGCGGCGGCGCACCCGTTCGCGGCGACCGGCGGCCGCATCGTGGCGAATCTCGCCAAGCTGCTCCACGAGAAGGGCTCGGGTCGTGGTCTGATCTCGGTCTGCGCTGCGGGCGGTCAGGGTGTGGTGGCGATCCTCGAGGCCTGAGAGGTTCCGCTAACCGATCGGCGAGGGGTGGTGGGTCATCCCTCGCCGGCGGCGGCGGAGGTCGGGGACACCGCCATCGCGACCATGGCCCGCTTCGCCCATGACACGACCTCTCCCAGCGGGAGATCCGCCATGACCGGCATGCCGGAGTTCAGCTCGCGGATCGATTTCTGGAAGCCGACGAGATTGAGGACGCCGAGGCCCTGCGCGTAGAGCACATTGGCGAGCAGCTGCGGATCGCTCACGGCGAACTCGCCGGTGGCATTACCGGCCTCGAGCGCGCGCACCACGTGGTCCAGGCACTGGAACATCGCCTGGCCCAGCTCGACGAGGCGATTCTGGCTCACCTCGTCCACGAGGTCGGTGCCGCGGAAGCGCAGCAGCGCCTGGGCGCAGTCGACGAAGGCCGGGAACGCGGTGCCGTAGGCGAAGAAGGCCTCGGCCTGGGCGTCCAGGCGCTCCGTGGGAGTGCCGGCGTTCGCGTCGGCCTCGGCCATCCGATTGCCGAGCTCGCCGAGGTAGTCCACCAGCGTCATCGCGAAGAGCTCTTCCTTCGTCGTGAAGTGCCGGTAGATGATGGCCCGGTTGATGCCGACCTTCTTGGCGATGTCGTCGATCTGCGCCTCGCGCATTCCTCGCTGGTCGAACAAGGTACGGGTGGCGTCGACGATCTCCCGGGCGCGGCGGGCCCGCCGCTCGTCTGGTGACATGGGCTCACTGTATCGATCGGTTCTTGTCAGTGGCCCGGCGTACGCTGGTCGACATGAGATCAGCGACCGAGTTGACCCGTCAAGTGGCGCCGTTCGAGGTCGTCTCGGACTACGCGCCGGCCGGGGACCAACCCGCCGCGATCGCCGAGATCAGCAAGCGCATCACGGGGGGTACGCCCGATGTCGTGCTGATGGGCGCGACGGGCACGGGCAAGACGGCCACGACGGCCTGGATCGCCGAACAGCTGCAGCGCCCCATGCTCGTCCTCTTGCCCAACAAAACCCTTGCCGCCCAGTTCGCCAACGAGCTGCGCGAGCTGCTGCCGAACAACGCGGTCGAGTACTTCGTCTCGTACTACGACTACTACCAGCCCGAGGCGTACATCGCGCAGTCCGATACCTACATCGAGAAGGACTCCTCGATCAACGAGGAGGTCGAGCGGCTGCGGCACTCGGCCACCTGGTCGCTGCTCACCCGTCGCGATGTCGTCGTGGTGGCCACCGTCTCCTGTATCTACGGTCTGGGCTCGGCGCAGGAGTACCTCAACCGCATGATCGGCTTCAAGGTCGGAGACGAGGTCGATCGTGACGAGCTGCTCCGTACCCTCGTCCAGGCGCAATACGTCCGCAACGACGTCGCCTCCACCCGCGGCACCTTCCGGGTGAAGGGCGACACGCTGGAGATCTTCCCGGTCTACCAGGAGATGGCGGTGCGAATCGAGTTCTTCGGCGATGAGATCGAGCGGCTCATGACACTCCACCCGCTCACCGGTGAGGTGCTCAGCGACGATCAGGAGCTCTTCGTCGGCGCCGCTACCCACTATGCGGCCGGACAAGACGTCATGACCCGGGCGATCGAGGGCATCCAGCGCGAGCTCGAGGAGCGGCTGCAGGTGCTCGAGCGCGAGGGCAAGCTGCTCGAGGCCCAGCGGCTGCGCATGCGCACCACCTACGACCTGGAGATGATGGAGCAGGTCGGCACCTGCTCGGGTATCGAGAACTACTCGCTGCACATGGACGGCCGCGCGCCCGGCACCGCCCCCAACTGTCTGCTGGACTATTTCCCGGACGATTTCGTCCTCGTCGTCGACGAGTCCCATGTCACCATCCCGCAGATCGGGGCGATGTACGAGGGCGATATGAGCCGCAAGCGCTCGCTCGTCGAGCACGGCTTCCGGCTGCCGAGCGCGATGGACAACCGGCCGCTGAAGTGGCCGGAGTTCCTCGAACGCATCGGTCAGACCATCTATCTGTCCGCCACCCCGGGCTCGTACGAGCTCGACAAGGTCGGCGGCGATGTGGTCGAGCAGATCATCCGGCCCACAGGGCTGGTCGATCCCGAGGTCATCGTCAAGCCCACCAAGGGGCAGATCGACGATCTGGTCGACGAGATCAACGGCCGGGTCGACAAGGGCGAGCGCGTGCTCGTCACCACCCTCACCAAGAAGATGTCCGAGGACCTCACCGACTACCTCCTCGAAGCCGGGATCCGGACCCGCTATCTCCACAGCGAGGTCGACACCCTGCGTCGCGTCGAGCTGCTCCGCGAGCTGCGTATGGGCGAGTACGACGTCCTCGTCGGCATCAACCTGCTGCGCGAGGGTCTCGACCTGCCCGAGGTGAGCCTGGTGGCGATCCTCGATGCCGACAAGGAGGGCTTCCTGCGCTCCGAGCGGTCGCTCATCCAGACCATCGGCCGCGCGGCCCGCAATGTGTCCGGTCAGGTCATCATGTACGCCGACACCATCACGGACTCGATGGAGTTCGCGATCGAGGAGACCAACCGCCGCCGCGAGAAGCAGGTCGCCTACAACCGAGAGCGCGGCATCGACCCGCAGCCGCTGCGCAAGAAGATCGGCGACATCACCGACCTGCTCGCGCGTGAGGATGCCGACACCAAGAACCTGCTCGCCGCCACCGGCGACCACCGCCGCAAGGGGGTGGCCGTGCCGCTGGGGGAGAAGGCCGCAGGAGACATGCCCTCCGGCGAGCTGGCCTCACTCATCGATCAGCTGAACCAGCAGATGCATCAGGCTGCCGAGGAGCTGCAGTTCGAGGTCGCGGCCCGTCTCCGCGACGAGATCGGCGATCTCAAGAAGGAGCTTCGCGGCATGATCGAGGCCGGTGCCTGAGCTGCTGCGACTCGTCGACGACGGCGTCGAGGTCACGATCGATCCATCCGCGGGAGGACGGATCACCTCGTTGCGGTTCGGCGATCATGAGGTGGTCGGCGGCAGCGGCGATCCGGACGAGGATCCCTCGACAGCGGGCGGCATCTTCGCGATGGTGCCGTGGGCCGGCCGCTGGCGCGGTCACCGGGCACATGGTCTCGGGCGAGACCGGGCCTGGCGCGTCGACGGTTCGGACCTCGTGCTGGACATCCTCGACGGCCCGCTGCCGGGATCGGCACGTTTGCGCTACCGCGTCGGTCCGCAAGCTCTGCACATCGGCCTCGAGTGGCAGTCGGCCTCGACCGGTGCCCCGGCGGTGCTGGGCCTCCATCCGTGGCTGCGGCGAGAGGTGAGCGGGAGCGCCGCGGCGGTCGAACTGTCGGCGGAGTTCATGCTCGAGCGCGGTGACGACCATCTCCCCACGGGCAGACGCGTCCCCGTGCCGCCGGGCCCGTGGGACGACTGTTTCCGCCTGCGGTCCGCTCCGGTGGTGCGATGGCCCGGCGTGCTGGCGCTGAAGCTCGACGCCGACACTCCGTGGTGGGTCGTCTACACCGAACGCGATTCCGCGATCTGCCTCGAGCCGCAGACGGCTCCACCCGGCGCCCTCGACCGGGCGGACGCCGGTGTCGACCTGCATCGACGCTCGATCCGGCTCAGCCTGCACGCCGAGGAGATGTCTGCGGTGGGTTGACCCTTTCGCTCGTCCGTCCCGCGCCCGCTCCTCGCCGCGAGTTCGAGCCGCCGCGGTGTCACAATGGTCGGCGGAGGACACCGTTCCTTCGCCGCAGCGCCACCGCCCAGGGGGACTCCTCAGCGACGGGACGGGTCGCGACGGGCGAGACCTCCGGCGGCCCACCCACACTCGGAGGACATCACGCGTGAACGTCTCTGCGCTCGAATGGGGTATCACCCTCGGCGTCACCATCGCCATCCTGCTCGTCGACATCCTCGTCATCGCGCGGCGGCCCCATGAACCGTCCACCCGTGAGACCTCCTTGGCGTTGTCCTTCTATATCGGCCTCGCGATCCTCTTCGGATTCTTCGTCTGGTGGCGTCACGGCCAGGACCGGGGCATCGAGTTCTTCGCCGGCTGGCTCACCGAGTACAGCCTGTCGATCGACAACCTGTTCATCTTCATCATCATCATGGCGAGCTTCGGGGTGCCGCGGAAGTACCAACAGGAGGCCCTGCTGGTCGGCATCATCCTGGCACTGGTCTTCCGCGGGATCTTCATCGCCGTGGGCGCTGCCGCCATCGAGAACCTGTCCTGGGTGTTCTACGTCTTCGGCGCCTTCCTCGTCTACACGGCCGCCAAGCTCGCCTTCGGCGGCGATGACGAGGACGACGCCGAGAACGCTGTGGTCCGGTTCGCACGACGCCGCTTCCGGATGAGCGACGAATGGCACGGTCTGACTCTGGTCGTGCGAGAAGGGGGCAAACGCGCCATCACGCCGATGGCGCTGGTCATCGTGGCGCTGGGCACCACCGATGTCATGTTCGCGCTCGACTCGATCCCCGCGATCTTCGGACTGACCCGCGAACCTTATCTCGTCTTCACCGCGAACGTGTTCGCCCTCATGGGGCTGCGTCAGCTGTACTTCCTCATCGGCGGCCTGCTGCAGCGGCTGGTCTTCTTGTCGTACGGGCTGGCTCTGCTGCTGTTCTTCATCGGCGTCAAGCTGGTCCTGGAGGCCCTGCACGAGAACGAGCTCCCCTTCATCAACGGCGGCGAGCCCGTCCCGGTGCCATCGATTCCGACGCTGGTCAGCCTCGGGGTCATCATCGCGATCCTCGCCGTGACGGCGGTCGTCAGCCTCTGGTACTCGGCCCGCCACGAGACGAGCGATTCGGCCGAGGCCGAGGGGTAGGGCCTCAGCCGCGGTCGGATCGGGGCTCCTCGGACTCTTCCACAGCCGTCAGCTGCTGTCCTCGGCGGCGGCTGGCGATGTACATCGGGATGCTGAGCACCAGCCCGAGGGCCAGCAGGATCGCGGCGACCTCGTACTCGGCCGCGGGGCGGCCCGACAGCGGGGTCACCAGGTACAGGCACGACACCACTCCCAGGAGCGCCACCGGCGTCCACGTGCGGAAGTGACCGTGGTCCACGCGGTCGCGCCGTAGCACCAGCACGGCGGCGTTGACGACGCCGAAGACCGCGAGGAGTAGGAGCGAGGTCGTTCCGCCTAGTACCGAGACGGCATTCTCACTGGCATAGGAGACATAGGCGATGAGGGCCAGGGCGATCAGCGTCGTGAAGATGATCGACACGTAGGGGGTTCGACGTCGCTGTCCCACGCGGGACAGGACACCGGGGATGATTCCTTGCCGGGCCATGCCGTAGAGCAGACGGCTGGCCATCAGCATGTTGATGAGCGCAGAGTTCGCGACGGCGAACATGGAGATGAAGGGCAGGATGTCGGCGATCGGCAGGTTCGGCGCGCCCCGTTCGACGACGGTCACCAAGGGCGTGTCGTTGCTGGCGAGATCGCCGACCGGCACGAGCGCCACGGCGCAGATGGAGACCAGCACGTAGGTGCCGCCGGCGATGCCGAGACCGGTGAGCATGATCCGCGGGAAGATGCGATTGGGCTCGTGGCATTCCTCGGCCATGTTCACCGAGTCCTCGAAGCCGACCATCGCGAAGAAGGCCAGCGAGGTGGCCGTCGTGACGGCCAGGAAGACGTTCTTGTCGTCCGGCGTCTCGAAGGCGACCACACGGCCCCAGTCCGCGTTGCCCCCGGCGATCGCGTAGAAGCCGACGAGGATCACCAGCAGCAGGCCCGACAACTCGATCATCGTGAGCACGACATTGGTCTTGACGCCCTCGCTGACGCCGCGCAGGTTGATCGCCGCGACGACGAGCATGAAGCCGAGAGCCATGGCCATGATCGACGTGTTGCCGGCCTCCCAGCCGACCCCGACGGCCAGATTGGAGGCGAAGGCCCGCGCGGCCGTCGATGCCGAGGTGATACCCGAGCACATGACCGTGAAGGCGATCATGAAGGTCAGCAGGTGGATCCCGAAGGCCTTGTGCACGTACAGGGCGGCGCCGGCGGCTTGCGGGTACTTGGTCACGAGCTCCAGATAGGAGAAGGCCGTCAAGAGGGCCACAGCGAAGGCGATGAGGAAGGGCAGCCACGCCGCGCCCCCGACCTCGGCGGCCACCTGACCGGTGAGAGCGTAGACACCGGTGCCGAGGATGTCGCCGACGATGAACAACAGGAGCAGCTTCGGCCCCATCACCCGGCGGAGTTCCGGCTGCTGGGAGGTCTGGGTGGTCATCGTCGTCGCCTCGTCTCTGCCGAGCTGGTGTGTGGTCCAACACTGCTCCGCCTCGGTCCTCGCGGCAACCGGTACGTGTACGGTGTTGCGGTGTCGTTGTTGAGGACCTATGGCGCGCGCCTGGGCGGTGCCCTGGCGCGTCGGCACGTGCGCAAGCGCGGAATCGATCTCTCCCGGATCTCGTTCATCCCCGAGGAGACCAAGCGGCCATTGCAGCGTGAGGGCACCGATCCGGTGGCCGAGATGGCCGAGTACCGGGCCGGGTCTCCGCTGCGCAAACTCGATCTCCCGTTCGCCTTCGACGCCTATCTGATCACCGGGCACGCCGAAGCCCGTGAGGTGCTGACCGCCCGCGACACCTACTCGAACGACATCCGGCACCTGTTCAGCGGATCCGGACCGGCGACCTCCGACGATATCGGCGGCCTCGGCTTCACCGATCCGCCGCTGCACACGCGACTGCGCAAGATCGTGACCCCGGAGTTCACGATGCGCCGGCTGGCACGGCTCGAGCCGATGATCGACCGGATCGCCGATGAGGCCCTCGATGCGCTCGAACAGGCCGGTCCCGGGGCCGATCTGGCCAAACACGTCGCCTTCCCGGTGCCGTTCAACACGATCTGCGCGCTGCTGGGCCTGGACTACGACGATCGCGAGGAGTTCGCGAAGCTGGGCAGCCAGCGCTTCGATGCCACGAACGGTGCGGCTGCTGCCTTCGGCGCGGTGTCCGCGCAGCGCGAGTTCCTCTTCGATGCCGTGGCGCGTCAGCGGGTCGAGCCGGGGCCGGGCCTCATCGGGCAGATCATCCAGGCCGAGGGCGATCAGATCTCCGATGTCGACCTCGCGGGGCTCGCCGACGGTGTCTTCACCGGGGGCTTCGAGACGACCGCCGGGATGATCGCGTTGAGCACGGTCGTGCTGCACCGCGACCCCACCTATGCCGATCTCGTGCGCTCGGGCAATCGCGAGACGGTGGACCGGGTCATCGAGGAGCTGCTGCGCTATCTCGCGGTCGTGCAGGTGGCCTTCCCGCGGTTCGCGAAACAGGACATGGAGCTGTTCGGCACGTCATTGAAGAAGGGCGATGTCGTCCTGGCCTCGTTGAGCGCCGCCAATCGCGACCCGAAGAGCGCGGGGGAGCGCCCCGACGAGTTCGATCCCTATCGGGTGCCGACCAGCGGACACCTGGCCTTCGGACATGGCATCCATCGCTGTATCGGTGCCGAGCTGGCGCGGATGGAGCTGCGGATCGTGCTGCCCAAGCTGCTGCAACGGTTCCCGGCGCTCGCGCTGGCGGTCCCCGAGAGCGATCTGGAGTTCCGTCAGCTCAGCTTCGTCTTCGGCATCGACGAGCTCCCCGTCACCTGGTAGCCGTCACCACCCGCGGTCGCGCCATTCGCTGAGGTGCGGGCGTTCGGCGCCGAGGGTGGAGTCATTGCCGTGGCCGGGGTAGAACCAGGTGTCGTCGTCGAAGCGTCCGAAGATCTTGGACTCGACATCGCCGATGAGGCTCCGGAAATCCTCCTCCGACCAGGTCTTGCCCACGCCTCCGGGGAAGAGCGAGTCGCCTGTGAAGAGGTGCACGATGTCATCGGGGTCGTCATAGGCCAGGACGATCGACCCGGGCGTGTGGCCCACGATCTCGATCACCTCGAGCTCACAGGTGCCGACCACGATGCGGGCACCGGTGCGCACCCGCACGTCGACGGGCACGGGCAGCTCGTCCGCATCGTCCTCGCCCGCCACGGTCTGCGCGCCGGTCGCCGCGACGACAGCGGGGAGTGCCTGCACGTGATCGGGATGACGATGGGTGGTCACGACGCGCGCCAGACCCGCGTCGCCGATGAGTTCCAGCAGTCGCGGTGCCTCGTCGGCCGCGTCGATCAGCGCCTGCTCGCCGGTGATCGTGCACTGCAGCAGATAGGCGTTGTTGCTCATCGGGCCGACGGCGACCTTGGTGATCCGCAGATCGCCGGCCTCCCGCACATCCGGAGCTCCACCGACTTCGACTTCTCCCGTGTACGTCATGGTCCTGACCCTAGCGTCCCCGCTCCTGGGCGGTGAGTAGTCCCACACTCCACGCCGGAACGTGCGGGACACCTCCAGTGCTGCTCCGTTGGTGCGGTTTCGGCGGTCGAGTAGCCACAGTCGCTCTGTGACCGTGGCCGTGGAGCCGGTCGCCGGCCCCCGGCTCTCGTCGCTCGCGATCCACCAGACGACCGACGATGTGCTTTCGTGGTTGCTATAGCCGCCACCCGAGCACATCCTCGGTCGCCGAGTGGACCAGTTGACGCCGGCGGTGAGCTACCACGCACCAGAGCGCGGAACGTGGGGGATAGCTCACCGACCCGCGAGGCGGGATGTGGGACAGCTCACCGCCCGCGGAGGCCGCTCGAGAACTCGCTCAAGAGAAACTGTCGGTGCCCCTCGTTACGCTGGTCGGGTGGCTGATCGTCTCGTGATTCGCGGTGCACGCGAGCACAATCTCAAGGACGTCTCGCTCGATCTACCCCGTGATGCGCTCATCACGTTCACGGGGCTCTCCGGATCGGGCAAGTCGTCGCTCGCCTTCGACACCATCTTCGCCGAAGGGCAGCGTCGCTATGTCGAATCGCTGTCGGCCTATGCGCGGCAATTCCTCGGTCAGATGGACAAGCCGGATGTCGACTTCATCGAGGGTCTGTCGCCGGCGGTCTCGATCGACCAGAAGTCCACGTCACGCAACCCGCGTTCCACGGTCGGCACCATCACCGAGGTGTACGACTATCTGCGCCTGCTGTACTCGCGTGCCGGGCATCCGCACTGCCCGGTGTGTGGCGAGGCGATCAGCCGGCAGACGCCCCAGCAGATCGTCGACCGTATCCTCGACGGCGCGGAGGGCACGCGTTTCCAGGTGCTCGCGCCGATGATCCGCGGTCGCAAGGGCGAGTACGCCGAGCTGTTCAGCACCCTGCAGCAACAGGGCTTCAGCCGCGCGATCGTGGACGGCGAGATGCACCAGCTCGCCGACGAGCCGCCCAAGCTCGCCAAGCAGAAGAAGCACACCATCGACGTCGTCGTCGACCGCCTCACGGTCAAGGCCAGCTCCAAGCAGCGGCTCACCGAGTCGGTCGAGACCGCGCTCGCCCTGGCCGACGGTCTGGTGGTCATCGACTACGTGGATCTGTCCGACGACGATCCGGCTCGTCATCGGCGGTTCTCCGAGAAGCTCGCCTGCCCGAACGACCACCCGTTGCAGATCGACGAGCTCGAGCCACGGTCCTTCTCCTTCAACGCCCCCTTCGGCGCCTGCCCCGAATGCCATGGCCTCGGCAGCCGGATGGAGGTCGACCCCGAGCTACTCGTCCCGGATCCGGAGAAGTCGCTCGCCGAGGGGGCCATCGCCGCATGGGCCTACAACCAGGTCTCGGAGTACTTCCTGCGTCTCACCGAGGCGCTCGCGGACGAGCTCGGCTTCTCGATCGACACCCCGTACATCGAGCTGCCCGGTGACGTGAAGAACGCGCTGATGCACGGCCACGAGACCAAGGTGCACGTCCGCTACAAGAACCGGTACGGACGCGAGCGCTCGTACTACTCGGCCTTCGAGGGCGCCGTCGGCTTCGTTCAGCGGCGATACGCCGAGACCGAGTCCGACACGAACCGCGAGCGGCTCGAGGGCTTCATGCGCGAGGTGCCGTGCCCGACCTGCGGCGGCACGCGCCTCAAGCCCGTCATCCTCGCGGTCACCATCGAGTCGGCCAAGTACGGCGCCAAGAACATCGCCGAGCTGTGCCATCTCTCGATCGCAGAGGCCGCGGAGTTCCTCGACGACCTCGTGATGAACGATCGCGAGCGTCAGATCGGCGGCCGGGTGCTCAAGGAGATCCACGAGCGACTGCGGTTCCTGCTCGATGTAGGCCTGGACTACCTGTCGCTGGACCGTGCCGCCGGCTCACTCTCGGGCGGCGAGGCCCAGCGCATCCGACTCGCCACGCAGATCGGCGCCGGCCTGGTCGGCGTCCTCTACGTGCTCGACGAGCCGTCCATCGGACTGCACCAACGCGACAACCACCGCCTCATCGAGACCCTCGTGCGGCTCAAGAATCTCGGCAACACGCTCATCGTCGTCGAGCACGACGAGGACACCATCCGCACGTCGGACTGGGTGGTCGACATCGGCCCGGGGGCCGGCGAGCACGGCGGCCAGGTCATGGTGTCGGGCACGGTCGACGAGCTGCTGGCCAATGACGACTCCCTCACCGGTCGTTACCTCAGCGGCAAGGAGAGCATCCCGCTGCCGGAGAAGCGGAGGCCACGCCAAGAGGGACGCGAGGTCACCGTGCGAGGTGCCCGTGAGAACAACCTGCGCGATATCGATGTCACCTTCCCGCTCGGTCAGCTCGTCGCGGTTACGGGGGTGTCCGGCTCGGGCAAGTCCACGCTCGTGAACGACATCCTCTACACCTCCCTCGCCCGCGCGATCTACAAGGCGCGCACGATCCCCGGCCGGCACCGCGCCATCGACGGGATCGAGAACCTCGACAAGGTCATCCACGTCGACCAGTCGCCGATCGGGCGCACGCCGCGCTCCAACCCGGCGACCTACACCGGCGTGTTCGACCACGTCCGCAAGCTCTTCGCCCAGACTCCCGAGGCCAAGATGCGGGGCTACCTGCCGGGACGCTTCTCCTTCAATGTCAAGGGCGGCCGCTGCGAGGCGTGCCACGGCGACGGCACGATCCGCATCGAGATGAACTTCCTGCCCGATGTCTACGTGCCCTGCGAGGTCTGCCACGGTGCGCGGTACAACCGCGAGACCCTCGAGGTGCACTACAAGGGCAAGACCATCGCCGATGTCCTCGACATGCCGATCGAGGAGGCCGTCGACTTCTTCGAGGCCATCCCGGCCATCGCCCGGCACATGCGCACGCTCGTCGACGTCGGGCTGGGCTATGTGCGGCTCGGCCAGTCCGCGCCCACGCTGTCCGGCGGCGAGGCGCAGCGCGTCAAGCTGGCCGCTGAGCTGCAGAAGCGATCCACCGGCCGCACGATCTACGTGCTCGACGAGCCGACCACCGGCCTGCACTTCGAGGACATCCGCAAGCTCCTCGGCGTGTTGCAGCGGCTGGTCGACACCGGCAACTCGGTCCTGGTCATCGAGCACAATCTCGACGTCATCAAGTCCTCGGACTGGATCATCGACATGGGCCCGGAGGGCGGCAGCGGTGGCGGCGTGCTGGTCGCCGAGGGCACTCCCGAGGACGTAGCGGCCAATCCGGCGAGCCACACCGGGCGCTTCCTGGCGCCCCTCCTGGCGTGAGCGCCGATGGCTGATCCGGCCACTTATCGGCCCAAACCGGGCGAGATCCCGACCGAGCCGGGCGTCTACCGCTTCCGCGATGCCGAACGCCGCGTGATCTACGTCGGCAAGGCCAAGTCGCTGCGACCACGTCTCAGCTCCTATTTCCAGGACATCGCGCACCTGCACCCGCGGACGCAGCAGATGGTGACCACGGCGGCATCGGTCGAGTGGACCGTGGTCGGCACCGAGGTCGAGGCACTGGCGCTGGAGTACTCCTGGATCAAGGAGTACGACCCTCGCTTCAACGTCAAGTACCGCGACGACAAGTCCTACCCGTGGCTGGCGGTCACCGTGGGGGAGGAGTTCCCGCGTGTGCAGGTGATGCGCGGCGCGCAGCGCAAGGGGGTCCGGTACTTCGGGCCGTACGGACACGCGTGGGCGATCCGCGACACCGTCGACACTCTGCTGCGTGTCTTCCCCATGCGATCGTGCTCGGCCGGAGTCTTCCGTCGCTCCAAGGCGATCGGCCGGCCATGCCTGCTCGGGGACATCGGCAAATGCGCGGCCCCCTGCGTCGGGCGGGTGTCCGCCGAGGAGCATCGCGACATCGTCGACGACTTCCTTGCGTTCATGGGTGGCCAGACCGCCGGCTTCACCCGGCGGATCGAACAGCAGATGCGCGACGCGGCCGGACGCCAGGAGTACGAGCTCGCCGCCAAGTACCGCGACGACCTCTCCGCCCTGCAACGCGTCCTGGAGAAGCAGACCGTGGTCCTCGGGGACGGCACCGATGCCGATGTCTTCGGCTTCGTCGACGATCCCCTGGAGGTCGCGGTCCAGATCTTCTCGGTGCGCGGCGGGCGTGTGCGCGGACAGCGCGGCTGGGTCGCCGACAAGGAGGACGATGCCGCCCTGGCCGAGCTGGTGCAGCATGCGGTGATGACCCTCTACCAGGACGCGGTCGAGGAGGCGATCCCCAAGCGGGTGCTGGTGCCCGAGCTCCCGGCCGATCTCGAAGCGGTCGAGGCGCTGCTCAGCGAGCAGCGCGGAGGTCCCGTGCGGATCCGCGTGCCGCAACGCGGTGACAAGAAACGGCTGATGGAGACCGTCGAGCAGAACGCCAAGCAGGCGATGGGCCGGCACAAGCTCAAGCGCAGCGGCGATCTCACCGCCCGGAGCCTGGCCCTGGAGGAGATCCAGGCGGCCCTCGGGCTGGCCGAGCCGCCGCTGCGGATCGAGTGCTTCGACATCTCCAATCTCCAGGGCACCGAGATCGTCGCCTCCATGGTGGTCTTCGAGGACGGTCTGGCCCGCAAGTCCGAGTACCGTCGTTTCACCGTGCGCCATGAGGGCCAGAGCGATGTCGCGGCGATGCACGAGGTCATCACCCGCCGGTTCGAGAACTATCTGAGGGCCCGCGACCGCCAGGGCGACGAGGAACCGGGGATCGACCCGGAGACCGGCAAGCCGCGCAAGTTCGCGTATGCGCCCTCCTTGGTCGTCGTCGACGGCGGACCACCCCAGGTAGAGGCCGCGCGGGCGGCGATGGCGGAGCTCGGCATCGAGGGCGTCGCCCTGTGCGGGCTGGCCAAGAAGCTCGAGGAGGTGTGGCTGCCCGATGACGAGGACCCGGTGATCCTTCCCCGCACGAGCGAAGGTCTCTATCTCCTGCAGCGAGTCCGCGACGAAGCCCATCGTTTCGCCATCTCCCACCACCGCACGCGCCGGAGCAAGTCCATGGTCGAGAGCCTGCTCGATCCGATCCCCGGGCTGGGGGACACGCGACGCAAGGCGCTGATGAAGCAGTTCGGATCGCTCAAGCGGCTTCGTGCCGCGACGGCCGAGGAGATCGAGGCGGTGCCCGGTATCGGTCCGGCTACGGCAGAATCGATCGTGCAGGCCCTGCGAGACGGATCGCCGGCCGGGCCGGCGATCGACACTCGCACGGGTGAGATCATCGACGACGGAGAGGGCAGTACGTGAGCACGATCAACGAGGTCGTCCTGGTCACCGGCATGACCGGTGCGGGACGCGGCACCGCCGCGAAGGTCTTGGAGAAGCTCGGCTACTACGTCATCGACAATCTGCCCGCCCCGATGCTCGCCGATGCCGTGCGCACGGTCGGCGAGGCCGGCGATGTCGATCGATTCGCGCTGGTGGTGGACGCGCGCTCCCGTGGTTTCTTCGGTGCCCTGGTCGACCAGGTCGAGGCAGTGAAGGAGTCCGGTGTGGCCGTCCGGATCCTGTATCTGGAGGCGGCCGACGATGTCCTCGTGCGTCGTCAGGAGGCCGCGCGTCGGCCGCATCCGCTCAGCCACGAGGGCCGGCTGATGGACGGCTTCGACCGCGAGCGCGACCTGCTGCGCAATGTGCGGGCGGCGGCCGATCTCGTCATCGACACGACCCGCCTCAACACCCACCAGCTCGCCCAGCGGATGCAGGCCGCCTTCGAGGTTCCCGGACAGTACGGTCTGCGGGCGACGGTCGTCTCCTTCGGCTTCAAATACGGCATCCCGATCGACGCCGACATGGTCGCCGATATGCGTTTCCTGCCCAATCCCTATTGGGACGACGATCTGCGCGCTCTGAGCGGGCTGGACGACCCGGTGCGCACCTATGTCGAGGCGCAGCCACGCGCGGTCGAGTTCCTGGACAGCTATGAGCAGCTGATCGCTCTGCTGACCGACGGCTTCCTACACGAGGACAAGCACTTCCTGACCGTCGCGATCGGCTGCACGGGCGGACGGCACCGTAGCGTCGCGATGTCCGAGGCGCTCGCGAGCCGGCTCCGGGCGCACGGGGTCAAGACGCTGGTCGTGCACCGCGATCTGGGGAAGGAATGAGTTCGCGCGTCGTCGCTCTCGGGGGAGGGCACGGGCTGGCCGCCAGTCTGGCGGCTCTGCGGCGGGTGACCGACGATCTCACCGGCATCGTCACGGTGGCGGACAACGGCGGCTCGTCGGGACGGCTGCGCGAGGAGTTCGGCATCCTGCCTCCCGGAGACCTCCGGATGGCGTTGGCGGCACTGTGCCGCGATGACGACTGGGGTCGCACGTGGGCGGGGATCCTGCAGCATCGTTTCAGCGGCGAGGGGCCGCTCGGCAACCACGCGCTCGGGAACCTGCTGCTGGCCGCGACGTGGGACCGGCTGGGCGACACCGTCCGCGGGCTCGCGCTCGTCGGCGAGCTGCTCGGCGCGCAAGGACGCGTGCTGCCGATGGCCTCCGTCCCGCTGACGATCGAGGCCGATGTCCGATCGCGGACCTCCCCCTATCCCGTGGAGCGTGTGCGAGGCCAGGCGCAGGTCGCCTCGACACCCGGTGAGGTCCTCGGAGTCCGTCTCGAGCCCGCCGATCCGCCGGCGTGCCCTGAGTCGGTGGCTGCCATCGACGCCGCCGACTGGGTCGTCGTCGGGCCGGGGTCGTGGTTCACCAGCGTCATGCCCAATCTGCTGGTCCCGAGCCTGCGCGAGGCGCTCGTGCGCACCAGCGCGCGGCGCATCCTGGTGCTCAATCTGGTCGACCAGCCGGGGGAGACCGAGGGGTTGACCCCGTCCGCACACCTGGACGTCCTCGTCGAGCACGCCCCCGATCTGCGACTGGACGTCATCGTGGCCGATCGACGCAGTGTGGCCGGTGACTCGGCGCTCCAGCACGTCGCTCGTCGCGTGGGTGCCAGGCTGGTCTGCGCCGATGTCGCGTCGCGGGAGCGGCCCGACCAGCACGATCCGGAGCTGCTCGCCCAGGTATTCACGAAGGTTTTCAGCGAGGCATAGAGTGAAGCGAGCACTCTTCGAGGAGGAACACCGCGGATGGCGATGACGACCCAGGTCAAGTCCGAGCTGGCGCAGACACCGATCACCAAGTCCTGCTGCCGCAAGGCCGAGGTCTCCACGATCCTGCGCTTCGCCGGCGGGCTGCATATCGTGTCGGGCCGGATCGTGGTGGAGGCCGAGCTCGACTCGGGTGCCACGGCGCGCCGCCTGCGCAAGGACATCGCCGAGGTCTACGGACACGGCAGCGAGTTGCTGGTGCTGCAGAACGGCGGCATCCGCAAGGGCACCTCGTACGTGGTGCGGGTGGCCAAGGAAGGCGACGCCCTGGCTCGGCAGACCGGTGTGGTCGACGCCAGCGGCAGGCCCATCAGGGGTCTTCCGCCCCAGGTGGTCTCCGGGGCGTCCTGCGACGCGGTGGCTGCGTGGCGCGGCGCCTTCCTGGCACGTGGATCGCTGACCGAGCCCGGCCGTTCGTCCTCCCTCGAGGTGACCGCCCCCGGGCCGGAGGCGGCGCTGGCCCTCGTGGGCTCGGCCCGTCGGCTGGGTATCGCCGCGAAGGCGCGTGAGGTGCGCGGCGCCGACCGCGTCGTGATCCGCGACGGCGAGGCCATCGGCGCGCTCTTGACGCGCCTCGGAGCCCACGAGGCGCTGCTGGCGTGGGAGGAACGGCGCATGCGCCGCGAGGTGCGTGCGACCGCCAACCGGCTGGCCAACTTCGATGACGCCAATCTGCGCCGTTCGGCGCGCGCGGCCGTCGCCGCCGGGGCCCGGGCGCAGCGCGCCCTCGAGATCCTCGGCGACGAGGTGCCGGACCACCTGAAGCTCGCGGGGCTGCTGCGCGTGGAGCATCGCCAGGCGAGCCTGGAGGAACTGGGTCAATTGCACGACCCGGTGCTCACCAAGGATGCGATCGCCGGCCGGATCCGCCGCCTGCTGGCGATGGCGGACAAGCGTGCACAGGACCTCGGTATCCCCGACACCGAGGCGGGTCTGAACGAGGATCTCCTGCCCGATCATTGAGGGCGTCGGTCCGCACGCTGGCCGACAACGGCAGTAGTAGGGTGGACGGTGTAGTGCACCCCACCTTCGATTGCAGGAGTCTCGCGTGACTGTTCGTGTAGGTATCAACGGCTTCGGTCGCATCGGCCGCAACTTCTTCCGCGCCGCACGCGCCGCCGGGGCGGACATCGAGATCGTCGCGGTCAACGACCTCACCGACAACAAGACCCTCGCCACGCTGCTGAAGTACGACTCCATCCTCGGTCGCCTCGACGCCGAGGTGACCTATGACGACGAGGCCATCTATGTCGGCGATCAGCGCATCGCGGCCTTCGAGGAGCGCGACCCCGCCAAGCTCGACTGGGCCAGTGTCGGAGCCGATGTCATCGTCGAGTCGACCGGCTTCTTCACCGACGCCACGCAGGCCAAGGCCCACCTCGACGGCGGCGCCAAGAAGGTCGTCATCTCCGCGCCCGCCAAGAACGAGGACATCACGATCGTGATGGGCGTCAACGACGATCTCTACGATCCCGCGCAGCACACGGTGATCTCGAACGCGTCGTGCACCACCAACTGCCTCGCTCCGATGGCCAAGGCGCTCAACGACGCCCTCGGCATCGAGAAGGGCCTGATGACCACGATCCACGCGTACACGCAGGATCAGAACCTCCAGGACGCGCCGCACAAGGACCTGCGCCGCGCCCGTGCCGCTGCGCTCAACATCGTCCCGACCTCCACGGGCGCCGCCAAGGCCGTCAGCCTGGTGCTGCCCGAGCTCAAGGGCAAGCTCGACGGCTACGCGCTGCGTGTCCCGGTGCCGACCGGTTCGGCCACCGATCTGACCTTCACCGCGAGCCGTGAGACCACGGTCGAGGAGGTCAACGAGATCGTCAAGAAGGCTGCTGCCGAGGGCCCGCTGGCCGGCAAGCTCACGTACACCGAGGATCCGATCGTGTCGACCGATATCGTCACCGATCCCGCCTCGTGCATCTTTGACTCCGGCCTCACCAAGGTGATCGGCGACCAGGTCAAGGTCGTCGGCTGGTACGACAACGAGTGGGGATACTCCAACCGCCTGGTCGACCTCGTCGATCTCGTCGGCGGATCGCTCTGATCGCGGGAGACGGCTTCTCGTGAAGACGATCGACACCCTGCTGTCGGAGTCCGGTGGCGACCTGAGCGGCAAGCGCGTCCTGGTCCGCAGCGACCTGAACGTCCCGTTGGACGGTCAGCGCATCACCGACGACGGCCGGGTCCGCGCCAGTGTGCCGACCATCAAGCGTCTGACCGATGCCGGCGCCAAGGTCCTGGTGACGGCCCACCTGGGCCGCCCCAAAGGCACGCCCGATCCACAGTTCTCGCTCAAGCCGGTCGCTGAACGTCTGGCAGAACTGCTGGAACAGCCGGTCCTGTTCGCCAACGACACCGTGGGTCCCGAAGCACACCGGATCAGTGCGGCGCTCGGTGACGGCGAGGTCGCGGTGGTGGAGAATGTCCGCTTCAACGCCGGCGAGACGAGCAAGGACGATGCCGAGCGCGGCGCCTTCGCCGACGAGCTGGCCGAGCTCGCGGATGTCTTCGTCTCCGATGGCTTCGGGGTCGTGCACCGCAAGCAGGCGAGCGTCTACGACATCGCCCGCCGGTTGCCGGCTTATGTCGGCGGCCTGGTCGAGGCCGAGGTCGAGGTCCTCGAACGACTGACCGAGAGCCCCGAGCGGCCTTATGCGGTCGTGCTCGGTGGCTCGAAGGTCTCCGACAAGCTCGGCGTGATCGACCACCTCATCGATCGTGCCGACACGCTGCTCATCGGCGGTGGGATGGTCTTCACCTTCCTGGCCGCGCAGGGGCACGGGGTCGGCAAGAGCCTGCTCGAGTCCGACCAGATCGAGGTGGCCAAGGGCTACATCGAGCGCGCGGCTCGGCAGGGGGTGGAGCTGGTGCTGCCGACGGATGTCGTGGTGGCACCGGAGTTCGCCGCCGATGCGCCGGCGACGATCGTCTCGGTCGACGCCATTCCCGAGGATCAGCTAGGCCTCGACATCGGTCCTGACTCCGCGGAGCACTTCGCCGACGTCATCCGGCGCGCGCGGACGGTCTTCTGGAACGGCCCGATGGGCGTGTTCGAGATGGCGGCCTTCGCCGCGGGCACCAAGGCGGTCGCGCAGGCGCTCACCGAGGTCGATGGACTCTCGGTCGTGGGTGGCGGCGATTCCGCCGCCGCCGTGCGTCAGCTCGGGTTCTCCGATGACCAGTTCGGCCATATCTCGACCGGCGGCGGCGCGAGCCTGGAGTACCTGGAGGGCAAGACGCTGCCCGGCCTGGCAGTTCTCGACGAGGAGGCCTCATGACCGAGCGTACGCCCTTGATGGCAGGCAACTGGAAGTCCAATCTCAACCACCATGAGGCCGTCGTCCTGGTGCAGAAGCTCGCGTGGACGTTGTCGGACAAGAAGCACGACTACGCCAAGTCCGAGGTCGTCGTGATCCCGCCGTTCACGGATATCCGCAGTGTGCAGACTCTGGTCGACGGCGATCATCTGCAGATCGGCTACGGGGCACAGGATGTCTCCGAACACGACGGCGGTGCCTACACCGGGGAGATCAGCGCGGCGATGCTCGCCAAGCTCGGCTGTTCGTATGTGGTGGTGGGCCATTCGGAGCGTCGCGAGTATCACGGTGAGACCGATGCTGTCGTCAACACCAAGGCAGGCAAGACGCTCGCCGCAGGCATGACGCCCATTGTCTGTGTGGGGGAGGGTCTCGAGGTGCGCCAGTCCGGTGAGCATGTCGGCTACACCCTGGGACAGGTCGACGGCTCGCTCGAAGGTCTCACCGCCGAACAGGTGGCCGGACTGGTGATCGCCTATGAACCGGTCTGGGCGATCGGCACCGGCGAGGTGGCGACGCCCGAGGACGCTCAGGAGGTGTGCGCGGCCATCCGCGGACGGCTCGCCGAGACCTGGGGTGCCGAGACGGCCGCGGCAACGCGTATCCTGTATGGCGGATCGGTCAAGGCGCAGAATATTTCGTCGATCATGGCCAAGCCCGATGTCGATGGTGCCCTCGTCGGTGGCGCGAGCCTGCAAGCCGAGGAGTTCGCCGCGATCGCCCGATTCTACGATCTGCCGGACCTGTCCGGTTCCTGACGGAGGAAACGTCTCGTGATCTTGTTGTTCTCGATCCTGCTGGCGCTCAGCAGCGTGCTGATGATCGTGCTGGTGCTCATGCACAAGGGCCGTGGTGGCGGGCTCTCGGACATGTTCGGCGGTGGCGTGTCGAGCTCTCTGGGCGGCTCGTCGGTGGCCGAGCGGAACCTCGACCGCCTGACGGTCGGCGTGGCCCTGGTCTGGGTCGTCTGCGTCTTCGCCCTCGGGCTGCTGCTGAAGGTGAGCGCCTGATGTCCACCGGAGCGATCCGGGGGAGCCGGATCGGTTCCGGTCCCATGGGCGAGGCCGAACGCGGTGAGGCCGCGCCGCGACAGACCATCGACTTCTTCTGCGCCAAGGACCACCGCACCACGTTGCAGTTCGCCATCGAGGCCGAGGTTCCGGTGGAGTGGGACTGTCCGCGGTGCGGGTTCCCCGCCAGCCGGGATGCGGAGAATCGCCCCGATGCTCCGCGGATCGAGCCGTACAAGACCCACCTGGCCTATGTGAAGGAACGGCGTTCGGAGGAGGAGGCCGCGTCGATCCTCGACGAGGCACTCGAGACCTTGCGCACCAAGCGCAAGACAGGGGAGATCATCTTCTGATCGCCGGCCGCTGAGCCGTTTCACCGCCATCGCCCACGGGAGTCGTCCCGTGGGCGATGGCTTTTCTCGTCGCGTTACGTTCACATTTCTGCGCTGCGGCCGTTGACGGCGCGACATACCAGCCCCTACGTTATGGGTAATCGATCACCGATCAGTATCGGTCAGACATCCCATCAACGAGAGGCTCCCGGACCCCGCATGCGTGACTCATCCGCCCTTCCCTTCGTCACCGCGGCCGATTTCGACGGTCTCGTCTCCTATGAGGAGGCGATCAACGCGCTCGAGGGCGCGCTGCGCACCGGGACGGCGACCGAGCACACCCCGCTGCGGAGCCGCACGGATCTGCCTCACGGTCACCTGCTCTACATGCCCTCGCAGGTGGACGGCGTCGTGGGCGTGAAGATGGCCTCGGTCTCCCCGACGAATCACGAGCGGGGCCTTCCGCGGATCCAGGGCCTCGTCATCTTGTCCGACAGCCTGACGCTGCGACCGGCCGTCATCTTCGACGCCGCGGGTTTCACGGTGTTGCGCACCGCGGCGCTATCCGGTCTGGCTGTCCGTCAGCTGGCACCAGCCGACGCCTCGACCCTCCTGGTGTTCGGTGCCGGCCCTCAAGCCCGAGGCCACATCGAGGCCATCCGGGCGGTCCGTCCGCTACGCCGGGTGATCGTCGTCGGACGCTCGCCGGAGCGTGCCCGCGAGCTGGTGGCCTGGGTGGCGGAGTCGGGAGTGGAGGCCGAGGTCGGCACGCCGACAGCGGTGGGGGAGGCGGACATCGTCGCCTGCTGCACCTCCGCGTCCACACCGCTCTTCGACTCGGCGTCCCTGCGAGATGACGCGACCGTCGTGGCCATCGGTTCGCACTCGCCCGAGGCTCGCGAGGTCGACACGGCCCTCGTCGACCGGGCATTCGTGACGGTCGAGACCCGCGCCTCGTCCTTCGCCGAGGCCGGAGACATCATCCTGGCATGCCGCGACGGTGTCCCCGCGGATCGAGCCGTCGATGCCGAGCTCGCGGACGTCGTCAAGGAGCCGCGCACGACCGTGAGCGGCCTCCATCTGTTCAAGGGGGTGGGCGAGGCCTGGTGCGATGTGACGATCGCCGCCCTCGCCGCCGACAAGCTCGGACTGAGCATCTCCCGGTAGCGATCACCCTCCCTCTGCCCTCGTTTCCGATCTCCCAAGGAGCCCCCTCATGACCGCGTCCACGGAGCGCCGAACTCGCAAGCCCCTCGAACGGCTGTCGAACCTGCTCAGTGACATCTGCGTGCGATGGATCCCCGATCCGTGGATCATCGTCGTGCTGCTGACCATGGTCGCGGGCGCCGTGTCCTTCTTCGCCACCCCCGGCGGTCTCGGCCTGGACAAGGCCGAGACGATCGTTCGCGGATGGGGTGACGGATTCTGGGGCCTGCTCGAGTTCGGCATGCAGATGGCGCTCATGCTGCTCAGCGGCTACGTCGTCGCCAGCTCGCCGCCGGTCCGCCGAGCGCTGATCTGGGTCGCCGACCGGCAAGCGGGACCCAAGCGCACGGTCGCGACGGTCGCCCTGACCAGCATGATCCTCATGTGGATCCACTGGGGGATCGGCCTCATCGCCGCGGGAATCCTGGTGCGGTACTACGCCGCGCGCGACACGAAGGCCGACTACCGGCTCCTCGTGGCAGCCGCGTACCTGGGCATGGCCGGCACGTTCCACGCAGGACTGTCCTCATCGGCGGGACTGCTCGTGGCGACCCCGGGCCATTTCGCCGAGGAGTACTTCGGCGTCATCCCGATGAGCCAGACCGTGTTCTCGCCGTTCAACCTCACCTTGGTGCTGATCACGATCGTGGCATGGACGATCACCGCCATCGTGCTTCAACCTGGGCCGGCCGACACCGTCAGTCCACCGGCCGAGCTTCGCGAGAAGATGGCCGCCGAGTTCGAAGCCGATCGCGAGGCGCGCGATGCCGCGAAGAGGCCCGGCAAGCGGACACCGGTCGAGATCATCGAGAACTCGCGATGGGTCAACGGCAGCATCGGTCTGCTCGGACTCGTCTACGTCGTCCTGTACTTCAGCTCGCTCGAGGACGGCATCCTCCAGGGCCTCACGCTCAACTCGGTGAACTTCATCTTCCTCTTCGTCGGCATCCTGATGCACGGGACGCCCAAGGCCCTGCTCACCGCGGCGCAGACGGGCGGCACCTTCGTGTGGGGCGTTCTGCTGCAGTTCCCCTTCTATGCGGGCATCCTCGGCATGATCGTGGCCTCCGGCCTGAGCGAGCGGATCGCCAATGCCTTCGCGACCGTGGCCAGCGAGCAGACCTTCGCGGTGTTCGTCTACTGGTACTCGGCCATCCTCAACTTCTTCGTGCCCTCCGGCGGGTCGAAGTTCGCCATCGAGGCACCCTATCTCGGCGAGGCGGCCCAGACCCTCGGCGTCCCGCTCGACCTGACCACGGTGGCGTACATCTGGGGCGACATGTCGACCAATGCCCTGCAGCCCTTCTGGGCGCTGCCGCTGCTGGCCCTGTGCGGCTTGTCCTTCCGGCACATCATGGGATTCCTGATCATCTTCGCCTTGGTGACCTGCTCGATCGGCACCGTGGCCTTCCTGCTGGCTCCGTTGTTCTTCTGACGAGCCCGACCCGCGAGAGGGGTGCGCATGACCGAGGAGATCGCTGGATACTGCACGCTGTGCCGGTCGCGGTGCGGGTCGCTGAACCTGGTCGAAGAGGGTCGGCTCGTCGGCGTACGACCGCTGGCCGGCCATCCCACGGGCGGCGCTCTCTGCGCCAAAGGACGTGCCGCGCCGGAGATCGCGGGCAGCCCGCGTCGGCTGACGGTCCCGCTGCGCCGGACCACGCCCCGCACCGCCCTCGATCCCGGATGGGAGGAGGTGTCCTGGGACGAGGCACTCACCGATATCGCCCGACGGCTGAACGACATCAAGGGCGAATCGGGGGCCGAGGCCGTCGCCTTCGCCGCCACCACCCCGTCCGGCACCCCGATCGTCGACAGCATCGAGTGGATCGAGCGACTGGTACGGACCTTCGGCAGCCCCAATCTCATCTACGCGGTCGAGAACTGCGGTTGGCACAAGGACTACGCGCACGCGCTCACCTTCGGTCGCGGCGTCGGCGCGCCGGACTACGACGAGGCCGAGACGATCCTGCTCTGGGGACACAACCCTGCGCGCACCTGGCTCGCGCAGGCGAGCCGTATCGCCGAGGCACGTGCACGAGGGGCGACGGTCGTGGTGATCGATCCCAAGAAGGCCGGGAGCGGTCAGCAGTCCGACCTCTGGATGCGCGTCCGGCCGGGTACCGACGCCGCATTGGCGCTCGGCGCGGTGCGGCACCTGTTGCAGACCGCGACCTACGACGAGGACTTCGTGCGCTCGTGGACCAATGCGCCGATGCTCGTCGACGACGAGACCGGACGGTTCGTCACCGCCGACCAGGTCTGGGAGAGCGGTGACGCGGCCGCGTTCGTCGTCCGGAACGTCCGCACCGGGACGCTCCGCGCCTACGATCCCCGCCACCCGCTGGAGCATCCCGATCAGGTCGACCTCGACAGTGAGGTCGACCTGAGCACGCCCGAGGGGCGCCGGATCACTGCCCGTCCTGCCTTCGCGCGGTTGCGTGAGCACAGCGCCGAATGGACGCCGGAGGCGGTCGCCGAGGCGACCACGATCGGTGTCGCGGAGCTGGAGAGCTTCTTCGAGCTGCTCAGCCGCCGGGGCCGGATCGCCTATCACTCGTGGACCGGTGTGGGCCAGCACTCCAACGCGACCCAGACCGAGCGGTGCATCGCGACGCTCTACGCGCTGCTGGGCGCATGCGATCGCCCCGGCGGCAACCTCTGGTTGCAACCGCCACCGCTGAACCCGCTGTCGCCCTACGATCTGCTGCCACCGGAACAGCGCGAGAAGGCGCTGGGACTCCGTGACCTGCCCCTGGGTCCGCCCCGGCTGGGATGGGTGACCGCTCGACATTTCTGCCGAGCGGCGCTGGAGGGCGATCCCTACCCGGTGCGGGCCCTGGTGAGCTTCGGCAACAACATGACCGTGTCCCAGGCGGACGGCGAGCGCAGCAGGGCGGCCATCGAGGCCCTGGACCTCTACGTCCACACCGACATGTTCATGAACCCCACCGCCGAACTCGCCGACTACGTGCTGCCGGCGAACACGCCGTGGGAACGGGAGGCCTTGCGGGCCGGTTTCGAGATCACCCAGGAGGCCGTGGAGTACCTCCAGTTCCGTCCCCGCATGATCGACCCGCTCGGCGAGTCCCGCGCCGACTACGAGATCGCGGTGGACCTGGCCACCAGGCTCGGTCTCGGCGAGAAGTTCTTCGACGGTGACATCCGGGCGGGATGGGACTGGCATCTGGCCCCCACCGGGGTCAGGCTGGACGATCTCATCGACGGTGAGCACGCAGCCCGGGTCCCGCAGGTCACCTCGCGGGAGAAGTACGCCGTCATGCGCGAGGATGGCGGCGTCACCGGCTTCGCGACACCGACACGAAGGGTGGAGCTGTACTCCCAGCAGCTGCTCGAGCACGGCTACCGGCCCCTGCCGACCTTCGTCGCGCCCATCGATTCCCGTCGGGGTCGCGACGGCGCGCCGTTGCCGCTGATCCTGTCGACGCACAAGAACGGCGTCTACGTGCACACCTCGCACCGCCACGTCGCCTCCCTGCGGCGCCGCGCGCCGGACCCCCACGTCGACGTCAGCGCGGAGCTCGCGCGCTCTCGCGGCCTCATCGAGGGCGACTGGGCGGTGATCGAGACGGCGAACGGGACGACCCGAGCCCGCGTCCATGTCGACGACGATCTGCATCCCAGTGTCGTGCTCGCTGACTTCGGCTGGTGGGAGGACTGCCCTCCACTGGGCTTGCCTCGCACGCCGGTGAGCGGCGACGGATCGCTGAACATCAACGCGGTGCTCAGCGACGACGAGCACGATCCGACGAGCGGCTCGGTCCCGTTGCGGGCGGCGGCCTGTGAACTGCGGCCCGATCCCGTGCTCAGCGAAGGGAACTGGGCCGGACGACAGCAGATGCGGGTGCTGCGCGCTTGGCCCGAGGCCGAGGGCGTGGCCGGACTGAGCCTCGCCCCGGCGGGAGGGGAGTCGTTGCCGGCCGTCCGTCCCGGGCAGCATGTCCTGCTCGCCGCCACCGAGGACGGACCGGCGCGTGCCTACTCGGTGACCCGCGGGGGCGAGGGCGAGTCGACGGTCGACATCGCCGTGCGGCGTATCGAGGACGGCGTGATCTCGCGCTTCGTCCACGAGGACGTGTCGACCGGATCGCGGCTGTGGCTGGAACGTCCGCAGGGCACGTTCACCCCACCGTTGTCGACCGACCGTCCCGTCGTGCTGGTGGCGGGAGGAGTGGGCATCACACCGTTCATCGGCTACCTGCGCGCGCTGCGGGACCGTTCGGAACGGCCGCCGTCGGTCACCCTGCTAGCCGTGTTCCGCAACAGTCTCGAGCACCCGTTCCGCGACGAGCTCGATCTGCTCGACCGTGAGATTCCGGAGCTGAGCATCCGAGCGTGGTACTCGCAGCCCGCGGAGGCGGATCGGCCCGGTCACGACTTCGACGAACAGGGAAGGCTCTCGCTCCGCGATCTGGATCTGCCGGTCGACGAGCGTCCGCTCGTGTACCTGTGCGGCGCATCGAGCCTGATGGATGACGTGACCGAAGAGCTCGCCGGGCGCGGTGTGCCGCGATTCGACGTCTTCCGCGAGGACTTCCACGCCGCGGTCGAGGTACCGCAGAACCTCGAGCCCGCGATCATCCGGTTCGGTGGCGGTGGCGAGCCGGTCAGCTGGACGCCGGCGGACCGTTCGATCCTGCGAGCGGCCGAGCGGCAGGGCCGCGTCCTGCCGAGTGGCTGCCGGGTCGGTCAGTGCGAGAGCTGCGCCGTCCGCGTGATCTCGGGGACGGTCGCCCATCTCGGCGAGAACCCTGCCGACGACGGATGTCTCACCTGTATCGCCGTGCCCATCGGCGACGTGGTCCTCGACATCTGAGCGAGGAGGTCCGCACGGGCCGATCGGCCTTGAACGGTAGCCGATTACCACTGTCGATGGGGTACTGTACGAGACATGTCGAAGAGGCACCCATGATCTCCGCGAGAACCCTGGAGCGCGATGACAGCCTCCGTGACAAGGCACTGCGGATCGTGCGTCAGGCGATCGTCTCGGGTGAGATCAAGAGCGGTGAGGTCTGCTCGGCCACCGCCCTGGCCCGCCAGCTCGGCGTGTCCGTCAGCCCCGTCCGTGAGGCGATGCTCACCCTCGTGAATGCCGGCATCATGGAGCCGGTTCGTAATATCGGTTTCCGGGTGGCGGAGCTGACCCCGGCCGACCTCGACGAGGTCTTCGAGCTGCGGCTCATGCTCGAGGTGCCGGCCGTCCGCGCGCTCGCCGATATCGATCTGACGGCGGAGCGCGATCGACTCGATCAGCTGGTGCGCGCCACGGAGGTCTCAGCAGAAGACCGCGATGTCAACACGTTCCTGGCAGCGGACCGCGAATTCCATCTGGCGCTCCTGGAGTTGCATGGGAACCGTCGGCTGCTGGACTGGGTTGCCATCCTGCGCGACCAGACGCGGCTCTACGGCTTGCGCGAGTCCGACACCCACACCTTGAGCGAGGCGGCGGGCGAACACCGCAGCATCCTCAACGCGGTGCTCGACGGCGACGGCGAGGCGGCCGATCGGCTGCTCAGCGCCCACCTGGCCCACACCCGCAGCGACTGGGCGCATCCACCCGAGCGCTGAGCGGGATATCGATGGGTCGCCGCTCAGCGGGGGAGACGACCCGCGGCCTCCGTGTCCAGGAGCCATAGCGTCTCCTCGATCCCGCGAGCTCCCGCGGCCGGGACCTCCTCGACCGGGCTGCCGGCGAGCGCCGCGGCGACGGCCTGTGCCTTGTCCTCGCCGGCGACCACGAACCACAGCGCCGTGGTGCGATTGAGCGCGGCGAAGGTCAGTGACAGGCGCTCCGGCGGGGGCTTGGGGGAGTCGTCGACGGCCACCACATCGCGGTCGAGGACAGCCAGCTGCTCGAAACCGGGGAAGAGCGAGGCGATATGTCCATCGGGGCCCACACCCAGCAGCACGAGATCGAACTCGTCGGGCAGGTCCGCGGCATAGGACTCGGCGGCCTCCTCCTTGGAGGCGTACCTCCCGGCGGCCGGCATCGCGTGTATCCGCTCTTCGGGAACCTCGAAACGGTCGAGGAAGGCCTCGCGCGCCTGGAGCTCGTTGCGATCGGAGGAGGACGACTCGACATAGCGTTCATCGCCCCAGTAGTAGTCGACCTCATGCCACATCAGGGCGTCCCCGGTCAGTAGCCCGTAGATCTCGCCGGCGACGGAGCCGCCCGTCAGCACGAGTCGCGGTCTTCTCGCCTGTGTCTCCTGGAGCTCGGCGACCCGCGTGCTGATCCGGTGGGCGACGGCCCGTGCGAGCGCTTCACGATCCTCGAGTACCTGTACGGTCACCATCGCCTCCCGGTCATATGTTCTGCTCCAACAGCTGGTCGATGGTCTCGGCGTAGATCACGTCCGGATCGAGACGACGCAGGTCCTCGGCGAGCAGCTCCGCCAATGTCCGCCGGCCCAGCGGCACGACCCGCGACGCGGACCCGGGGACGGTGAACTCGCAGCTCGCCTCGTCCTGGCGGGTGAGGCGAACGGTCCCGAGATCGGTCTCCAGGGTCACCTCGCCGATCTGGGTGCCCGGACCGTGCCGATGGCTGATCGGCACTCCGAGCCGGCTCTCGAGCCAGGCGACCAGGAGGACGGCCGCCGGATTGCCCTCGTCGCTCACGACCGATCCCGAGCTCACGGTTCCGGCGGACTGGTCCAGTGCGGCGGCCAAGAGCGCCCGCCAGGGGGTGAGCCGCGTCCAGGCCAGATCGGTGTCGCCCGGGGCATAGTGCCGCGCCACGTTGCGCAAGGCCCGCACCGGTTGACCGGTGCTCTCAGCGTCGGTCAGGCGCCGTTGGGCCAGCTGTCCGATCGGATCGTGGGAGGGATCGGCCGGTCCGTGGGCGGGCCACCAGATCACCACCGGGGAGTCCGGCAGCAGCAGCGGCAACACCACCGATTCGCTGTGGCGCGTGAGCTTGCCGGCGATCCGCAGCAGGATCGATTCGCCCGTGGAGGATTCGCCCACGCGCACCTTGGCGTTGAGCCGGGCCCGCCCGCGGCCGTCTCCGAGCACGACGCCGATGACCCGGGCGGGGTGCTCGGTCGACAGCGCCGTGGCGGTCCGCATCGCGTCGGCGACGTTCTCGTCATCGGTGACCACCAGGAGGGTCAGCACCATGTCCATCGCCGGGCTGCCGGCGCCGTGACGGGCGCGCACCAGGGCGCGGGCGATATCGCCGGCATTGGTGTCGGTGAGTGCGATCTCCATCAGGGACGCCTCCAGGTACGGCCGTCGCGCTGGATCATGGCATCTGCGGACGACGGACCCCAGGTGCCTGCCTGGTAGGAGTCGATCGTGCGCTGACGGCGCCAGTGCCCGATGACCGGGTCCAGGATCTTCCAGGACAGCTCGACCTCCTCCTGCTGGGGGAAGAGCGGAGGGTCGCCGAGCAGGACATCGAGGATGAGCCGTTCGTAGGCTTCTGGGCTGCTCTCCACGAAGGCGCCGCCGTAGGCGAAGTCCATGTTGACGTCGCGGATCTCCATCGTCGTGCCCGGGACCTTGGCACCGAAACGCAGCGTGACGCCCTCATCGGGCTGGATACGCAGGACCAGCGCGTTCTGTCCCAGCTCGGTCACATCGTGCTTGCGGAACGGCAGGTGGGGGGCGCGCTTGAACACGACCGCGACTTCGGTGACCCGGCGGCCGAGCCTCTTGCCGGTCCGCAGGTAGAAGGGCACTCCGGCCCATCGGCGCGTGCCGATGTCGATCCGCATCGCGGCATAGGTCTCCGTGCGCGAGTCCTCGGGGATGCCGTCCTCGTCCAGATATCCCTCGACCTCGACGCCTCCGGCCCACCCCGCGGTGTACTGGGCTCGCGCGGTGTGCTTCGACAGCTCCGTCGGTGCGCTCGCGTTGGCGAGGATCTTCTGCTTCTCCAAGCGCAGGCTGTTGGCATCGAGGGAGACCGGCTCCTCCATCGCCACCAGCGCCATCAGCTGCAGCAGATGGTTCTGGATGACATCGCGGGCGGCTCCGATGCCGTCGTAGTAGCCGGCTCGCGAGCCGATGCCGATGTCCTCGGCCATGGTGATCTGCACGTGGTCGACGTAGTGGCTGTTCCAGATCGGCTCGAACATGCCATTGGCGAAGCGCAGCGCCAGGATGTTCTGCACCGTCTCCTTGCCGAGATAGTGATCGATGCGGAACACGGAGGTGCGGGGGAACACGTCGTCGACGAGCCGGTTCAACTCGCGCGCCGACTCCAGATCATGGCCGAACGGCTTCTCGATGACGACACGTCGCCAGCCCTCGCTCGAGGTCGCGAGGCCGTGCTCCTTGATCTTGGACACCACGACGGGGAACAGACCAGGTGGGATCGACAGATAGAAGGCGTGGTTGCCTCCGGTGCCCTGCGTCCGGTCGAGCTCGGCGAGCGTCTCCGCGAGCCGGTCCCAGGCATCGTCGTCGTCGAACTGCCCCGGTACGAAGCGGATGCCCGCGGCCAGCTGCTTCCAGACGGTCTCGCTCCACTCGGTCCGCGCCCCGGCCTTGGCCGCGTCCTTGATCATCGACGCGAAGGTCCGGTCGCCGAAGTCATGACGGGCGAAGCCGACGAGGGCGAACCCGGGCGGCAGGAGTCCACGATGGGCGAGGTCGTAGATCGCGGGGATGAGCTTCTTGCGTGCCAGGTCGCCGGTGACGCCGAACATGATGACGCTGCAGGGCCCCGCGATGCGGGGGAGCCGGCGATCCCGCGGGTCGCGCAGCGGGTTCGCCGCGGTCATCCTGCTCCTCCCTGTACCGAGATGTGCTGGGTATTCGTCAACGGACACCGACCGTGGTTGACGAATACCCAGCACATCTCGGTTCTGCCCGTGGTCATGCCAGGAGGCTCCTGAGTCGTTCGAGTCCGGCGGCGGTGTCGTGCAGGTGAAGACGCAGCACCGGGCGGCCGTGGTCCCGCAGCACGGAGGCGTCGCCCTCGGCCTGAGAGGCGATGAACTGTCCCAGGGTGAAGTCGCGGCCGGGGATGGGCAGATCCTCGGCGGTCTCGTCGGTGATCTGCACGAAGACCCCGACCGGGGCTCCGCCCTTGTGATACTGGCCCGTGGAATGCAGGAAACGCGGGCCCCAGCCGAAGGTCACGGGCCGGCCGAGGTGCTCCGCGAGCTGATCGCGCACAGACGCGAAACCGGCGTGCTCCCAGCGATCCAGGTAGGCCTGCACGGCCAGGTACCCCTCGGACGTGAGCTGGGCGAGCAGCTCGTCGACGGCGCCGGCCAGCGATGAGGCGGAGGTGCCGAAGACGTCGATGCCGTCCTCGCTGAGGGCGGGCGCGGGTGTCTTCGTGCCACCGCCGAGCCGGTCACGAGCCGCCTGCTTGGCCGACTCGACATCGGGCTGATCGAAGGGATCGATGCCGAGGATCCTGCCGGCCACGGCGATCGCGGTCTCCCACAGCAGGAATCTCGCGCCGAGGGGACCGGCGACGGCCGCGGACCACGGTGCGTCCGGCCGCTCGGCATCGCCGCTGACGACGAGGACGCTGTCGCCGGTGTGCGGCGCGAAATTGGGGGAGGTCGGAGATGCGACGACGACCGGGAGGATGCCGGTGCCGTCCTTGCCGGTCGATTCGGCCACGAGCTGTTCGGCCCACTCGCCGAAGCCCTCGCCGGACACATCGGCGAGCACGAGCTTGTCCGCTCGCTCGCGCGCGGCCACGCCCAGCAGGACGCCCAGGCGGAGCGCGGGATTGTCCGGGGTGTCAGCAGCGAGGACATCGCGGACCGCTGCCGCTTCGTCGAGCAAGGTGGCGATCGGCGCCCCGGCCAGCCCACTCGGGACGAGCCCGAAGGCCGTGAGCGCCGAATAGCGTCCCCCGACCGTCGGGTCGGCCTGGAAGACGCGGTAGCCGTTCCCGGTCGCGAGCTCCTCGAGCGGCGATCCGGGATCGGTGACGACGACGATGCGCGAGGCCGGGTCGATCGAGGCATCGTGGAACGCCTGCTCGAAGACACGGCGCTGGCTGTCGGTCTCGACCGTCCCGCCGGACTTGCTGGACACGACGACCGCCGTGCGCTCCAGATCGATGAGCGCCGAACGGACCATCGACGGATGCGAGGAGTCGAGGACGACGAGCTCGACTCCGTACGCGGCGCAGATGACCTCCGGGGCCAGTGACGAGCCGCCCATGCCGCACAGCACGATCCGGTCGACGCCGCGCTCGCGCAGCTCGTGGCGCAGCGACTCGATCTCGGCGACGAGGGGGCGGGACCGCGCCACGGCATCGGTCCAGCCGAGTCTCTCGCTCGCTTCGTCCTGGGCTGCCTCACCCCACAGCGAACCGTCCTCGGCGAAGATACCGGAGGCGACGGCGGCGTCGGCCGTGTCGCGCAGCACCGACTCGAAGGTGTCGTGATCGCTGACGGCGACCGACAGCGCGACGCCCCCGTCCCTGTCGCTCATGCCGTCACCTGCCGTGAAAGGGATCGAGTGTAGGCAGCTGCCGGCATGAGGTGCCTGATTGTTCGCTCGCTGCGCTCGCTCATGCTTTGTCCAGTTCCCCGCGGACCGTGTCGAGCAGCTCCGCCCAGGAGGCGTCGAACTTCTCCAGGCCCTCGTCCTCGAGCTTCTCGACGACCTCGTCGTAGGAGATGCCGAGGCGTTCGAGCTCCGCGAGGACCTCGCGGGCTTCGTCATAGCGCCCCGTGACGGTGTCGCCGGGGACGTCCCCGTGGTCGGCGAACGCCAGCAGTGTCTTCTCCGGCATGGTGTTGACACTATCGGCGACGATCAGCTTGCGCACGTAGAGCGTGTCGGGGTAGCTGGGGTCCTTGACGCCGGTCGATGCCCACAACGGACGCTGGAGCTTGGCGCCCTTGGCGAGGAGCGCCTGCGCGCGCTCGGAGGAGAACACCTGCTCGCAGGCCTCATAGGCCAGCCGGGCGTTGGCGATGGCCGCCTTGCCACGCAGCGGACTGTCCTCGGGCAGTCGAGGATCGACCTCGGAATCGACACGGCTGACGAAGAAGGACGCCACGGACTCGATCGCCGAGAGGTCGCGGCCCTCGGCAGCTGCCTGCTCCAGGCCGTAGAGGTAGGCGTCCATCACGTCGCGGTAGCGCTCGAGGGAGAAGATCAGCGTCACGTTGACGCTGATGCCCTCGGCGATCGTCGCGGCGATGGCGGGCAGCCCCTCGCGGGTGGCCGGGATCTTGATGAACAGGTTCGGGCGGTCGACGCGCTTCCAGAGCCGCGCTGCCAGGTCGACCGTGCCATCGGTGTCGCGGGCCAAGCCCGGATCGACCTCGATCGAGACGCGTCCGTCCAAGCCGTCGGTCCGGTCGTACACCGGGCGCAGGATGTCGCACGCGCGCTGCACGTCGGTGCACATCAACTCGAAGACGGCGGTCTCGAGGTCGACATCGGCGGCCTTGAGCTCGCGCATCTGCTCGGTGTAGCGCTCGCCCTCGGCGAAGGCGGCGGCGAAGATCGTCGGATTCGTGGTGACACCGACGACGTGTCGCTGTTCGATGAGCTCGGCGAGATTGCCGCTGTCGATGCGCTCGCGGGAGAGGTCGTCGAGCCAGACGGAGACGCCGGCCTCGCTCAGCGCTGCCAGGGGATCGGTCATGATGGGCTCCTTCGGTGAGTGAGGAGAGTCAGTGGGTGGTGTCCGGGAGGACCGGGCCGGTAGGCCGGGCCGCGAAGGGGACACCAGCATCGGGCGTCGCGGCCGCCTGGATCGACTCCTTGGCCGCAGCGACAGCGGCCTCGCTGGTGAGTCCGAACTTCTCGTACAGGGTCCCGAAGGGAGCCGAGGCGCCGAAGTGCTCCAGGCTCACGATCCGACCCGCGTCGCCGACGACATCGCGCCAGCCGAGGGCCACGCCGGCCTCGATCGAGACGCGTGCACGGACCGACGGTGGGATGACCGAGTCGCGGTACTCGCTGCTCTGCTCCTCGAACCACTCGCGGCAGGGCATCGAGACCACCCGGGCGGCGATTCCCTCGGCGGCGAGCTGCTCGCGGGCCGCGACGGCGATCTGGACCTCGGATCCGGTCGCCACCAGGACGACATCGGGAGTGCCGTCGGTGTCGAGGAGGACATAGGCGCCCTTGGCGGTGAGTGCGGCGTCGCCGTATCCGTCCTCACCCCGCGGGAAGATCGGCACGTTCTGCCGGCTCAAGACAAGACCGGCCGGCCGGTGATGACGCTCCATGACGGTGCGCCAGGCGGCGATCGTCTCGTTGGCGTCGCCGGGCCGGACCACATCGAGGCCGGGGATCGCGCGCAACGCGGCCAAGTGCTCGACGGGCTGGTGCGTGGGACCGTCCTCGCCGAGACCGATCGAGTCGTGGGTCCACACGAAGGTCGTCGGCAGTTCCTGCAGCGCGGCCAGTCGCACGGCCGGACGCATGTAGTCGCTGAACACCAGGAACGTGCCGCCATACGGCCGGGTCAGCCCGTCCAAGGTGATGCCGTTGAGGATGGCTCCCATCGCGTGCTCGCGGATGCCGAAGTGCAGGACGCGCCCGTACCAGTCGCCGGAGAACTTCTCGGTCGAGCGCTGCGGCGGGATGAAGGAGGGCTGCCCCTTGGGCGTCGTGTTGTTGGAACCGGCGAGGTCGGCGGAGCCGCCCCAGAGTTCGGGGAGATTCGGGGCAGCGGCCGTCAGGAACTCGCCGGAGGCGACTCGGGTCGCGATGCCCTTCTCGTCGGCCTCGTAGACGGGGAGATCAGCGTCCCAGCCGGAGGGGAGCTCGCGGGCGGACAGCCGCTGGAAGAGCGCATATCGATCGGGATCGGCCTGCGCCCACGCGTCGAAGCGATCCTGCCAGTCGGTCTGCGCCTCTTCGCCGCGTGCGCGCGCCTGACGCGTGTGCTCGATGACCTCGTCGGACACGGCGAAGGTCGCGTCGGGATCGAATCCCAGCACCTCCTTGGTGGCGCGGACCTCGTCATCGCCGAGAGCGGAGCCGTGCGCGGCGCCGGTGTTCTGCGCATGGGGGGCGGGCCACGCGATGATGGTGCGCAGGACGATCAGGCTCGGCTTGTCGGTGACCTGCGCGGCCTGCTGGTACGCGTCCCAGAGGGCGTCGAGATCCTCGCGGTACTCGGCGCCGCCGTGCGTCCAGTCGACCGTCTGCACGTGCCAGCCGTAGGCCTCGTAGCGGGCGGCGACGTCCTCGGTGAACGCGACATCGGTGTTGTCCTCGATCGAGATCTTGTTGTCATCGTAGAGAAGCGTGAGATTGCCCAGCTGCTGATGGCCGGCCAGCGAGGAGGCCTCGGCAGAGACGCCCTCCTGCATGTCGCCGTCGGAGGCGATCACGTAGACCGAGTGGTCGAAGACGCTCTCACCGGGGCCGGCATCGGGATCGAGCAGGCCGCGCTCGCGGCGCGCCGCCATCGCCATGCCGACGGCATTGGCGATGCCCTGGCCGAGGGGCCCGGTGGTGACCTCGACGCCCGGCGTGTGGCCGTACTCGGGGTGGCCGGGGGTCTGGCTGCCCCACGTGCGCAGGCTCTCCAGGTCGTTCAGCTCCATCGGGTAGCCCGCCAGGTACAGCTGGATGTACTGCGTGAGGCTGGAGTGACCGCACGACAGCACGAAGCGGTCGCGACCGCTCCAGTGCGGATCGGCGGGGTTGTGGCGCATGAGCTTCTGGTAGAGCAGGTAGGCCGCGGGCGCCAGGCTCATGGCCGTGCCCGGGTGTCCGTGGCCGGCTTTCTGGACGGCGTCGGCGGCGAGGAGACGAGCGGTGTCGACCGCCTTGCGGTCGAGGTCGTTCCAGTCCAGCGCGGACGGTGCAGTGCTCACGGGCGTCACTCCAAGATCGTGTGTCAGAAGCCGGTCACTCCGAGCCTACTGCGTACGAGTTAGACTGCTCAGGTGACTTCCGTCGACCATGAGGCTCCCGTCAACGGTTCGTCGTCCACCCGGCAGGATCACGGGTCCTCCGCGGCCGATGTCGTCAAGGCGTACGTAGCGCTCACCAAGCCGCGCATCATCGAACTCCTGTTGCTCACCACCGTGCCGGTCATGTTCCTGGCCCAGCGTGGGGTGCCCTCGTTCTCCCTGATCCTCGCCACCTTCGTGGGCGGCGCATTGGCGGCCGGCAGCGCGAACGCGTTGAACTGCGTCGTCGATGCCGATATCGACACCAAGATGCGCCGCACCTCGCGCCGTCCGCTGCCGCGCCACCAGGTCGGCACACGCAATGCGCTGATCTTCGGCCTCGTGCTCGGGGTCATCGCGACGCTCTGGCTGGGGTATCTGGTCAACTGGCTCTCCGCGGCGCTCGCGCTCGCGGCGAATGTCTTCTACGTCGTCGGTTACACGATGATCCTCAAGCGCCGTACCTCGCAGAACATCGTGTGGGGCGGTGCCGCGGGCTGCTTCCCGCCGCTGATCGGCTGGACCGCCGTCACCAATGAGCTCGCGTGGGCACCGTTCCTGCTGTTCCTCGTCGTCTTCTTCTGGACCCCGCCGCACTTCTGGGCCTTGGGACTGCGGTATCGCGAGGACTACGCGGCCGCCGGGGTGCCGATGCTCCCGTCGATCGCTCCGGCGGCGGAGGTCGGCCGGCAGATCGTCTGGTACACCTGGGCGACCGTCATCACCTCGCTGGCCGTCTGGCCGGTGGCCGACACCGGGTGGTTCTACCCGGCGGCCGCGATCACGCTCGGCATCGTGTTCCTCATCGAGGCCTACGATCTGCGTGCTCGTTCGCGTGAGACCGAGCAGCTGTCGGTGATCAAGCCGATGCGGCTCTTCCACTTCTCGAACGCGTACCTGGCGCTGCTCTTCGTCGCCGCCGCGGTCGATCCCTTCATCGGCTGACCTCTCGTCCCCCTCACCCCCGCGGGCGGTGAGCTATCCCGTACTTCGGGCGCTCGCCTGCGCGTTGACGCACCGCTCACCCGCGGCCTGCTGGCGAGGTGCGTGACAGCTCACCGCCCGGGGCGAGGGAAGGGGGAGGGGCTAGGCGAGCGTGTCGGCGTTCTCGCGCGAAGCGGGAGCCACCTGCAACACGAGGTAGGTGGTCGCAGCGAGCAGGATGGCGCCACCCACGAGATGCGCGGCCACCAGGCCGATCGGAAGTCCGGTGAAGTGCTGGACGTACCCGATCGCGCCCTGCAGAAGCTCCGCTGCCAGGACCATCCACGCGGCGCGCTGGACTCGATGCCCGCGCAACCGCCAGATCACGACGAGCGTCACCGCCACGAGCGCCCACACGGACAACGCGTGGATGCGACTCCAGAACTGCGGATCCAAACCATTGCGAGGAGCATCGGCATCGCCGGCGTGGGGACCACTGCCGGTGACGATGGTGCCGAGATAGATCGCGATCAGCAGCAGGCCGTAGGCGAGCAGCACGAGCCGTCGGGTGAGTTGGTCGACCGTCGAGCCGCCATCACCTCGCACGAGCACGAGCAGCACAGTCGCGGCGACCACGAGACCCATCGAGAGCAGCAGGTGCAGCGCCACCACCCAGGGGTTCAGCTGGGTGAGCACTGTGATGCCGCCGATGACGCCCTGGAAGGGGATGCCCACGCCGATGAGCACGGTGAGTTGCTTCATCGTCGTCGTGGCGCCGGCCCACCGCCATACGGCGAAGAAGGTGGCGATCGCGATGGCGATGAGCACATAGGTCAGCAACCGGTTGCCGAACTCGATCGCCCCGTGCCAGCCGAGGGACGAGTGCGGGACGAAGGACTCGTCGGTGCATCGCGGCCAGGTGGGACATCCGAGGCCCGAGCCGGTCAGTCGCACCAGGCCGCCGGTGAGGATGATGCCGATATTGGCGACGAGGGACGCCCAGGCCCACCCGACGACGGTCGACTGACGGATATCCGAGGTGCGGACGAGGTCCTTCACTCCCATGAGAAGCTCCTGGCGGTGGCGAGGCCGGCGACGGCGGTCCAACCGGCGAGAACAGCGATGGCGAGGAGCGGCGGGGTTCCGGCGGTGAAGGTCTCGCGCAAGCCCTCCCCGAGCGCTCCTGAGGGGAGCAGCATCAGGACACTCTGCGCGATATCCGGGTATCGATCGAGGGGTACCAGCAGCGCTCCGCCGACGAGCAGCACGACATAGACGAGGTTCGCGACGGCGAGCGTGGCCTCGGCGCGCAGCGTCCCGGCGATCAGCAGCGCGAGCGCACCGAAGGCCGCGGTGCCGAGCACGACCAGGACGACCGCCCAGAGCCAGGGCGTCACCCCGCGAGCGGGCTGCCATCCGAGCAGCAGGGCGACCGTGCTGAGCAAGGCGAGCTGGACGATCTCGACGATCACCACGGCACCCACCTTGCCCACCATGAGCCCCCAGCGCGGCAGCGGTGAGGCACCGAGCCGTTTCAGGACGCCGTAGCGGCGCTCGAAGCCGGTCGCGATCGCCAGTGACGTGAACGAGGTGGAGAGCACCGCGAGGGCGAGCACTCCGGGGGCGATGATGTCGATCGGACGTCCCGGGCCGAGGTCGACGATGCGACTCGACTGCGTGCCGGCGATCAGCAGGATCAGGGGGATGATGATCGTCAGGAGCAGTTGCTCGCCGTTGCGTGCGAGCAGTCGCAGCTCCATGAGCGTCTGTGCGCGGAGCATGGTGGCCCTCGGGGCCGCCCCGGGCGCGGGCGAGAGATCCAGGGTCACCGCAGGGCCTTTCCGGTGAGGTCGAGGAAGCGGTCCTCCAGCGAGCGTCGTTCCACGAGAACGGACTCGACCAGGACATCGTGCTCGCCGAACCATGCCGTGACCTGGGTCACGAGCCCGGGGGAGATGTCTCCGGTGACGACGTACTGACCGGGTACGGGCTCGTCCGCGGTGGTCGCCGGTGGCAGACACGCGGCCAGGGCGTGGGTGTCGAGCCCGGCCGGGGCCACGATGTGGAGGGTGTTGCGAGCGTCGGCTCCCGTGAGCTCGCGCGGGGTGCCCGCGGCGATCACCCGGCCGGAGTCGACGATGTAGACCGCGTCGCTGAGCTCCTCGGCCTCGTCCATGAAATGCGTGGTGAGCACGGTGGTGACACCCTGCTCGCGTAACTCGACGAGCAGATCCCAGGTGGCGCGGCGTGACTGCGGATCGAGGCCGGCGCTCGGCTCGTCGAGGAACAGCAGCTCCGGGCGGCCGACCATCGCCATCGCGAGGCTGAGCCGTTGCTTCTCACCGCCGGACAGGCGGCGATAGGCGGTGCGGGCGAAGGAGCCGATGCCCAATCGCTCGATGAGGGCGTCCGTATCGAGGGGGCACGCGTGGAGCGACGCCATGTGGCGCAGCATCTCCTCGGCTCGGACACCGAGCCACGCGCCGCCCGACTGCAGCATCACGCCCACGCGTGGGCGGAGCTCGGTGGCATCCGCTACGGGGTCGAGGCCCAGTACGCGCACCGTGCCCTGGTGGGGCCGTCGGAAGCCCTCGCAGGTCTCGATCGTGGTGGTCTTGCCGGCCCCGTTCGGCCCGAGGATGGCCGTGATGGTGCCGGTCTCGACCCTGAGCGAGAGCCCGTCGACGGCGGCGACATCGCCGTAGCGCATGACGAGGTCGCTGATGTCGACGGCGGGGTGTGGCACCCGGCCAGTCTAATGAGCGGGGTGAGCGAGCCATCGGCAGTGTCCGCAGTAGCGGAGGCTACCCTGTCGCGGTGCGTAAGACACGGCAAGTGATCAGCGTGATGGTGGCCGGCTTCGGCGCTGTCGTGGCGATTGTGGGCATGCTCGGAGTCGTCATCTCGGTGGTGATGCTCGTGGTCGAGTACACCAATGGCGAGGAATCAGAGCCGGCCGTGTTGTACCTCAGTCTGGTGCTGGCCTTGGTGGGCTGGGTGATCGTCCGACTGACCGGACGACGTCTGCGCGACGCGGCCTCCGCGGTGATGGATCTCCTGACCTGGTAGAGCAGCTTCCCACACTCAACAGGTTGGTGTCCCTTAGGTTGGGCGGCATGGATCTTCCGGTGATGCCTCCCGTCCGACCGATGCTGGCGAAGTCGGTGAAGGGCGTGCCCGCGGCCGACGCGATCGAGGGCGGCCTGGTCTACGAGCCGAAGTGGGACGGGTTCCGGGCGATCGTGTTCCGCGATGGCGACGAGATCGAGATCGCCAGTCGGTCGACCAAGCCGCTCACCCGCTATTTCCCGGAGGTCGTCACCGCGGTCCGCGAGCTGCTGCCCGAGCGCTGCGTCGTGGATGGCGAGATCGTGGTCGTGAGCGGGGATCGGCTCGACTTCGATCTCCTCAGCCAGCGGATCCATCCCGCTGAGTCACGGGTCACGTTGCTGGCCGAGCAGTGGCCGGCGCGATTGGTGGTCTTCGATCTGCTGGCGATCGGCGATGAGGATCTCACCGAGCAGCCCTTCTCGACCCGTCGCGAGCGGCTGGTGGCCGAGCTGGGCGGTGTCGGTGGTCCGGTCAGCGTCACGCGCGTTACCGCCGACACCGAGGAGGCCACCGAGTGGTTCGACCTGTTCGAGGGGGCGGGGCTCGACGGGGTGGTGGCCAAGCCGCTCGCCTCGGCCTACGCACCCAATGGACGGGTCATGCTCAAGGTCAAGCACGCCAGAACCGCCGATGTCGTCGTCGCCGGCTATCGCCTGCACAAGACCTCGACGCCCGAGCGGCCGCTGCTGGGATCGTTGCTCCTCGGTCTCTACGCCGATGACGGCCGTCTGCAGCACGTCGGCGTGGCGGCCTCGTTCACCGAGCAGCGACGCGAGGAGCTGATCGAGGAACTCGCGCCGCTCGTTGCGACGGTGGACGACGCGCACCCCTGGGCAGCGTGGGAGGACGAGGAGGCCCAGGCGTCCGGACGTCTGCCGGGCGGGCAGAGCCGATGGAGCGGTACTAAGGATCTCTCCTTTGTCCCGCTGCGTCCCGAACGGGTCGCCGAGGTCGGATATGAACACATGGAGGGCGAGGGTGATGGCGCGCGATTCCGGCACACGGCGCGGTTCAAGCGCTGGCGCGAGGACCGGGAACCGGAGTCCTGCACCTACGAGCAGCTCGAGGAGGTCGCCCGTTACGACCTCGCCGAGATCATGAGCCATCCCTGACCGCTGGGACAGAGACAGGACCGCGGTGGGTCGCCACCGAGCCGTTCGAGACCCTCGTCGGGCGACCCACCGTCGTGTCGTGCGGACGGAGGTTCAGCTCAGGTCCTGTTCGTCGAGCCAGGTCCGCACCACGAGATCGGCGTCGGAGTTCTCGACCGAGTACTCGTAGTTCATCTGCTGGAGGTCCTCGGTGGTCAGTGCCGCGCCGATATCGTCGAGCACGGCGAGGGCGTCGTCATCGAGTGCATCGGAGCAGTAGTACGGCGTCACCTGGTTCACGCCGAGGACACTCTCGGTGTCGTCCAGGATGACGAAGTCGTTCTCGGCCATCGCGGGGCTGGCCGTCTGCATCATCGCCACGTCGACATTGCCCCCGTTCAGAGCGCTGACGGTGATCGGGCCGGAGATGTCGCCGAGGACGTTGAATCCGGCGAACTCGATGTCGTAGACCTCGGCGAGACCGACGAGGCCATCCCATCGCGTCTCGAACTCGGGCGGACCGCCCATGGTCAGCTCGCCGGAGACGGGACCGAGATCGGCCAGCTCCGCCAGACCGTGCGCCTCAGCTGTCTCGGCGGTGACAGCCAGGGCGTTGTTGCTCTCCGCGGGGGAGGGGGTGCCGAACCCGGTTCCCTCGGGGAGGGCGTCCTCGAGCAGCTCGTTGACCTCGTCGGCACCGACGGCACCGTTCTCGGGATCGGCGAAGTTGAGCAGTGCCTGGTTGTACTCGGGCACCACGTGCAGGCCGCACGACTCGACCTGACCGAACAGCACCTCGCGCGAACCGATATTGGAGGTTCGGTCCACCTCGAAACCGGCGTCTTCGAGCCCTTGGGCGTACAGCTCACCGAGCAGCACGTTCTCGGCGAAGTTCGCTGAGCCGACGACGATCGCGCCGCTCTCAGAGGACTCGGAGAGCGGATCGGAGGCTCCGCAGGCCGTGAGGAGCAGACCGCTGACGGCGGTGAGGGCCAGGAGGGGGCGTTTCATAGGGATTCCTTTCGATAGGGACGGAGCCGGGTCAACGGGCGCGGACGACGCGCGACACCCGGCGAGACGACCAGCGCGGTGAAGAGGATCAGCGCGGCCTCGGTGAGGATCGCCAGAACCGCGACGAGGAGTGCGCCGCCCGCGACCTGGTCGAAGTTACGTGTGCTGAGGCCGTCGAAGACGAACCGGCCGAGCCCGCCGAGGCCGACATAGGCGGCGATCGTGGCGGTGGAGATCACCTGGATCAAGGCGAGTCGGACCCCTAAGAGCACCACCGGAACGGCCGATGGCAGTTCGACGGTCAAGGCTGTACGCCACCGTCCGAGGCCCATCGCGCGTGCGGCGTCCACGGCCGACCGATCCACGGTGCGGATGCCCTCGAAGGAGTTGACGAGCATCGGCGGCACGGCAATGGCGACGAGCGCGATGAGCGGGGGGATGAGTCCGATGCCGACCACGATCACCAGCAGCGTCAGCACGCCGAGGGTGGGGAGCGCCCGGATCATATTGGCCACGGTCAGCACGAGGATCTCGCCCCGGTCGCGGTGGCCGAGGTAGATGCCGAGGGGGATCGCGATGAGCGCCCCGATGGCCATGGCGAGACCGGTGTACTGAAGGTGTTCCAGCAGACGGGTGGGGATCCCGCCGCTACCGGACCAGTGTGCGGGATCGGCGAGCCAGTCGAGCATTCCGGCGAACGGGTTCATGCGTGACCCCCTCGGGGCAGCCAGGGCGTCATGCGACGTTGCAGCCCCACGAGTCCGAGATCGGTGATCGCGGCCAGTGCCGTGACCAGAACGATCCCGACCACGATCGGTGTCGCGAAGTAACGCTGGGTGCCGTCGACGAAGAGATCACCGAGTGACGAGATCCCGATCACCGAGGCCACGGCCACCATGCCGATATTCGACATCGTGGCGATACGAAGGCCGCCGAGGATGACGGGTGCCGCGATCGGGAGGTCGACGCCGATCAGTCGGTGCATGCCCCGGAACCCGAGGGCATCGGCGAAGTCGCGCACGGCGGGGTCGACGGAGCGGAGTCCGTCGACGACACTGCGCAACAGCAGGGACACGGTGTAGATGGTGAGCGGGATGATCGCCGTGAGCCGGCTGATCCCGGTGAAGGGCAGCAAGAAGATGAAGAGCACGACCGACGGCACGGCGAACAGGACCACGCTCAGCACCCATACCGGCGGATACAGGGCGCCCCATCGGACACAGGCGATGCCGAGCGGCACCGCGATGAGCAGCCCCAGCGCCACCGGCACGAAGGAGAGCAGCAGGTGTTCGACGGACAGCGAGCCGATCGACGAGGCGTTGCGCGATATCCAGGACCAGTCGATCATCGTGACGCCTCGCGCTGACGATCGAGGGCCCGTAGGGCACTCGCGTAGTCGACGACGCCGACGACCCGATCCTGGTCGTCGATGACGGGTGCGAGGTGACACGGCGACAGCAGCAGCGCATCGAAGACGGCGCGCAGGCTGTCGCTGGCCAGGCGGACGGTGCGCCGGCAGTCGACGAGGTGATCGCCGGCGCCGGGAGGCCGCCAGCCCTGGCAGCGCCCTTCGTCGTCGATCACCAGCTGCCAGCCGTCGAGGTCCTCCGGTGGCGTGAACGGCTCGATATCGCGGGCCGGCAGGAGCGACGACCACTTGACGCCGGCATCCGATCCGACGAACTCGTCGACGAAGTCGCTCGCCGGATCGGTGAGGATCTTCGCCGGCGTACCGACCTGGGCGAGCCGCCCCGTCGTGAAGACCGCGATCTGATCGCCCAGCCGCACCGCCTCGTCGATGTCATGGGTGACGAAGACGATCGTCTTCTCGATATCGCGCTGGAGTCGGAGCAACTCCTCTTGAAGCTCGGCGCGGACGACGGGGTCCACGGCGGAGAAGGGCTCGTCCATCAACAACACGGGGGGATCCCCGGCGAGGGCGCGGGCGACTCCGACGCGTTGCCGCTGTCCTCCGGACAATTGATAGGGATAGCGCTTCGCGAGATGCTGATCGAGGCCGACGCGCTCCATCAGCTCGAGAGCCTGCCGGCGTGCCTCTCTGCGAGGGGTCCCGAGCAGCCGGGGAACGGTGGCGATGTTCTCCACGATCGTGCGGTGGGGGAACAGTCCCGCGTCCTGGATCACGTATCCCATCCCACGCCGCAGCTCCGTGAGGTCCATCGCGTGGATATCGCGACCCCCGAGCGAGACGGTGCCGGTGCTGGGAGCCACCGTTCGGTTGATCATCCGCAGGGTCGTGGTCTTCCCGCAGCCTGACGGGCCGACGAAGACGGTGATCTGTCCGGCGGGGCATTCGAGGTCGAGGGACTCCACTGCGGGAGTCCCGTCGTCGTAGATCTTGCTGACGCCCTCGAAGGCGACCGATTGGCCGCGTCGGGTGCCAGCGGATGAATGGATAGAGGAGAGATGCGGTGAAACCGCCGTCATGGGCAACCTTTCCGTCGGCCGTTCTGGGCCGACGGGCCACCAGTGTGCCTACATGGCGGTCATAATGCAACCGCTATTCGGTCGCCCGCGATTGTTCGCGGAGGCGCTCCGCCGACCGGTGGAGCTGTTCTACGAGGCCGGAACGCATGGCTTCGGCGAGGCGCACCGTGGGCAGATAGACCGAGAGGAGGCCCACGAGCCGAGCGTGTCGGTCGCGCACGGCGACCCCCACCCCCGCGAGCCCCTCCTCGATCTCGTCCACGACGGTCGAGTGCCCGAGTGAGCGCACCTCCTCGACAGCGCGAGCCAACTCATCGACGCCCGTCTTCGTGGCGCTGGTGAACTGCTCTCGACGCAGATGCTGCAGAGCCGTGCGGGCCTCAGCCGGGTCCAGTTCCGCGAGTAGCATGCGGACCGTTCCTGACGCGGGGCTGGTGAGCAATGGTTCGGACCAGCTTGGCACCGCGCCGACGATGCGAGGGCACGGCACCTGGTCCAGTACGCGAGCGGAGAGCGCGTCGACCGGGACGGCGATCATGGCGGCTTCGCGGAAACGGGCCGACAGCTCGTTCAGGATCGGACGCGCCCGTGCGGCGAGAGCGCTCGTGCTGTCCACGCCCGCCGCGAGGCGCGAGATCGTGGGGCCGAGCACCCACTGCCGGCCACCGCGCGGACGGGCGGCCGCCCCGACATCGAAGAGCGATGCGAGCAAACGGGCGACGGTCGAGCGCGGGAGGCCGGTGGCTTTCGCGAGCTCGGCGACCGATGCGCCCGTCTCGTGCACTGCCAGGGCCTCGAGAACCTCGAAGGCGCGAGCCAGCGACGTATTGCGGCCCGTCCCCTGCAGGAGGTCCACCGTGTCGTCTGCGGTCGTCATGGGACGACTGTACGATACGAATTTGACGACCGCTATACGGTCATTCTACGGTCACATAGTGGTTGTAGTAGATGAGAGGACCTCGTGTGACTGCTGAGCAATTGGTGCTGTGGAACGCCCACCTGGCCGATGCCGAACGCCCCCTGGACGACACGCGCTGGAGCGTGACGATCGTGGGCGATCGGATCCACGCCGTGCACCCGATCGACGGCGCCGAGCGGCCCGTGGATGCGATCGATCTGGACGGTGCCTCCATCGCACCGGGCATGATCGACGCGCATCTGCACGCGCTGAGCGGGGAGATCGTCCGCAACCCGGGCTTCGGACCGCCGCCGGAGCTCAAGGGTGGCGAACCCCGTCCCCGTGAACTCGGCTACTTCGTGCTGGCCGCACTCGCCAAGGCGATCGTGGAATCGGGCTTCACCACGGTGCGCGATGTCGGCAGCGACGACCTCGAGGGGGTGGCGCTCCGGCAGGCGGTCGATCTCGGCATCGTTCCCGGCCCGCAGGTGCTCAGCTGCGGGCGCATCGTGTCGGCGACGTCACCGGGGGGAGTGCTCTTCACGCCGATGTACCGACAGGCCGACGGCCCGCACGAGGTGCGCAAGGCGGTCCGAGAGCAGATCCGCGACGGAGCGGACTTCATCAAGATCATGGCGACCGGCGCGCGATCGGTCGAGCGTGAGAATCCCGAGCCCGCCCAGCTGACGCGGGAGGAGATCGCCGTGGCCGTCGAGGAGGCCCATCGTCTCGGTCTCCGAGTCGCCGCCCACGCCGAAGGGCTCACAGGGACCCGGATCGCCGTCGAGGAGGGCGTGGACACGATCGAGCACGGACTCGCCGTTCATCGCGACCCGGCCCTGCTCGAACTCATGGCCGAGAAGGGGACCACGCTGGTGCCCACGCTCTCGACCTTCCACGATCTCGCCGAACGATTCCCCGAGAGTTTCCCGCAGGTACTGGTCGACCAGGCCAAGAGGCAGCTGGAGGAGGCGTACCAGTCCGTCGCTGCCGCGCGGGCGGCCGGCGTTGCCATCGCACTGGGCCACGACAGTGGTCCTCCCGGCGATGCGGCGATCGAGCTCATCCGTCTCGTCGACGCGGGTCTCACCCCACGAGAGGGCCTCGATGCCGCGACGCGCTCGGCCGCCCTCGCTCTCGGCTTGGAGGACCGCGGCCTGGTCGCTCAGGGGCAGCGGGCAGACCTCGTCATCATCGACCGCCACCCGCTCCGCGACATCAGCGTGCTCCACGATCGCGCGGCACTCCGCGGCGTCGTCAAGGCCGGTGACGTGGTGTATGCGCGGTCCGCCGAGGATCAATCGTTGCGGGCCTTGGAGGGCTGAACCCGCCGGGGCTCGCCGGGCATCTTGGGGTAGTCCGGGGGATAGGGCATCTCGCCCTCCCCGTTCTCCTCATCGCGGGCGTACCACTCCAGCAAGGTCTCCAGGCTGAACGCCTCGTCGTCGATCGAGGACCAGGCATCGGGGCGTCGCTCCAGCAGCGCCGGCACGGTCGTGAGGTTCAAGGTCCGGGGATCGTCGAGGTCGAACAGCTCGTCCCAGGTCAGAGGTGTCGAGACCGGCGCCCCGGGCTTGGGGCGCAGGCTGTAAGCGCTGGCGATCGTGCGGTCACGCGCGTTCTGGTTGAAGTCGACGAAGATCCGCTCGCCTCGCTCCTCCTTCCACCAGGCCGTCGTGACCCGGTCGTCGCGGCGCGACAGCTCGCGCCCGAAGGCGAGCGCCGCGTGGCGGACGTCGGTGAACGTCCATCGCGGTTCGATCCGGACGAAGACGTGCACACCGCGGTTGCCGCTGGTCTTGGCGAATCCGCGCATCCCGATCTCCTCCAGCAGCTCCTTGGCGCTGCGGGCCACCCGCTGCGCATCGTGGAAGTCCGTGCCCGGCTGCGGGTCGAGGTCGATACGCAGCTCATCGGGGCGATCGACGTCCGCGCGGCGCACCGGCCAGGGATGGAAGGTGATCGTGCCCATGTGGGCCGCCCAGGCTGCGACGGCGATCTCCGTCGGGCAGATCTCATCCGCGCGGCGTCCCGAGGGGAAGTTGATCCGCACCGTCTCGACGTAGTCGGGCGCGCCTTTGGGAACACGCTTCTGATAGAAGGCGTCGCCGTGGTTGTCCTGGCGCGTCGACAGCTCCATACCCTCTCGGACGCCTTTGGGCCAGCGTTCGAGTGTCGTGGGACGCTCACGGAGCGCGCGCATGAGCCCGTCACCGACACGCACGACGTACTCGACGACCTCGAGCTTGGTGATGTCCGGTGTGAGATCGGTCGCTTCGAAGATGACGCGATCGGGGCTCGAGACGCGTACCTCGCGTCCACCGGCGTCGACATGTGCGGCAGGACTGGCCATGCCTCACGATAGCGTCGCGGGCGCGCTCCCGGGCTGTATCGCCGGCGCGGTGGCGATGGGTCGTCGACGCCGTCGCCGCTGGGCGGAACCGGCGGGAGACCTCCACGGCCGAGACGCGGTTGAGGAAGGACGGCCGTGGCGACGGGTAAGGCCATCCTTCGTTGAATGGCAGGAATGAATAACGGCACACTGGTGTTGTGAAAAACATGCAGACACCGGAGGCGACGTCGTCGAACGACGATGCCCCGACGCGTCTGCGGGTGGCCGAATCCCTCCTGGCGCACGGAGCGTCGACCGCCGCGAGCCTGGCCGAGCACCTGGATCTCACGCCTGCCGCCGTCCGCCGCCACCTCGACGCTCTCCTGGAGCAGGGCCTCATCACCGCCCGCGAGGAACGGATCGTCGGCCAACGCCGTCGCGGCCGACCGGCTCGCGTCTTCGTGCTCACCGATGCCGGACGCGACCAGTTCACCCAGGGCTACGACGATCTCGCCGCCGAAGCGCTGCGATACCTGCACGCCACCGGCGGCGATGACGCCGTCAAGGCCTTCGCCCGGTTCCGGCTGGCCGGACTCGAGGAACGCTATCGAGGTCTGCTCGCCTCGGTCGATACCACCGAGGAGCGTGCTCAGCTCCTCGCCCATGCTCTGACCGAGGACGGCTTCGCCGCCTCCGTCAGCAGCTCGCCCGCGGGCGAGCAGATGTGCCAGCACCATTGCCCCGTCGCGCACGTGGCGGGTGAGTTCCCCCAGCTCTGCGATGCCGAGACCGAACTCTTCGCCGAGCTGCTGGGCACCCATGTCCAACGGCTCGCCACGATCGCCCACGGCGATGGTGTGTGCACCACCCATCTTCCGAAAGCCCCCACATCAGAGAGGGTGTCGTCATGACCACGACGCACGAGACCAACCAGATCGAGGAGCTCAATCCCGGTCTGAAGGAGGTCGGCAACTACGAGTTCGGCTGGGCCGATCCCGATGTCGCCGGCGCGAGCGCGAAGCGCGGCCTGAATGAGTCGATCGTCCGCGACATCTCGGGCAAGAAGGACGAGCCCGACTGGATGCTCCAGCGGCGGTTGAAGGGACTCAAGCTCTTCGAGCGCAAGCCCATGCCGACGTGGGGTGCCGATCTCACCGGCATCGACTTCGACAACATCAAGTACTTCGTGCGCTCCTCGGAGAAGCAGGCCCAGAGCTGGGAGGACCTGCCCGAGGACATCAAGAACACCTACGACAAGCTCGGCATCCCCGAGGCGGAGAAGCAGCGCCTCGTCGCCGGCGTCGCCGCGCAGTACGAGTCCGAGGTCGTCTACCACTCGATCCGCGAGGACCTCGAGGCCCAGGGCGTGCTGTTCCTGGACACCGACACGGCCCTCAAGGAGCATCCGGAGATCTTCGAGGAGTACTTCGGCACCGTCATCCCGACCGGCGACAACAAGTTCGCCGCGCTCAACACGGCGGTGTGGTCCGGCGGATCGTTCATCTACGTGCCCAAGGGCGTCCACGTCGACATCCCGTTGCAGGCCTACTTCCGGATCAACACCGAGAACATGGGCCAGTTCGAGCGCACCCTCATCATCGCCGACGAGGACTCGTACGTGCACTACGTCGAGGGTTGCACCGCGCCGATCTACTCCAGCGACTCGCTGCACTCGGCGGTCGTCGAGATCATCGTCAAGAAGAACGCCCGGGTGCGGTACACCACGATCCAGAACTGGTCGAACAATGTGTACAACCTGGTCACCAAGCGCGCCACCTGCGAGGAGGGCGCGACGATGGAGTGGATCGACGGCAATATCGGCTCCAAGGTGACGATGAAGTACCCGGCCGTCTACCTGATGGGCGAGCACGCCCGCGGTGAGACGCTGTCGATCGCCTTCGCCGGCGTCGACCAGTACCAGGACACCGGCGCCAAGATGGTGCACGCCGCGCCGCGCACCTCGAGCTCGATCCTGTCCAAGTCCGTCGCCCGCGGTGGCGGTCGCACGTCCTACCGCGGTCTGCTGCAGGTGCTGGACGGTGCGGAGCACTCGGCCAGCACCGTCAAGTGTGATGCCCTGCTGGTCGATCAGATCAGCCGCTCGGACACGTACCCCTATGTGGACGTCCGCGAGGACGATGTGACGCTCGGGCACGAAGCCACCGTCTCCAAGGTCAGCGAGGACCAGCTCTTCTACTTCATGTCGCGTGGCATGGAGGAGGACGAGGCGATGGCGATGATCGTGCGCGGCTTCGTGGAGCCGATCGCCCGTGAGCTGCCGATGGAGTATGCCCTCGAGCTCAACCGCCTCATCGAACTGCAAATGGAGGGCGCTGTCGGATGACCGCCACTGTCGACAACTTCTCGAGTGCACTGGAACTGGAGCACGTCGAGTCCCACCTGCACCCCGAGCCGTCGTACGACGTCGAGGCCCACCCCAAGCCCACCGGCTTGGAGGAGATCTGGCGCTTCACGCCGCTCAAGCGGCTGCGCGGTCTGCTCGAGGGCCCGGCATCGGACACGCGGCTCGCGCGGGCCGAGGAGCTGCCCGACGGCGCGAGCCTGAGCGTGATCTCACGTGAGCAGGCCAAGGAGCTCGGTGGCATCGCGCCGCTGGACCGCCTTGCGGCCCTCGCCGTCGAGAACGCGCCCGAGGCCACATTGCTCGCGATCGACGGCGAGCTCGATGCCCCGGTGCGGCTCAACTGGTCCGGCGGTGCCGCCGATCAGGTCGTGTGGGGCCACACGGTCGTCAAGGTCGCTCCGTTCGCCAAGGCCACGGTGCTGCTCGACCATGTCGGCAGCGCCACCTACGGCAGCACCGTCACGTACCTGGTGGGCGATGGAGCACAGCTCACGGTGATCAGCCTCGCCGACTGGGAGGACGACGCCGTGCACGCCGTGCAGAACGGGGTGTCGGTCGGCCGTGACGCGCAGGTGCGGTTCTTCGAGTTCACGCTCGGCGGCGATCTCGTCCGTTCCTCGACCAATGTCGACTACCGGGGCACGGGTGGCAGCGCTGAGCTGTTCGGTGTCTACTTCGCCGACGCCGGCCAGCACCTCGAGCACCGGCAGTTCGTCGATCACACCGCCCCCAAGACACGCAGCAATGTCGTCTACAAGGGCGCGCTGCAGGGTCAGGACGCGCACACCGTGTGGATCGGCAATGTGCTCATCCGCAAGGTGGCCGAGGGCATCGAGACCTTCGAGCAGAACGACAACCTGGTGCTCACCGACGGGTCCAAGGCCGACTCGGTGCCGAACCTGGAGATCGAGACCGGCGAGATCGCCGGGGCCGGCCATGCCTCGACCACCGGTCGCTTCGACGACGAGCACCTGTTCTACCTGCAGAGCCGCGGCATCGAGGAGACCGAGGCCCGCCGCCTCGTCGTCCACGGCTTCTTCAATGACATCATCCGCCGGATCGGCGTCGCGGACCTGCAGGAGCGGCTCACCTCGGCGATCGAGGACGAGCTGGCGACCGTCGTCGGTCGCCTGGAGTCCTGAGGAGCGCGCTGTGTCATTTGATCTCGATACGCGCCGCCCGCTGAGCGGACGACGCTACTCGATCACCGAAAGGGAGCTGCGCCGTGTCATTTGATCTCGATACGCCGCTCGTACCTCGCGGCTACTCGATCACCGAAAAGGAGCTGCGCCGTGTCATTTAGAGAGGCCGCTCCGCTGGGCGACGTGCCGGAGGGCGCGGCGCTCGGCATCGAGGTCGACGGCGTCGATATCGCCCTGGTCCGCCAGGGGGACGACGTCTATGCCATCCAGGACTGGTGCTCGCATGCCGAGATCCCGCTGTCGGACGGCGATGTGGAGGGGTGCACGATCGAGTGCTTCCTGCACGGCTCCCGTTTCGACCTGCGGACCGGTGAGGCGCTGAGCCTCCCGGCCACCGAACCCGTCCCCGTGTACGCCACCAAGATCGAGGGAGAGACCGTCTGGGTCGATCTCCCCACCGAAAGCGAGAACTGAGAGCATGTCCACTCTGGAGATCAAGAACCTTCACGTCTCGGTCGAGACCGAGGACGGCGAGAAGGAGATCCTGCGCGGGGTCGATCTGACGATCAACTCCGGCGAGGTCCACGCCATCATGGGCCCCAACGGCTCGGGCAAGTCCACGCTCGCGTACTCGATCGCCGGCCACCCCAAGTACAAGATCACCGACGGCGAGGTGCTGCTCGACGGTGAGAACATCCTCGAGCTGAGCGTCGACGAGCGGGCTCGCGCCGGCCTGTTCTTGGCGATGCAGTATCCCGTCGAGGTGCCGGGCGTCTCGGTCGCCAACTTCCTGCGCACCGCCAAGACCGCGGTCGACGGTGAGGCTCCGAAGCTGCGCACCTGGGTCAAGGATGTGAACGCCGCGCTCGAGCGTGTCACCCTCGACCCCTCCTTCGCGCAGCGCAGCGTCAACGAGGGCTTCTCCGGTGGTGAGAAGAAGCGTCACGAGATCGCGCAGCTCGAGCTGCTCAACCCGAAGTTCGCCGTCCTCGACGAGACCGATTCGGGCCTGGACATCGACGCGCTGCGCGTGGTGTCCGATGGCGTCAACCGGTACACCTCGCAGGGCGATCGCGGCGTATTGCTCATCACGCACTACACCCGCATCCTCAACTACATCAAGCCCGACTACGTGCACGTCTTCGTCGCCGGCCGGCTCGCCGAGTCCGGTGGCGAGGAGCTCGCCGAGCAGCTCGAGGCCGAGGGTTACGACAAGTACGTGAAGGCGGCCGCGGCGCTGTGACCCGCTACGACGTCGAGGCGATCCGCAAGGACTTCCCGGTCCTCGCGCGATCCCTCGCGGGCGACCGGCCGCTGGTCTACCTCGACTCGGCCAATACCTCGCAGAAGCCGCGGCAGGTCGTCGAGGCGATCGAGCGGCACTATCTGGAGCACAACGCCAATGTGGCGCGCGCGATGCACCAGCTCGGCGCGGAGGCCACCGAGGCCTTCGAGACCGGCCGTGACAAGGTCGCGGCTTTCATCGGCGCGCCGTCGCGCGATGAGGTGATCTTCACCAAGAACGCCTCCGAGGCGCTCAACCTCATCGCTCGCACGCTGGGGGACGGCGGCATCGTGGGGGAGGGCGACGAGATCGTCATCTCCGAGATGGAGCATCACTCCAATATCGTCCCGTGGCAGCTCCTCGCCGAGCGCACGGGCGCGACGCTGCGCTGGTTCGGCGTCACGGACGAGGGACGCTTGGATCTGGACGACCTCGAGTCGCTGGTCACCGAGCGCACCAAGATCGTCTCGCTGACCTGGGTGTCGAACATGCTCGGCACCATCAACCCGCTGGACGTCGTCATTGCCCGTGCGCACCAGGTCGGTGCGCTGGTCGCGGTGGACGCCTCACAGGCGGTCCCGCAGCTCCCCGTGGACGTCTCCTCCCTGGGAGCCGATTTCGTGGCCTTCACCGGTCACAAGATGGTCGGTCCGACCGGTATCGGCGTGCTGTGGGGGCGTTACGACCTGCTCGCCTCGCTGCCGCCCTTCCTCGGCGGCGGCGAGATGATCGAGACGGTGTCGATGGAGCGGAGCACCTTCGCCGCGCCGCCGCACCGATTCGAGGCGGGGACACCGCCGATCGCGCAGTCGGTCGGTCTCGGTGCCGCCGTCGACTACCTGTCGGCGATCGGCATGGAGAACATCGCGGCGCACGAGCAGGCGATCACCGCCTATGCGCTCGGACGGTTGCAGGAGATCGACGGCCTCACGGTGGTCGGCCCGTCCGAGGCGGTCGACCGCGGGGGAGCGGTGAGCTTCACCCTCGACGGCGTCCACCCGCACGATGTCGCGCAGCTGCTCGACTCGCGCGGTGTCGCCGTGCGAGCCGGGCACCACTGCGCCAAGCCGGCCCATCGGCGCTTCGGCGTGCAGTCGACGACTCGAGCCTCGTTCTACCTCTACACGACCGAGGCCGAGATCGACGCCCTCGCCGAGGCGATCCGCTACACCCAGCAGTACTTCAAGGTGGGATGAGCATGGACGTCGATGCGATGTACCAGGAGATCATCCTGGACCACTACAAGAACCCCCACGGCGCCGGATTGCGCGAGCCGTACGAGGCCGAGGTCCATCACGTCAACCCCACCTGCGGCGACGAGATCACCCTGCGGGTGCATCTGGACGGCGACCGCGTGGCTGACATCTCCTACGATGCCGAGGGCTGTTCCATCAGCCAGGCTTCGGCCTCCGTGCTGTACGACCTGCTGCCGGGCAAGACCGTCGAGGAGGCGATGCGCGTGCTCGACGCCTTCACCGAGGTGATGCACGGCCGTGGCCAGGTCACCCCCGATGAAGAGGTGCTCGAGGATGGCATCGCCTTCGCCGGCGTGGCGCAGTTCCCGGCTCGCGTGAAATGTGCGCTGCTGGGGTGGATGGCGTGGAAGGACGCCACCTCCCAGGCGCTCGCCGGCTCCGATCAGACCGTGTCCCATGAGAGAGGCAAGTGACACCATGACGACCGACCATTCCGATCTGCCTCAGGTCGACACCAGCCCCAAGCCCACCAGCTCCGATGACGTCATCGAGGCGATGAAGGACGTCGTCGATCCCGAGCTCGGCATCAATGTCGTGGATCTCGGCCTGGTCTACGGCGCACACGTCGACGACCACAGCAATGCGGTGCTGCAGATGACCCTCACCTCGGCGGCCTGCCCGTTGACCGATGTCATCGAGGATCAGACCCGTGCGGCGCTCGACGGCATCGTCAACGAGTTCCGGATCGACTGGGTCTGGATGCCGCCGTGGGGTCCGGACAAGATCACCGACGACGGCCGGGAGATGCTGCGCGCCCTCGGCTTCAACATCGGCTGACGTCCACCAGGGCTGCCGACGGGCGGTGAGCCATCACGTATCTCCATCACCGGGGTGCGTGGTGGCTCACCGCCTGCTCTTTCGGTGGCTGACGTGAGGTGGCGTGGACCGGGCCGGTAGGCTGATCCGGTGCTGATCCAGAGAGAGTGACGGTCCCGCATCGCCCGCCGATGCCGTGTGTCGTCCTAGCCATCCCCTCATATCCTCTGGAGAACCCCGTGATCACCGCTTCCGGCGTGGAGCTGCGCTTCGGCGCGCGCGTCCTGATGTCCGATGTCTCGTTCCGTGTCGCCAAGGGCGACAAGATCGGCCTGGTCGGCCGCAACGGAGCGGGCAAGACCACCTTGACCAAGATGCTCGCGGGGGCCGGGGGAGAGCCCTCGGCCGGCAGCATCAGCCGTACCGGTTCTGTCGGCTATCTGCCCCAGGATCCGCGGGTCGACGACATGACGGTGAGTGCGCGCAACCGGATCCTGTCGGTCCGGGGCCTTGACGACGCGATGCGCCGTCTGCGCACGGCCGAGGAGGAGATGGCCTCGGCCGATCCCGAGATCGCCGAGCGGGGCATGAAGCGCTATGCCGCCGCCGATGCCGACTTCCAGTCCGCGGGCGGCTACGCGGCGGAGTCCGAGGCCGATGCGATGGCGATGTCCCTCGCCCTTCCCGAGCGCATCCTGGAGCAGCCGCTCAGCACCCTCTCGGGCGGTCAGCGCCGCCGGGTGGAGCTCGCCCGCATCCTGTTCTCCGATGCGGAGATCCTCCTGCTCGACGAGCCCACGAACCACCTCGACCACGACTCGATCGTCTGGCTACGTCAGTTCCTCGCCGATTTCTCCGGCGGCTTCATCGTCATCAGCCACGACGTCGACCTGATCGAGACGACGGTGAACAAGGTGTTCTACCTCGACGGCAACCGTCAGGTCATCGATATCTACAACATGGGCTGGAAGGCCTACCTGAAGCAGCGCGAGGCGGACGAGGAACGGCGCAAGCGCGAACGCGCCAACACGGTGAAGACCGCCGAGCGGTTGCTGCAACAGGCTGAGAAGATGCGCGCCAAAGCCACCAAGGCGGTCGCCGCGCAGAACATGATCAAGCGCGCCGAGAAGATGATGGCCGGGCTCGAGGACGAGCGGCAGACCGAGAAGGTCGCCAAGATCGGCTTCCCGAAGCCGGCCCCGTGCGGCAAGACACCGCTCATGGCCGAGGGCCTCTCGAAGTCCTACGGTTCGCTGGAGGTCTTCATGGACGTCGACCTGGCGATCGACCGCGGCAGTCGCGTCGTGATCCTCGGCCTCAACGGTGCCGGAAAGACGACGCTGCTGCGGATCCTCGGCGACATGGACAAGGCCGACACCGGCGAGATCCAGCCCGGTCACGGACTCAAGCTCGGCTACTACGCGCAGGAGCACGAGACCCTCGACACCAGCCGCACGATCCTCGACAACATGCAGCGCGCCGCGCCCGAGCTGAACGAGACCGAGGCGCGCAGCGTGCTGGGCCAGTTCCTGTTCACCGGGGATGACGTCGCCAAGCCGGCCGCCGTGCTCTCCGGCGGCGAGAAGACCCGGCTCGCGCTGGCCAGTCTGATCGTCTCGAAGGCCAATGTCCTGCTGCTCGACGAGCCGACCAATAACCTCGATCCCGCCTCACGCGAGGAGGTCCTCGGGGCGATCCGCTCCTATGAGGGCGCGATCATCCTGGTGACCCACGACGAAGGCGCAGTGGCCGCCCTGGACCCCGATCGTGTCCTCCTGCTGCCCGATGGCGACGAGGACATCTGGTCCGACAGCTACTTCGATCTGATCAGCTTGGCGTAAGCTGCTCGGTCTGCTCTGCGTGGGGCTCGCGCCGGCGCTCCTTCACCTCGGCCCGCGCGAACCAGAAGAAGCCGAATCCGGCCAGCCCGGCGAAGAAGTACCACTGCCAGGAGTAGAAGAGATTGACGCCCATGCCGAGCTCCGGCGGCTCGGCGGGCTCGAGGCCGTCCAGCGGCGGGTTCTGCTCGCGGAGGGCGATATAGCCCGTGGCGAGCTCGTGGGGGACGAGTTCGGAGAGGGCCTCGCTGCTGATCAGACGGACCTGGCCGTCCTCAGGCTGCACGGCTTGGCCGTCGTTGGTGCTGTCCGCGCGTAGCCAACCCGTGACCGTGACCTGGCCGCTCGGCGGAGGCGGGATGTTGTCGGGACGCGAGGCCGTGTTCTGTGTCTGGACCCAGCCGCGATCGATGAGGACCGCACTGCCGTCATCGAGCACGAGCGGTGTCACGACGTCGACCCCGGGCTGGCTGCCGCGTTGCTGGAACTTGACCAGGACCTCGTGCTGAGGGTCGTACCGGCCGGTGGCGGTCACCTGGGTCCACTCGTCCTCCGACGGCCATTCGGTACCTGGCGGAGCAGCCTGCTGGATCGGGATGGGATCGGACTCGGCATGACTCTCGACCTGGGCGTTGTGCTGTTGACGTTGCTCATGCCGATCGTGCTGCCACATGCCGAGGAACACGCAGGTGACGGCCAGGGCGATGACGAAGGCGCCGAACCCCAGCCAGCGGGGGGTCAACAGGAAGCGCAGCACCGATCAGTCCTCGTCGAGCTCGCGGCGGGGCTGCTCGAGCTCGGGGCGCTCGTGTCCGAAGGGCGACGGACCGTCGCTGGCCTTGCGCGCGGGCGAGTTGGCGAAGATGACCGCCACATACGGGAGGAAGACCGCCCCGACAAGCAGCGTCCAGCGCAGCGGACCGCTCGCGGCGACCGCGCCGATGAAGCAGGCGGTGCGGATCGCCATCGAGATGGCATAGCGCTTCTCGCGCGACCACGTGGCCTCACTGTGCGACTGAGCGGCCGAGGTGATCGAGTGCACCTCATCGCGCTTCCTCCGAAGCTTCACGGCTCCCACTCTACGCGGGCCTCCCTGGCGGCCCGCGGAGCGATGGGGAGCGGCATGATAGGGGCATGAGCAACCGTACGTACCGTGTGACCGAGATCGTCGGCACCTCGCCCGATGGCGTGACCGAGGCCGTGCAGAGCGGCATCAAGCGCGCCTCTCAGACACTGCGTCATCTGGACTGGTTCGAGGTGGTCGGCATCCGCGGGCAGATCGTCGACGACGAGGTCGAGCACTACCAGGTGACGCTCAAGCTGGGCTTCCGTCTCGAGGACGACGAGTAGGAACCGGCGTTCAGGCCGGGTCGGCGGCGTCGGCCGCCTCGACCTCTTCGCGGGTGATGCCCATGAGGAACACGACCGTGTCCAGATAGGGCACGTTGACGCTGGTACGCGCTTGGTCGCGCACGAGGGGCTTGGCGTTGAAGGCGATCCCCAGGCCCGCGGCGGCGAGCATGTCGAGATCGTTGGCGCCGTCGCCGATCGCCACCGTGTTGCGTTCGGCGATGCCGGCCTCTGCGGCGAACCGGCGCAGTGCCATCGCCTTGCCGGCACGATCGACGACCTCGCCCACCACGCGACCGGTGAGCCGGCCGTCGACGATCTCCAGCTCGTTGGCCGCGAAGTAGTCGATGCCGAGCTCCTCGGCGATCCGCTCGATGATCTGGGTGAAGCCTCCGCTCACGAGCGCGAATCGGTAGCCGAGGCGCTTGAGGGTGCGGATCATCGTCCGCGCTCCCGGGGTGTAGGCGATGCCGGCGTACACGTCGTCCAGGGCGCTGGCCGGGACGCCCTCCAACTGGGCCACCCGCGCGTGGAGCGAGTCGGCGAAGTCGAGCTCGCCGCGCATGGCGCGCTCGGTGACCTCGGCGACCTGAGCCTCGCAACCGGCGTGCGAGGCGAGCATCTCGATGACCTCGCCCTGGATCAGCGTGGAGTCGACGTCCATGACCACCAGGCGCTGGGCGTGCCGGCCGATGCCGTTCTCCTGCACCGCGATGTCGACCCCCTCGACATGACCGATGCTGGCGAGGTCGCGCTGCAGGGCATCGGGATCGGCGCCGGACACCTCCATGCGGATCGCCGTCACCGGGTAGCGAGCCATGCGGACGATCCGGTCGATATTGCCGCCGAGGCGCCTGATCCCGTCGGTGATGGCGGACATCGCCGACGGACGCAGAGGACCTCCGAGCACCACCACCTGCGCACGTCCGATGCGCCGTGGGCGGTTGTCCCCGACCCCGTGCTCGAACCAGACCTCGAGGCCGAGAGGCTCGGCGAAGCCGCGGATGGCCTCCTCGAGCTGCTCGGGAGCCTCGGGCTCGGTGAGCAGGGTGCTGAGGACGAGCCGGCCGCGGACGACGAGCTGTTCGACATCGATCACCTCGATGTCGAAACTCGCCGCCTCGGCGAACAGACGGGTCGAGACGCCGGGGCGGTCGGGACCGACCAGCGTCACCAGCACCGTCGGCACGGTGAGCTGGAGGGCGGCGGGCACATGCTCGGAGGTCATCGAGTCGAGGGTAGCGTCAGGGCTCACCGGCGACACGATAGGTTGGGATCACCGGGCCGTCACGACCAGGAGGATGCATGTCAGCTGTCTTCGAGCTGGACGATGTGACGGTGATCCGATCGGGCAAGAAGCTCCTGGACTCGGTCTCATGGACCGTCCGAGCGGGCGAGCACTGGGTGGTCATCGGCCCGAACGGGGCCGGCAAGACCACCCTCATGCAGATCCTCGGCGCCTCGCTGCACCCCACGTCCGGCCGGGTCCGGATCCTCGACGAGACGCTCGGCCAGGTCGACGTCTTCGAACTGCGCACCCGCATCGGGCACACGTCCACGGTGGTCTCCGAGCGGATCCCCGCACGGGAATCGGTGCGCAATGTCGTGCTCTCGGCCGCGTACGCCGTGGTCGGACGCTGGAACGAGGAGTACGACGAACACGACTTCGGCCGGGTCGACCAACTGCTCGCCGAACTGGGAATCGCCTCGCTCGCCGATCGCACCTTCGGCACCCTGTCGGAGGGCGAGAAGAAGCGGGTCCTCATCGCCCGGGCGCTCATGACCGATCCCGAGGCAGTCCTGCTCGACGAGCCGGGCGCCGGACTCGACCTCGGCGCACGGGAGGACCTGCTGGCGAGCCTCGATGTCCTGTCCAGCGATCCTGCCGGAGCGGCCTTCGTCCTGGTGACCCATCACGTGGAGGAGATCCCGCAGGGGTTCACCCACGCGCTGGTCCTCGCCGAGGGCAAGGTCATCGGGCGCGGACCGCTGCGGGAGGTCCTCACCTCCGATGTGCTGAGCAATGCCTTCGGTCAGCGACTCGAACTCCGCGAGGACCGCGGCCGTTTCACCGCCCGACGACAGCCCGCGGCGCGGCGGGCCGCTTCGTGATAGAGACATAGATCATGGACTGGCTCGGCGACGACATCTGGCTCACCTGGACGGCGATCGGCGTCGTGCTGTCGGTCGTCGAGATCGCCAGCATGGAGTTCGTCTTCCTGATGTTCGGTGTAGGGGCCTTCGCCGCCGCCGCCGTCGCTGCCCTCGGGGCGCCGTTCGTCCTTTGCCTCCTGGTCTTCGGTGGCGTCTCGGGCAGCATGTTGACGCTGGTGCGCCCCAAGATGGTCAAGCGCATCCACCGCGGGCCTACGCTGCCATCGGGCCAGCACGGTCTCGTGGGCCAGTACGCCACGGTCGATGAGCAGGTCTCCGCCCATGCGGGCCAGGTCATGATCAACGGCCAGCGCTGGACGGCCCGAGTGCTCGACGCTGATACGACCTTCGAACCCGGGACGGAGGTGCTCGTCGTGGCTATCGAAGGCCCGATCGCGCGCGTCACCGCCGCCCATCACTGAAAGGAAGAACGACAATGGTGGCCTCCGCCCTCGCCGTCTTCGTCGGCCTCGTGGTCCTGCTCCTCGTGGTCGTCGTCTCGATGTCGGTCAAGATCATCCCTCAGAATCACGCCGGCATCGTGGAGCGGCTCGGCCGCTATCGCACCTCGCTGAGCTCGGGACCGCACCTGATCATCCCGTTCCTCGACCGGGTCAGGTACCGGGTCGACCAGCGTGAGCAGGTCGTCTCGTTCCCGCCACAGGGTGTCATCACCGAGGACAACCTCACGGTGGAGATCGACACCGTCATCTACTTCACGGTCAACGACGCCGTCGCGGCCACCTACGAGATCGTCAGTTACATCGATGCGATCCATCAGCTGACGATGACGACGGTCCGCAACATCATCGGCGGCATGACACTGGAGCACACGCTGACCAGCCGCGACCAGATCAACCGCACGCTGGGCGCCGAGCTCGACGCGGCGACCGCCCGCTGGGGCATCAAGGTCAACCAGGTCGAGCTCAAGAGCATCGATCCGCCGCCGACCATCATCGACGCCATGGAGAAGCAGATGCGCGCCGATCGCGACAAGCGCGCCGCGATCCTCACGGCCGAGGGCGAGCGCCAGTCGGCCATTCTGACCGCCGAGGGCGAGAAGCAGTCGTCGATCCTCAAGGCCGAGGGCGAGAAGCAGTCGGCCATCTTGTCGGCGGAGGGCGAGCGCCAGGCCGCGATCCTCCGCGCGCAGGGTGAGGGCCGCGCCATCGAGACCGTCTTCCAGGCGATCCACAACGGCAATGCCGATCAGAAGCTGCTGTCCTACCAGTACCTGCAGACGCTGCCGAAGATCGCCTCGGGGGAGAACGCGTCGACCTGGATCATTCCGGCCGAGCTCACCAAGGCCCTCGGTACCCTCGGCGGCGCGATCGGCGACGTCCCGGTCGACAGCGGTGGCAGCCGCCGCGAGGTCGATCTGGACGAGGAGATCGTCGACGAGGTCCCGATCGCCAGCGAGGACACGTCCTCGGCCGTCGAGGAGGCCATCAAGGCCGCGCGGCAGGCGGAGTCTCCGGTGGCCCGCCCCGATGACGACGAGGGTGCCCCCGCCGAGGACGACCCCACCGCCTGACACCACCACCGACCCGTTGAGCGGGACGTTCGGACGGCCATTCGGCTGTGTTCAGCGTCCAAACGTCCCGCTCAATGGGTTTCGTCGTCAGTGCTGGTAGGTGCCGTGGAGGATGGCGCGGCCGAGGGTCTTGAAGGCCAGGTTGAAGCCGACGACGGCGGGCGAGACCGACGAGTCGACTCCCAGGGTCTCCTCGCCGACGGCGTGGACCACGAAGTAGTAGCGGTGCACCTGATCGCCCTCCGGTGGGGCGGCGCCCATGAAATTGAGGCCGCCGCCGTCGTTGCGGACGTGGAAGGCTGAACCGGGCAGCGTGTCATCGGAGGCGCCGGCACCAGCCGGCAGCTCGCGCGTGTCGGCCGGAAGGTCGACCGCCACCCAGTGCCAGAAGCCCGACACCGTGGGGGCGTCGGGATCGAAGCACGTGACGACGAAGGACCTGGTGCCCTCGGGCGGGTCGCCCCAGGCCAGGTGGGGCGAGGTGTCGCCTCCGGCGTTGACCTGGTCGTCCTTGAGCGGCTCGCCGTCGGCGACATCGTCGCTGCGCACGTCGAACGAAGCGGCTGCTGGGAGAAGCGGATACGGGTCGGGGGTCACGGGTCGATCAAGACTCATACTCCGTAGCCTAGATCGGTGGCCGAGTTGTTTCAGATCGCCGGCGCAGACGATCCGCTGCTGCGCGACTACACGAGTCTGCGCGATGTGAGTCTGCGCAAACTGTTGGAGACCGAGCGCGGCCTGTACATCGCCGAGGGTGAGAAGGTCGTGCGTCGCGCGGTCGAGGCAGGGCATCGTCCGCGCTCGTTCCTGCTCGCACCGCGCTGGATCGACTCGCTGAGTGACGTACTGGAGGCGAGCGATGCCCCGTGTTACGTCCTCGACGAGAAGGCGATCGAGCGGGTGACCGGCTTCCACGTCCACCGTGGTGCGCTCGCGGCGATGGACCGGCCCGCACCACGGACACCTGAATCGGTGCTGGAGTCGGCCCGGCGGGTGCTGGTCGCCGAGGACCTGGTGGACCACACCAATATCGGGGCAGTGATGCGCAACGTCGCGGCCCTCGGTTTCGACGCCGTCCTGCTGTCCCCACGGTGCGCCGACCCGCTGTACCGGCGTTCGGTCAAGGTCGCGATGGGGGCGGTCTTCTCCCTGCCCTATGCCCGGATCGACGACTGGTACAACGCACCTGACCTGCTGCGCCAGCTCGGCTTCACTAGCTATGCGATGTCGCTCGCCGAGGACTCGGTGCCGCTCGATTCCGTTGATGCCGGACCGGACGAACGTGTCGCAGTCATCGTCGGCTCCGAGGGCCCGGGCCTGACCGAACACTGGCAGCGCGCCGCCGACCATCGCGTCGCGATCCCGATGGCGGCCGGTATCGATTCACTCAATGTCGCGGCGTCGACCGCCATCGCCTGCTGGCACTTCCGCCCCCGCTGACCGTCCCGGTCCGACTTTTGCCGGGTTATAGCCCTTTCCACGGCACTCCAGGGGCCACAACCCGGCAAACCTGGATCCCAGCGCGAAGGATGTATCGAGGGATGAGATTCGCGGGCTCAGGTTCGGGTGAGACTGTCGAGGGTGGCGGGCGGTAGCGGCCGGTCGGCGTAGAGCAGACGGATGCCGTCGTGTACCTCGGCATCGGGGCCACGCCATCGCAGCGCCAGGCCGATCCGTTCCGCTGTCCGGCGACTCGCCGTGTTGTGTTCCAGGAGAGAGGCGATCACCGGGCGGTCGGGATCGGTGGCGTGCGCGGCGTGAACCGACTCCCTACCCACGCGGACGGCGAGGCCGTGCCCGTGGAACGCGGGGACGAAGCGATAGTAGAGGTTCCATATGAGGCCCTCACGCGCTGAACGACAGCCGCACACGCCGAGGAAGGTCCCCTCCGGCGCGACGCTGCCGTCATCGCCCGCCCGGACGATCCAGAAGCCGAGGCTGTCGCGCTGCCAGTCCTCGATGTCTCGGAGAAGTGCGGATCGGCTCTGCTCGAGGTCGGTGTGCCGCCCATCGGGATGATGACGCCAGGTGGCGGCGTCGGCGTGCAGGGCGGCGTAGTCGTCGAGGTCGCCGATGGCGGGGCGGTGGAGCCGATACGGCAGCCCAACCATGTCCCGTGTCAGTCCTCGCGCATGGGGGAGACGGGCCAGTCGTCGGGGTAGTCGTCGGCCAGGTTGTCGTGCTGCTTGTAGAGCTTCTTGCGGGCGCGGTCGGGGACCCGGTCGCCGAAGACGGTGCCGAAGAGGTGATCGGTCTCGTGCTGGAGGCAGCGAGCGAGCAGACCCGTGCCGGTGAACTCGACCGGTTCGCCATGGTGGTCGACGCCGCGCACCGTGGCGAGGTCCGGCCGAGCGCACTCGGCGAATGCTCCCGGGAGTGACAGGCAGCCTTCGTCGGCGGCGTCCAGCTGGCGATCCTTGCCCTCGGGCAGGGTGAGCACCGGATTGCAGACGACGCCGGTGACCCGCTGATGATCGGCATCGGGGCAGTCGAAGACGAAGACCTTCAGATCGACCCCGACCTGATTGGCCGCCAAGCCGACCCCCTCGGCCGCGTACATCGTGGCCGCCATGTCCGCCACCAGGGTCGCGAGTTCGTCATCGAACTCGGTGACATCGCGCAGTTCGTGGTGCATCACCGGGGTGCCCCAGCGGGTGATGGGGAGGACCTTGCCGCCCTCGGGAAGGGGGCGGGACTGCTCGGCACTGCTCACGAAAGGACTCCTGACGACGGATGATCGTCACCACACTATCGACCTCATTCGGAGCACCTGCTTGGCAGTGCTCCCACTTTCAGATACTCTCGGTATGTGAAACTGCAAACCGCAGTTACTCGTATCGTCATCCGATCTCGAACAGGAGCACCGTAGTGGCTCGCACCGATCCCATGGGCGTCGGCCTCAAGGTCCTGAACCGGCTCGCACAGTCGTCGGTCATCGACCGCTTCGGCCTGCGTGACGCGACCCAGAAAGTCGTCTATCACGGAGCCAGGAACGGCTTCAAAGCAGCCGGCACGGCACAACGCACCTTCACGAAGGTCCGTTCGGGAGGGCAGGGTGCACGACCCTCCACCTCGGGTCCCACCGGCGTCTTCGACCTCACCCCGACCGACGACCAGCAGATGATGGTCGAGGTCGTCGAGGAGTTCGCACGCGAGGTCCTGCGTCCCGGGGCCGAGAGCGCCGAGGCAGTGAACGACACGCCCAAGGAGATCCTCGGCCAGACGAGCGATTTCGGGCTGTCGCTCATCAACATCCCCGAGGATCTCGGCGGGCTCTCCCAGGAGCGTTCGGCGGTCACGGGGGTGCTCGTGGCCGAGGCACTCGCCTCCGGCGACATGGGCCAAGCGGTGGCGTGTCTCGCCCCCTCGGCCGTCGCCACCGCCATCGCGCTCTGGGGCACCGAAGGCCAGCAGCAGACCTATCTCTCCGCCTTCGCCGGGGACGACGTCCCCGCTGCCGCACTGGCCGTCAGCGAGCCGCGTGTGCTCTTCGACCCCTTCACGCTGCAGACCACCGCTCGCCGCTCCGGTGCCGGCTACACCCTCTCGGGTCTCAAGTCCGGGGTCGTGCGGGGGAGCGAGGCGGAGCTCTTCGTCGTCGCCGCGGAGGTCGAAGGCCGGGGCCCGTCGATGATCCTCGTCGAGGCGAGCGCCGCGGGCGTGCAGGTGGCCGAGGACCCCAGCATGGGCCTGCGGGCGGCCGGACTCTCTCGCCTCGCGCTCGATGATGTCCAGGTCGCTGAGGACGCCGTCCTCGGCTCCGTCGAGGACTACCGCGAGATGGTGCGGCTCTCGCGCCTCGCCTGGGCCGGTCTCGCCCTCGGAACCGCACGGACCACCCTCGACTACGTCAAGGACTACGTCACCACGCGTGAGGCCTTCGGCGAGCCCGTCGCCTACCGCCAGAGCGTCGCCTTCACGGTCGCCGACATGGCGATCGAGCTGGAAGGTATGCGGCTGGTGACCCTGCGCGCCGCCTCTCGTGTCGATCAAGGGCTTGACTCCGCGAGGGAGATCGCCCTGGCCCGCAGGCTGACGGCGGAGTACGGCATGAAGATCGGCACCGACGGAGTGCAGATGCTCGGCGGCCATGGCTTCGTCAAGGAACACCCGGTGGAGCGGTGGTATCGCGATCTGCGCGCCATCGGCGTGATGGAAGGAGCGGTCCTCGTCTGAGGGCGACACGATCATGATCAATCTGGAGACTCCCAAGAAGTACCGCGGCTTCGTCAAGCAGGTCAACGAGGTCGCCACCAACTTCCTCCGCGCCAACTCCCGCACCTACGATCTCGCCGAGCACTCCTATCCCAAGGAGCTGGACCTCCTCGCCTCGCTCGTCGACGGCATGAACGAGTCCGGGCAGAGCAAGGGTGCCGGTGCCGCCGGCGTGCGGGTCAAGGACGACGACAAGGGCGGCGTCAAGAACGGCACCAACATGTCCTCGGTGCTCTCGGTCATCGAGATGTGCTGGGGAGATGTCGGCCTGCTGCTGTCGATGCCGCGTCAGGGCCTCGGCAACTCGGCCATCGCCTCGGTCGCCAACGACGAGCAGCTCGAGCGGTTCAAGGACACCTGGGCCGCGATGGCGATCACCGAGCCGAGCTTCGGCTCGGACTCGGCGGCGATCAAGACCACGGCGGTCAAGGACGGCGACGAGTACATCCTCAACGGCGAGAAGATCTTCGTCACCTCCGGTGAGCGCGCCGACTCGGTCGTCGTCTGGGCGACCCTCGACAAGAGCAAGGGCCGCGCGGCGATCAAGTCCTTCGTCGTGCCCAAGTCGCTGCCCGGCATCCGGGTCGAACGGCTGGAGCACAAGCTCGGCATCCGGGCCTCGGACACCGCGGTCATCGTGCTGGAGGACTGCCGGGTCCCGGCCGCCAACCTGCTCGGCGATCCCGAGATCGACACCTCCAAGGGCTTCGCCGGCGCGATGGCCACCTTCGACAACACCCGACCGCTGGTGGCCGGCATGGCCGTCGGATGCGCCCGGGCAGCCCTCGAGCTCACTCGCGACCTGCTCACCGATGCCGGGATCGAGATCGACTACGACCGCCCCGCGCAGTCGCAGTCGGCCGCCGCCGCGACCTTCCTGCAGATGGAGGCCGACTGGGAGGCCGCCCACCTGCTGACGCTCAGCGCCGCGTGGATGGCCGACAACCGCAAGCCGAACTCGCTGGAGGCCTCGATGGCCAAGGCGAAGGCGGGTCGCGTGGGCAACCAGATCACGTTGCGCTGTGTCGAGCTGGCCAGCACCCTCGGCTACAGCGAGGTCGAGTTCCTGGAGAAGTGGTCGCGCGACTCCAAGATCCTCGACATCTTCGAGGGCACGCAGCAGATCCAGCAGCTGATCGTGGCGCGCCGTGTCTTGGGGCTGACGAGCTCGCAGCTCAAATAGCGGACGCGGCACGAGAGGCCCACGCTCCTTGGAGAGAATCGCTGGTACCCGCGACCACGATCCTCTCCAAGGAGCTTCCGCATGACCGTCTTCGACAACGGGCTCTCGGCCATCCGCCTGACCGATCACGAGCGCGCCGCGATCCGTGAGCTCTCGGAGTTCGGCCTGTATGAGGCACTGCTCGGGCGACGATCGCGCCGGTTTCCCGTCGGCGGCAGCATCCCCGACGGTCCGCTGGCGTTCACCAGCAGCAAGGAGAGTCGTCCGCTCACCGATGTGCAGCGCGCCCTCGTGCTGGCCACCGTCACGGGCCAGACCGGCTGGCATTTCGGCATCTCCCGCCACCCGGACTACGCGCCCCAGTTCCCCAACTACAACGGCTCGGCCATCGGCCGCGTCATCCCATCGGCGGCAGGCTTCCACACCACCGACTTCTTCTTCACCGACGACTCGGGCACCTACTTCCTGTCCACTCGTGACGAGGTACTCGACACCGCGTGGCAGAGCGGCTCGCTGGACGACCAGGACGACGTGGAGGCCGCGCTGAACGCGGTGGTCGCCCGTGCCGTGAAGCTCAGCGATGAGCGTCTGCATCTGCCTCGCGAGCAGCCCTATCTCGAGGGCCACAACATCTGGATCGCGAACTGGCCGGGCTCGCTGCTGGTCATCCCGGTCGCCGATCTGGCCCAGCAGACGCTCCTCAACATCGCCTTCTTCAACCAGAACGGCTACGCGATCTACGACGACGTCAACGATCGTCCGATCCCCGGTATCGATAAGTTCGCCCACCGGCTGCACAATGTCGACGAGCCGCAGCCGTTGAGCTTCATCGAGCAGTACTCACTGGCCGAGGCCAGTGCCGAGTTGATGACCGCCAGCTACGCCGGCCACCTCGCCCTTGGCGGCATCGGCCTCGGCGGGTGGAGCTTCGACGGCATCGACCGCATCTCGATGCTCGGCGCCTCCGGCAACCCCGACGTGCCCGGCCTCGGCTTCCGGTACGACGAGGACCCGCGCCGGTCGATGCCCAATCCGACCGGCCGAGAGGGGGTCTTCGAGACGTCCACGGTCGCCCACCATGGGTCCGCTCGTGCGGTCGTCGAAGCGCTGGTCGAGCGCAAGTTCGGTGCGGGCGGCCCCTACCACCCGTCCACTCCCGGCCCGTGGCGCGACAACCCGGGCGTCCGGGGCTCGGCAGCGCCCTTCGACGAGGAGTTCGTCGAGCTGCTGACGCTGCAGTTGCAGTACATCGACGACACCTTCGGCAAGTTCCCCGGCACCGTGCCGTCGGTCTGGATCATGAACTACCTGCAGGCCCAGCACCTGGACACCGACTTCTACGACACGCTCTTCACCCCGGGCGCCTACCTGCCGACGCACGCGCGTGAGCAGGAGCGCTGGCAGAGCTGAGCGCACTCCGGCCGGGCGGTCAGGGAGTGAGCAGCACCTTGGTCGCCCGGCGCTCGTCCATCGCCCGGTAACCGTCGGCGACCTCGTCGAGATCGAGCATGAGATCGAAGACCCTGCCGGGCTCGATGACACTGTCGAGGACATCGGGCAGCAGCTCGTCGAGATAGCGGCGCACTGGTGCGACACCGCCCGCGAGCCCGATATTGCGGTAGAAGTTGCCGCGCGGGTCGAAGGCCGCATCGTGGGGAAGACCCACATAGCCCACCATGCCACCCGGACGCGTAGACATGAACGCCTGCTTGAGGCTGTCGCCGGTGCCGACGCATTCGAGAACGGCATCGGCGCCGATCCCGCCCGTGATCTCGCGGACCTCGGCCGCGCCCTCCTTGCCGCGGGTCTCGACGATCGCGTCGGCGCCGAAGGCCCGGGCGATCTCCTGGCGTTCCGCGTGCCGCGACATGGCGACCACGGTGGACGCGCCCAGCCGCTTGGCGGCGAGGATCGCGCTCAGCCCCACGGCCCCGTCGCCCACGACCGCCACGGTGCTCCCGGACCGCACGCCGGCGCTGACGGCGGCGTGATGGCCCGTGGGGAAGACATCGGACAGTGTCAGCAGATGCGGGACGAGTGCCTCGTCTGGTTCGCCTCCGGGAACCCGCACCAGGGTGCCATCGGCCTGCGGCACGCGGACGAGTTCGCACTGGCAACCCTCGTAGCCACCGCCGTTGACGCAGGAGGTGTGAACACCGCGCTCACACAGCGCGCAGGTGTTGTCGCTGTAGAGGAACGGGGCGATGACGAAGTCGCCCGGCTGCACCGAGCCGACCGCGCTGCCGACCTGCTCGACGACGCCCACGAACTCGTGCCCGATCCGGCGCGGCTCGGACTGGTCGCCGTCCAGGCCGCGGTACGGCCACAGATCGCTGCCGCAGATGCAGGAGGCGACCACTCGTACGACGGCATCGGAGTCGGCCGTCAGCTGCGGATCGGGGACCGTCTGGAGCTCGATGGTGCCCGGGGATGTGAGGATCGTCGCGCGCATACGTGCAAGGATGGCAGGTATGACCTCCAAGCCTGAAGTCGACTTCATCGAAGGACCCCCGCCCACCGAGCTCCAGGTCGCCGACCTGATCGAAGGCGATGGTCCCGAGGCGGTGCCCGGTGGCGTCGTCGACGTCCACTACGTGGGTGTCGACTTCGAGACCGGCGAGCAGTTCGATGCCTCGTGGGATCGCGGCCAGTCGGCGCGCTTCCCGCTTCCTCAGCTCATCGCTGCCTGGCAGCAGGGCATCCCCGGCATGAAGGTCGGCGGACGTCGCCAGATCATCGCGCCGCCGGAGCTCGCCTACGGCCCGGCCGGCGGCGGCCACCGTCTCTCGGGCCGAACGCTCGTCTTCATCATCGACCTGCTCGGCGTCGGCTGAGCGAGTATCTCCAGCATGGGCGGTAGCCCATCAACCTCGCCTGATCGCAGGCGGTAGCTCAGCAACCTCATCGAAGCTCGATAAGGTTGCTGAGCTACCGCCGCCTGGGGCGTGAGGTTGATGGCCTACCGCCGCTGACGCCTGGTATCGGTCGATGCCGCCTGGTTCAGCGCGCGGGCGTGGGCCTCGTGGCCACGGCCAGGTGATCTTGCAGAGCGTCGAGGCGCTTGGTGACGCGCTTGACCGAGACCGGGATCGCCGCGCGCAGATCCTGGGCGAGCAGGCTCACGCGCAGCTCCTCCAGCGCCCAGCGCACCTCCTGTACCGCCGTCCCACGCCGGAGCCACAGCGGGAGGTCGCCGGTGAGCGCGTGGAAGCGCGCCTCCAGCTCCTGGGCGGCCGCGAGGTCCTGGGTCAGCGGCGCCCGCAGCCGCCGGCGGGCGGCCTCCAGATACACCCGCAACCGTGGCAGGCGATCCGCACCCATCTCGCGGACGAAACCGGGGTAGACGAGCCAGGACAGCTGGATCTTGACGTCCTCGCCCGGCTCGTCGGCTCCCGGCGCGATCTCGCCGAGCACCTGCAGCGCCTCGACCACACCCTGCACCGTCCGCTCGGCGAGCGGATAGACGTCCGCCCGCACGGCCTCGGTGAGAGAGGCGAAGGCGCCCTCATCGTGGACGGGCCCGCCCTGCCGTACCACCAGGGCGTCGAGGGCCGCCATCCGGGCGTCCTCGATGAGAACACCCGGATCGCGATAGGGAGCCGTGGACAGCAGCAGCTTGTCCGCGAGGTTCAACGAACGCGCCAGCTGCGCGACGGGTGAGGGCGTCGCCAGCGCGATCAGCCGCGACTGCGCCCACACCATCGCCGAGCGCTGTTCGTCCACCGATGACAGCACGCGCAGCGAGACGCTGTCACCGTCGTCGACCAGCGCGGGATATCCTGTGATCTGCCCGGCCTCGACGGTCCGATCGAGCGTCCCGATCTCCCAGCTCGTCAGCCCCGTGCGCTCCTCCTGCTCGGCCACGGCGTTCAGATCGCTGCGCAGGCGCGGCTCGAGCTGACGACGCAATGCCGCGAGATCCTTGCCACTCGCGATCTCCTCGCCGTCGTCGACGATCCGGTAGGTGACACGAAGGTGGTCGGGGACGGCGGAGGGATCGAAGTCCTCGGGCCGCACGGTGAGGCCCGAGGAGCTGCTCAACCGGCGTGCCAGCTCCTCGACGATATCGGGCGCTTCGAGGTCGAGCTCCGGCACGATCCGGTCGGCGTACTGTCCGGCCGGGGCGAAGTTCCTGCGCTGGGTCTTCGGCAGCGTACGGATGAGCTCGGTGACGAGCTCATGCCGGTGGCCGGGCACGTGCCAGCCGAAGGCGCGTTCGTCGACCCCCAGCAGTTCCTCGACCGGGATGGTGACGACGAGGCCGTCGGCGCTGGACTGCGGGTCGAAGACGTACTCGACATCGTAGTCGCTGCTCTGGGTCGTCCACGTCGTCGGAAACTGCTCGTCGATGTCAGCGCCGAGCTCGTCGGTGCGCAACATGGCCGGGTCGAAGGTCAGCAGATCGGGCTCATGTCGCCTCGTCTTCTTCCACCAGCTGTCGAAGTGCCGCGCCGAGACGATCTCCTGGGGGAGTCGCTCGTCGTAGAAGTCGAACAGCGTCTGATCGTCGACACGCAGGTCCCGGCGGCGCAGCCTGTCCTCGAGCTCGCCGACATCGTCGAGGAGGGCGCGGTTCCCGTGGAAGAACCGGTGATCGGTGCGCCAATCGCCTTCCACGAGCGCATGGCGGATGAAGAGCTCCCGCGCCAGCGCCGGGTCCACCCGCGAGAGCTGCACCGGTCGGTCCACGACCACCGGGATCCCGTACAGCGTGGCCCGCTCCTTGGCCATCGCCGTGCCCCGTCGCGACGACCAGTACGGCTCGGCGTACTGGCGTTTGAGCAGGTGCCCAGCTGCCTTCTCGACCCAGCCCGGGTCCACCCGCGCGACGGTTCTGGCCCACAGCCGCGAGGTCTCGACCAGCTCACCGGCCATGATCCATCGAGGAGGCTTCTTGGCGAGGCCCGAGCCGGGGAAGACCATGACGCGAGCGCCGCGGGCACCGAGGAACTCCCGACCGTCGGGCTCTCTGAGCGCGACGTGACTGAGGAGCCCGGTGAGGAGCGCCTGATGAATCGCATCGGCGTCGTCGCTCAGGTCGCGCTTCGGCTTCATGCCGAGATCGCGGACCGTGCGACGCAGCTGAGCGTGCACGTCCTGCCACTCGCGGACGCGGAGATAGTGGATGAACTCGTCGTGACACATCCGCCGGAACCTGCTGTGCGACAACGCGTCGCGCTGCTCGCGCAGATAGCGCCACAGGCTCAGATAGGACAGGAAGTCCGAGTCCGGCTGATGGAAGCGCCGATGCTTCTCGTCGGCGGCCTGCTGGCGTTCCAAGGGACGCTCGCGCGGATCTTGGATGGACATGGCGGCCACGATCACCAGGACATCCGCCAGGCAGCCGAGACGATCCGCCGCGAGCAGCATCCGGCCCAGCCGTGGATCGACCGGGAGACCCGACATGGTGCGGCCGAGCTTCGTCAGCCTGCGGCCATCGAGCGCGCCGAGCTCGGCGAGCAGGTTCAGACCGTCGTTGACCGCGCGGCGGTCCGGTGGATCGAGGAAGGGGAAGTCGTCGATATCGCCGAGCTTGAGCGATGCCATCTGCAACAGCACCGAGGCGAGGTTGGTCCGCAGGATCTCCGGATCGGTGAACTCCGGGCGCCCCTCGAAGTCCTCCTCGGCGTAGAGACGGATGCAGATGCCGTCCGCGACGCGACCGCAGCGGCCGGCCCGCTGGGCGGCACTGGCCCGCGAGATCGGCTCGATCGGCAGACGCTGGACCTTGAGCCGGTTGCTGTATCGGCTGATACGGGCCAGCCCGGAGTCGATCACATACCGGATGCCCGGAACGGTCAGCGAGGTCTCCGCCACATTGGTGGACAGCACGATCCGCCGGCCGGGATGCGAGGCGAAGATCTTCTGCTGGTCCTGAGCGGCGAGGCGGCCGTAGAGCGGGAGGATCTCCGTGCGGGGGTACTTCTTCCCGCTCAGATACTCGGCGGTGTCGCGGATCTCGCGTTCCCCGGACAGGAAGACGAGGATGTCGCCATCGCGCGGCAGCTCGCGGACCGCCTGGTCGATGGCCTCGGCGAGATCGGAGGCATCCGACTCGGCCACGGGGCGATAGCGCACCTCGACCGGGTAGGTGCGGCCGGAGACCTCGATCACGGGAGCGTCGTCGAACATCTCCGAGAACCGCCCGACGTCGATCGTGGCCGAGGTGATGATGACCTGGAGATCGGGCCGCCGGGGGAGGAGACGCTTGAGGTAGCCGAGCAGAAAGTCGATCGCGAGGGACCGCTCATGGGCCTCGTCGATGATGACGGTGTCGTACTGGCGCAGCTCCGGATCGCCCTGGAGCTCGGCGAGCAGCAGTCCATCGGTCATCAACTTGATCGCGGTCGCGTCGCTGGTCTGGTCGTCGAAGCGCACCGCATAGCCGATCTCGTTGCCGAGCTCGACCTCGCATTCGTCGGCGATCCGTCGGGCGACCGAGCGCGCGGCGATCCGCCGCGGCTGGGTATGGGCGATGCGGCGACGACCGAGCTCGTAGGCGATCTTCGGGAGCTGGGTCGTCTTGCCCGAGCCGGTCTCGCCGGCGATGACGACTACCTGGTGCTGGGCGAGCAACTCGGCGATCTCGTCGTGTCGTTCGGCGATCGGGAGGGCAGTATCGAAGGTGAGTCTCATGAGTTCAGCGCAGTCCGAGGGTCTCCGCGAGGAACGCGTAGCCGACGAATGCCACGACATCGAGGATCGTGTGGGCGATGACGAGCGGCATGACGCGACCGGTCCGGTAGAACCAGTAGCCGAAGACCACTCCCATGATCGCATTGCCGACGCCCTGGCCGAAGCCCTGGTAGAGGTGATACGTGCCGCGCAGGAGCGCGCTCACCGCGATGGCGGCGGGGACACCCCAGCGCAGTTGCCGCAGTCGCGTCATGAGGTAGCCGACCACCACGACTTCCTCGAGCAGGGCATTCTGCACCGCCGCGACGATCAGCACGACCGGCGTCCACCAGTAGGCGTCGGTCGGGCTCAGCACGATATCGGCGGTCAGGCCGAAGGCACGGCCGAGGGCGTACAGGCCGAGCCCGGGCAGGCCGATGACCGCCGCGAGCCCGGCGCCCCAGGCGAGATCGCGGAGCGGACGTGAGCCGTCCAGGCCCAGTCGCTTCAGCACGCCGGGACGCTCGCCGTCGAGGTTCAGCAGGTAGAGGGCGAGCGCGACCGGGACCAGGGCGAAGAAGATCGAGAGCAGTTGCAGTGTCAGATCGAGCCACTGCAGATCGGCTCGGGAGGGGTTCAGGGTCGCGGTCGAGCCACCCACGCCCCCTTCGGCGAGCTTGCGCAGCAGGCTGACCACCGCATACACCGCCGACTGGCCGAGGGAGAGCCCCAGAACGATCCAGACCTCGGCGCGGAGCCCGCCTCGGGCGACTGCCGCCATGGGAGTACGCGGCGATCGGGGACGACGGGGCACGAGCAGAAGTCTAGTGGGCTTCCACGACCTCGGGAGGCCGTGCGGACGGCGGGCGCCTACAGTGCCCGCATGACGAGCATCGCGTTGTCGCCCGACGTGGCCGGAGCCGATCACGAGCGCCGCCGACGGCTGCGTCGCATGCGGATCGTCGCGACCTCCTTCCTCTTCGCTGCCGCTGTCGTCTTCGTGCTGACATTGGACGGCCGGGGCTGGGTGGGCTACGTCCACGCGGCCTCCGAGGCCGCGATGGTGGGAGCCATCGCGGACTGGTTCGCGGTCACGGCGCTGTTCAAGCGGCCTCTCGGCCTGCCGATCCCGCACACCGCGCTCATCCCGCGCAAGAAGGAACAGCTCGGAGCGAGTCTGCAGGAGTTCGTCAGCGAGAACTTCATGCAGCCGCAGATCGTCAAGGAGCGGATCGAGGAGGCACAGGTGGCGCGCCGGGCGGGGGAGTGGCTGGCCGCCCCGCGTCACGCCGAGCGGATCGTGGCCGAGGGCGCGCAGATCGGGGCGGACGTCCTGGAGGCCATCTCGCCGGCTGATGTCGAGGCGATCTGGAACGAGGTCGTGGTGCCAAGACTGGTCGACGAGCGCATCAGCCCGGCGGTCGGACAACTGCTCGGTGAGATCGTGGACGACGGCGCCCACACGGGCTTGGTGGATCTCATGCTGGACGAGCTGTCCGGCTGGATCGACCGGCATCCCGAACGGATCACCGGCCTCGTCACCGAACGGGCTCCCGGGTGGGCTCCGGAGTGGGCGAACCGCTTGGTGGCAGAGCGGATCCTCCGCGAGGTCACGACCTGGCTCGCCGATATCCGGGACGATCAGGAGCACTCGGCGCGGCGAGCCCTCGATCACTGGCTGGCCGATCTAGCGGACGACCTGCAGCACGATGACGAGACCATGGAGGCGGCGGAACGTCTCAAGGCACGGCTGCTGTCCCAGCCGAAGGCGGTCGCGACGGCCACGCGGCTGTGGGAGGCCTTCCGTCAGACGGCAGTCACGGCTCTGCGCGATGATGACGGTCTGCTGCGTCGCCGGATCATCTCCGAGGTCATCGCCTTCGCCGAGCGACTCCAGCATGACCCCGCACTGGCCGCTCGGGTCGACCGCGCCGTGAGCGATGCTGCCGGGCACCTGGTCGAGCGGTACGGTCCCGAGGTCGCGACGATCATCTCGGCGACCGTGGACCGCTGGGACGGCAAGGAGACGGCGCGACGGGTGGAGCTGTTGGCCGGCCGGGACCTGCAGTTCATCCGGATCAACGGCACCGTCGTCGGTGGCCTGGTCGGACTGGTGCTCCACGCCCTGGTCTCCCTGCTCGGCTGACGCACGCAGCTCGCCAGGCCGCCGAGTGGTGCAATCTTGCCCACTCGCGGGGTCCCCGGCGGGAAGGGGAGAAGCACCGCGGGTGGGTGTGGGGTCAGCTGAGCAGCTCAGTGACACCGGCGCGCAGACGGTCCAGCTCCTCGGTCGCCCGGCGCTCCGCATCCGCCAGATCATCGCCGACCGGGATCACGACCTCCAGATAGCACTTGATCTTCGGCTCGGTGCCGGACGGGCGCACGATCACCCGGGCATCCTCGCCGAGCTGTAGGCGGATGCCATCGGTGGGCGGCAAACCGGCATATCCCGCGACCAGATCGTCGACTCGCGTGACCGCGCGTCCGCCCAGTTCGGTCGGCGGCGACGTGCGCAGCCGCTGCATCGTCTCACCGATCACCGACAGATCCTCGACGCGCAGAGCCACCTGCGCGGTCGCGTGCCATCCGTGCTCGGCGTAGATCTCATGCAGACGATCCAGCAGGCTCACTCCACGGTGCTTCGACCGCGTGGCGAGCTCGAGGACGGCGAGGGCGGCGGTGATGCCGTCCTTGTCGCGGGCGATCGCGGGTGCCACGCAATAGCCGAGTGCCTCCTCGTACCCGAAGGCGAGACCGTCGACCTGGCCGATCCACTTGAATCCCGTCAACGTCTGCCGCCAGGGCCGCCCGTACGCCGCCGCCTGGCGGCCGAGCAGATCGGAGGAGACGATCGATGAGGCGTAGGTGCCCTCGATACCCGAGGACAGCAGGTGATCGGCCAGCAGCGCACCCAACTGATCGCCGGTGAGCATCCGGAAGTCGCCCTCGACGGGCACCGCCACCGCGCACCGGTCGGCATCCGGGTCGTTGGCGATCACCAGGTCGGCACCGATCTCGCGGGCCTGGGCGAGCGCGAGATCCATGGCACCGGGTTCCTCGGGATTGGGGAATGCCACGGTCGGGAAGCGCGGATCCGGCTCAGCCTGATCGGCGACCACATGCAACGGGGCGAAGCCGGCGCGGCGCGCCGCCTCGCTCATGATGTCGAGCCCCACGCCATGCAGAGGGGTGTAGACGACGTCCAGCGGAGCAGTCGGCGGAAGCTCGCCCACGAGACCGACGGCCGCGTCCAGGTACGCCTCGATCACGTCCTCGCCGATCAGCCGGTAGTCGTCGCCCCGTGGCAACGTGTCGATCGGGCCCACCCGAAAGATCGCCTCGGCGATCTCGGTATCCGCCGGAGGCACGATCTGGCTGGAGTCACCGAGGTAGACCTTGTAGCCGTTGTCGCGCGGGGGATTGTGCGAGGCCGTGACCATCACCCCGGCAGTGCACCCGAGATGCCGGATGGCGAAGGCGAGGACGGGTGTGGGCGTGGGTGCGCTGAAGAGAAACGCCGCGATGCCCGCTCCGCTGAGGATCTCGGCGGTGTCGCGTGCGAAACGGTCCGATTTCTCGCGCGCGTCGTAGCCGATCACCACCGCCGGACGCTCGTGGCGGGACCGCAGATAGTCGGCGAGGCCGCGAGCGGCCTGCGCGACCACGACGCGGTTCATCCGCGTGGGGCCGGCCCCGAGCTCGCCGCGCAGGCCGGCCGTGCCGAAGGTCAGCCTGCCCGAGAAGCGGCGCGCGAGCACGGTGTGATCGCGACGGTCCACCAGCCGCTGGAGCTCTGCGCGGGTCTCGTCGTCCGGGTCCTGGGCGATCCACGCGCGAGCCAGGTCGATGGCCTCAGGCCCGGTCATGCCCGCTCCTGCCGAGAAGAGCGCATGGTAGGCAGGAGCCGGCCTGACGTGCTGATGGTTCCCTCGCTTCGTTCGCTCATGAGCGGCGAGGCACGCGAGGGAGGACATCGGCGAGGAGCGTGCCCATGCGCGCCGCGGAGGCGCGGCCGGCCTCCAGCACCTCCTCGTGGTTGAGCGGCTCTCCGCTGATACCCGCGGCGAGATTGGTCACCAGACTGATGCCGAGCACGTCCATCCCCGCCTCACGTGCGGCGATCGCCTCGAGGACGGTGGACATGCCGACCAGATCGCCGCCGATCGCCCGGACCATCGCGATCTCGGCAGGGGTCTCGTAGTGAGGACCGGGGAACTGCACGTAGACGCCTTCGTCGATGCTCGGATCGACCTCCCGCACCAGCTCGCGCAGCTGCGGCGAGTAGAGATCGGTCAAGTCGATGAACGTGGCACCGACGATGGGCGAGGTCGCGGTGAGATTGATGTGGTCGCGGATGAGGACGGGAGTTCCGGGGGTCCACGAAGGGTCGAGCCCGCCGCAACCATTGGTCAACACGATGGTCTCCACGCCGGCGGCAGCAGCCGTACGGACCGCGTGGACCACGGCCTCCACCCCGCGGCCCTCGTAGAAATGGGTCCGGCCGAGGAAGACGAGAGCATGGGTGTCACCGACCGGAACCGACCGGATGGTGCCCCCATGACCGGCGACCGCGGGAGCGGTGAAGTGCGGGAGCTCGGCGGCGGGAAGTTCCACGCTCGGCTCGCCGAGGGCGTCGGCCGCGGGGAGCCAGCCCGAGCCCATCACCAGTGCCACGCTGTGCTTGACGCCGCCGGTGCGTTCGCGCAGGGCTTCGGCGGCGTCTCGGGCTCGATCGTAGGCGGTCACGAGCACACCCTACGCGAAACCACGTACCGATTCCGTGGGGTTCGGGTCGCGTGACGACGGACGATTCCGTTGTGCTTTACTGAGCCTAGCCTAACCATAGGACGCTGGGTCGTGGCGTCTTCCGGTCCCGAGGAGTCGTTGTCTGTGTTCGCCGCATCGTCGCAGCCGGCCGGCCTGAGGCCTCAAGGGCCCGCGCGGTCCGTCCTGACAGCCCTGCTCGCCGGCGTCCTGCTCGTGTTGAGCGCCTGCCAGGGCGGCGGGGCGAGCGACGAGACCAGCGATGCCGGCACCGGCGTCGATCTGGCGCCGCTGTCCTCGCTCACTCCACAGGACCCCTTCGGGATCGAAGGCCCGTCCACGGCCGCGCTGTCCGACCGCTCGGTGGAGCCGATCACCGAGAAGGCCGAACCTCAGCTGCCGGTGACCGTCACCTCGGAGCTCACCACGGGTGAGAGCGAGGTGACGGTCGACGACACCTCGCGGATCGTCGCCTTCGACATCTCCGGTTCGCTGTCCTCGACCATCTGGGGTCTCGGGATGGGCGACCGGCTCGTCGGCCGGGACCAAGCCGCCTCCTTCCCGGGGATCGACGATGTCGAGGTGGTCACGAGCGGCGGCCACGCGATCAACGTCGAGTCGGTGCTGGCGCTGCGTCCCACAGTGGTGCTGACCGACGGCTCCATCGGCCCGCGCGATGTGGTCGAGCAGATCGCGGATGCCGGCGTCCCTCTCGTCGTCATCCCGCGGGCGGCCTCTTTCGAGGGCGCCGCGCAGCAGGCGCGGGATGTCGGAGCGGCGCTCGGACTCCCGGACGAGGGCGAGCTGCTCGCCGAGCGCATCCTCTCGGAGATCGAGGAGGTGTCGGCGACGATCGACGACCATCTCGTGCCCGCCGAGGGCGAGCGCCTGCGTATGGCGTTCCTCTACCTGCGCGGCGACTCGGGTGTCTACTACCTCTTCGGACCCGGATCGGGAGCCGACGACCTGGTCCAGCGACTCGGCGGCGTCGACGTCGGCACCGACCAAGGGTGGCGGGAGTACACGCCGTTGACGGATGAGGCGATCGTCGCGGCCGATCCCGACCTGCTGCTGGTGATGACGAAGGGCCTCGAGTCTGCCGGCGGCGTCGACGGGCTGCTGTCGAGCAAGCCCGCGCTCGCGCTCACCACGGCAGGGCAGAAGCGGCGCATCGTGGACATGGCCGACACCGATGTGCTCTCCTTCGGCCCCCGTTCCGCCGGGGTCCTCGATGCCCTGGCTCGCGCCGTGTACGCGCCCGGCGAGGACTCGTGAAGCGGGTCCTCGTCCTCGCCGGTCTCGTCGCCGCGCTGATCATCGGTGTCGTGGTGTCCGCCGCGATCGGGCAGCTGCCGGTGGACGTCACCGATGTGCTGGGCGCGGCGCTGAAGTCCGTCGGCATCTCCACATCCTGGTATCCCAGCGACGACATCATCGCTCAGACGCTGACCCAGATCCGCTTCCCGCGCCTCGCTCTCGGGATCGTGGTCGGCGCGTGTCTGGCTGTCGGCGGCGTCATCATGCAGGCGATCTTCGGGAACCCGCTCGCCGAGCCCGGTGTCGTGGGCGTGTCCTCCGGAGCCGCGCTGGGTGCCGCCGCCGTCATCGCCGCGGGTGTCACCGCCGCCGGCGCGACCGCGGCCGCGGCCTTCGTCGCGGGCTTCCTGGCCACGCTGCTGGTCTACCTGACGGCCCGGGCCGAAGGGCGGACCGAGGTCGTCACGCTGCTACTGACCGGCATCGCCGTGAACGCCTTCGCCGGGGCCGGTATCGCGTTGACCATGTTCCTCGGCAACACCTCCGCTCGGGAGCAGATCGTGTTCTGGCAGCTCGGTTCGCTGAACGGCGCGCGCTGGCACGAGGTCGCCTTCGTGACCCTCGTGGCCGTCCCCTCGATCGCCGTCTCCTTCGCCTTGGCGCGTCGCTACGATCTGCTGAGCCTCGGCGAGCGCAGTGCCGCGCATCTCGGCGTGCGGGTGGAGCTCCTGCGCATCGGTTCCATCGGCATCGTGGCGTTCGTGACAGCGGCGGCGGTCTCCTTCGCGGGGATCATCGCCTTCGTCGGTCTGGTCGTACCGCATGCGATGCGGATGCTCCTGGGGCCGGCGCATCGCACGCTGATCGTGGCGAGCGTGATCGCCGGCGCCGCGCTGATCGTCTGGTGCGATCTCGTGGCCCGCACGCTGGTGCCGGGAGCCGACCTTCCGCTCGGCATGCTCACCGCCCTCATCGGCGGCCCCTTCTTCTTCGTACTCATCCGCCAGACACGGGCCCGATCCGGAGGGTGGGGCTGATGGCGACGACCTATCGACTCGACCGGGTCACCGTCCGGCGCGGCGGCCGCGCCGTCCTCGACGAGGTCAGCCTGGAGATCGACGAGGGGACGCTCCTGGCCATCGTCGGCCCGAACGGCGCCGGCAAGTCCACCCTGCTCGGCGTCCTGGCGGGCGATATCGAGGCCGAGGGCACGGCCCTGCTGCACGATCGGGCGGTGTCCGCGTGGCCGGCGGCCGAGCTCGCCCGTGAACGGGCGGTGCTGCTCCAGAAGAATGCCGTGAGCTTCGCTTTCACGGTCGACGACGTCGTCGCGATGGGTCGTGCGCCGTGGCCCGCGGAGCCGGACCGTGACCGTGAGGCGGTCGATCACGCCATCGCACGCGCTGACATCGCCCATCTGCGGGGCCGCTCCGCGCAGGCCCTGTCCGGTGGGGAGCAGGCCAGGGTGGCCCTCGCGCGCGTGTTCGCGCAACAGACCCCCGTCATCCTGCTCGACGAGCCCACCGCGGCGCTGGATCTTCGCCACCAGGAGGATGTCCTGGCCCATGCGGCCGACGACGCGCGGCAGGGCAGGACGGTGGTCGTGGTGCTGCACGACCTCTCGCTCGCGGCTGCCTACGCCGATCGTGTCGCCCTGCTGGACGGTGGCTCCCTCGTCGCACACGGCGCACCGGAGCAGGTCCTGGAGGCGGGGCGGATCGCCGAGGTCTACGGGGTGGCGGTGGACGTCATCGACGGTCCGGATGGCCGTCCGCTCGTCGTACCCCGGCGTCGACGAGGCTGACCGCCGATCAACGCTGGCATACCGATCCCGCGGGCACGGAGGCCGGGCGATTGGCTCGTGAGCCGTGCTCTGCGAGAGAATGGCTCCCGTGACTCATGTGGCGATCATCGGAGGCGGACCCGGCGGCTACGAGGCGGCGCTGGTAGCGCGCAGATCAGGGGCCGATGTCACACTCATCGACCGCGATGGCCTGGGCGGGTCGACCGTCCTCACCGACTGCGTACCCAGCAAGACGCTCATCGCCACCTCCGATCTGCTGACCGAGGTCGGCACGTCGGCCGAGCTGGGTGTCGAGATCCCCTCGACGCCGCGCGCCGACCTGGCATCGGTGAACGCCCGTGTGCTGCGTCTGGCGCAGGCGCAGTCCCGTGACATCGAGGATCGGCTGCGCTCGGCCGGGGTCGAGATCGTCAAGGGCACGGGACGCATCGACGCCCCGGGGACCGTGATCGCCGCGACCGACGAGGGGGAGCGCGTCGTCGCCGCGGACAGCGTCCTGTTGGCCACAGGCGCCCACCCCCGAGTGAGTCCCGACGCCCAACCCGACGGAGAGCGCATCCTGACCTGGGAGCAGGTCTACGGCCTGGACGAGATCCCCGAGCATCTGATCGTCGTCGGCTCGGGCGTCACCGGAGCCGAGTTCGCGAGCGCCTACAACGGCCTCGGTGCGCAGGTCACCCTGGTCTCCAGCCGGGACCGGGTGCTTCCCGGCGAGGACCCCGACGCCGCGAACCTGATCGAGAATGTCTTCACCCGTCGCGGCATGACCGTGATGGGCAACTCCCGGATGGCCTCGGTGAACCGCGATGGCGAGCGAGTCGTCGTGACCCTCACCGATGGTCGGACCGTGGAGGGCTCGCACTGCCTGCTGGCGCTCGGATCCATCCCGAATACGGCTGACCTCGGCCTGGACGCGGTGGGCGTGGAGACCGATGACGGCGGATTCATCGCGGTCGACAAGGTCTCGCGCACCTCCGTGCCGGGCATCTACGCCGCGGGCGATTGCACCGGCGTGCTGATGCTGGCCTCGGTTGCAGCCCAGCAGGGGCGGATCGCGATGGCTCATCTGCTCGGCGATGCGGTGAATCCGTTGTCACGTCTGAAGGTCTCCAGCAACATCTTCACCTCACCGGAGATCGCGACCGTCGGTCTCTCGCAGCGGCAGATCGAGGAACGGGGCCTGGTCGTCGACGCGACGATCCTGCCGCTCGCGTCCAATCCGCGCGCCAAGATGCAGGGCGTCCACGACGGTTTCGTCAAGCTGTTCGCGCGGCAGGGCATCGGCACACTCGTCGGCGGGGTCGTGGTCGGGCCGCGAGCCAGTGAGCTGATCCACCCGGTTTCGGTGGCGGTATCGGCCCAGCTGACCGCCGATCACATCGCGGAAGCCTTCACGGTCTACCCGTCGATGTCAGGCTCCGTCGCGGAGGCCGCGCGCCGTTTGCACCGCCTCGTGTGAATTACACCGATGTGCTTTCGCAGGTGACCGCCCGCCGCTGGCGTTTGCCCGGAATCTCAGGTGATAATCCTCTCTGACAACACGATTCACTTTCGTCACACACGCCCCAGGAATGGACTTCCCCATGCATTCTCGGTTGCTGTCGCTTCGTTCCGCTGCCGCCCTTCTCATCAGCCTGCTGCTGGTGCTCGTCGCCTTCGAGCCCGCTGTGGCCGAGCCGACACCTGCCGGTACGCCTGCGGCCACGGTGGGTACGGAGCCCGCGGAGGCAGAAGAGTCTCCCGAACCCGTTGAGGAGCAGCCGCCCGCGGAGTCTCCAGAACCGCAGGCGGAAGAAGCTCCCTCCGCCCCGGTCGAGGACGCGCCTCCGGCCGAAGCGCCGATCCTCGGAGCGCTCAAGGCCGAACGAGTCGACGACGGAGCTCTCTCGGACCTGGTCACCGTGGAGAACGTGGAGGTCCCCGAGGACACGCTCCGCGCCTTGTCAGCTACCGACGACTCGATCCTCGAGAAGGTGGATCTCAGCCCGTTCCACATGGCAGCCGTCAGCTGGGACCAGGATGTCGAGGCCACCGGTGTCTCGATCGTCATGAGCGTGCGTGTCGCGGGCGAGTGGACCGAGTGGGAGGACCTGCCGCTCGCGGACGGTGAAGGTTCACCCTCGGCCAGCGATCCGCTGTGGACCTCGGAGCCCGCCGACGGTGTGCGGGCGCGCGTGACCTCGGATCAGGGCGCGCTTCCCGACCTGAAGATCACCACCGTGGACCCGGGGCCCGAGGACGTCGCGACACCCGAAGGCGGTGAGGCAGGCGAGCTCACGGGCTTCGCGTCTGTGGCACAGCCGGCGATCATCTCCCGCAGCGGCTGGGGTGCGGGTCCCGGGCAGAGCTGTGATGCCACCCGGGGCTCGATGCGCAGCGTGGTCATCCACCACACCGCGGGTGCCAACTCCTACTCGAAGGCTCAGTCCGCGGGCATCGTCCGCAGCTACCAGACGATGCACATCGTCACCAACGGCTGGTGCGATATCGGCTACAACTTCCTCGTCGACAAGTACGGCCAGATCTTCGAGGGTCGCGCGGGCAGCATCGCCGGGCACCGGCGGGGCGCCCACGCGGGTGTCGGCGCGGTGAACGACAACAGCACCGGCATCGCGATGATGGGCAACTTCGAGACCGCGAATATCTGGAACGGCGAGTGGAACACGCTGCGGAGCACTGTTAGCCGGCTCACCGCCTGGCGCCTGCAGCGCTTCGGTCTCAAGCCGCTGACCCAGGTCACCCTGGCGGGCCGCACCAACTTCACCGTCAACGGCCACCGCAACTGGATGTCCACCGCCTGCCCCGGTCGCTACGGATTGGACTGGCTCAACGCCGGCAACGGCCTGCGCGCCGATGTCGACAAGTTGATGCACAGTAGCCCCCCAAAGCCCACGAAGCTGGCGAAACCGACGGGCTTGACGAAATCCGCGGCGACGGCGGATTCGGCGACGTTGTCGTGGAAGGCTGTGCCGAATGCGCAGTCGTATCGGGTCTTCTGGCGTGACACCAAGAGCAGCACGCCGATCCAGATCGACACGAACTCCACCAGCGTCAAGATCCCCGGCCTCAAGCCCGATGCCGCGTACACGGCGACCATCTCCGCTCTCGCCCCCGGGTACCTCCAGAGCGACTACGTGAAGCCCAACGTCCAGTTCACGGCGCTGACCAAGCTGGCCGCCCCGAGCGGCTTCACGAGATCAGCGGCGACGGCGGATTCGGCGACGTTGTCGTGGAAGGCTGTGCCGAATGCGCAGTCGTATCGGGTCTTCTGGCGTGACACCAAGAGCAGCACACCGATCCAGATCGACACGAACTCCACGAGTGTTCGTATCCCCGGCCTGACATCGGGGTCCAGGTATACGGCGACCATCTCCGCTCTCGCCCCCGGACATCTGCAGAGCGACTATGTGAAACCCAACCTCCAGTTCGGTCCCTTGACGAAGCTGGCGACACCGACGGGCCTCACGAAGACGGCGGCGACGGCGGATTCGGCGACGTTGTCGTGGAAGGCCGTCCCCAATGCCGAGTCGTATCGGATCTTCTGGCGTGACACCAAGAGCAGCACGCCGATCCAGATCGACACGGCCAAGGGTGCCACCAGCGCCAAGATCACTGGACTGAAGGTCGGTGCGACCTACACGGCCACGATTTCGGCACTCGGCTCGGGTTACGCCCAGAGCGACTACGTCAAGCCCAACCACCAGTTCACCACCTTGACCAAGTTGGCGACACCGACGGGCTTCACCAAGACGGCGGCGACGGCGGATTCGGCGACGTTGTCGTGGAAGGCCGTCCCCAATGCCGAGTCGTATCGGATCTTCTGGCGTGACACCAAGAGCAGCACGCCGATCCAGATCGACACGGCCAAGGGCGCGACCAGCGTCAAGCTCCCCGGTCTGAAGCCTGACGCCACCTATACCGCGACGATCTCGGCACTCGGCTCGGGCTACGCCCAGAGCGACTACGTCAAGCCGAATCTCCAGTTCACCGCGCTGACCAAGCTGGCCACACCGACCGGGCTGGCGAAGACCGCGGCGACGGCGGATTCGGCGACGTTGTCGTGGAAGGCCGTGCCGAATGCGCAGTCGTATCGGATCTTCTGGCGTGACACCAAGAGCAGCAAGCCGATCCAGATCGACACGGCCAAGGGCGCGACCAGCGTCAAGATCCCCGGTCTGAAGCCCGGTGCCACCTATACGGCCACGATCTCGGCCATGGCTCCCGGTCATATCCAGAGCGACTACGTCAAGCCGAATCTCCAGTTCACCGCGCTGACCAAGCTGGCCACACCGACCGGCTTCACGAGGACCACCGCGACCGGGGATTCGGCGACCTTGTCGTGGAAGGCCGTCCCCAATGCCGAGTCGTACCGGATCTACTGGCGTGACACCAAGAGCAGCACGCCGATACGCCTCGACACCGCCAAGGGCGCGACCAGCGTCAAGATCCCCGGTCTGAAGCCCGGTGCCACCTATACGGCCACGATCTCGGCCATGGCTCCCGGTCATATCCAGAGCGACTACTCCAAGCCCAACCTCCAGTTCGCTCCGCTGGCCAAGCTGGCTAAGCCGACCGGATTCACCAGGTCTGCGGTCACCACCGATTCGGCGACCTTGTCGTGGAAGGCCGTCCCCAAGGCGCAGTCGTACCGGATCTACTGGCGCGATACCGCGAGCAGCACGCCGATACGCCTCGACACCGCCAAGGGCGCGACCAGCGTCAAGATCCCCGGCCTGAAGCCGGGTACCACCTACACGGCGACCATCTCGGCAGTCGCCTCCGGTTACGCCCAGAGCGACTACTCCAAGCCCAACCTCCAGTTCACGACCACTGCCGCCGCGGGCTCGAGCAATTCAGCGACCTTCTCGAACGGCTCGGTGACCATGAAGGGGCACGGCTACGGTCACGGCGTGGGCATGAGCCAGTACGGGGCACAGGGCGGCGCGTTGCAGGGCAACAGCTACCAGCAGATCTTGAGCCACTACTACCCGGGCACCAAGCTCGCGACACGCAGCGCCCGTGTGCGGGTGCAGATCAGCGGAGCGCCCACGGACGCGCTCACCGTGCGCCCGAAGAGCGGGCTGATGGTGCAGAGCGCCGGGGGCGGGCCGAACAAGGTCCTGCCCGCGCGTCCCGATGGACGCCATGTCGATCTGTGGCAGGTGGTGCGCGCCGGGGACTCGTCGCGCAACCAGCTGCGCTACAACACCGGCGGGACGTGGCATAACCACGGCGGGACGTGGCGCGGAGACGTGCAATTCGGTGTCGACGGTGGGACCGTGACGGCCCTCTTCGGTTCCCAGGACCGGACCTTCCGCGGCGTCATCCGATGGTGGACCGGCTCGGGATCGGCTCGCACGACCGTGAACGAGTTGTTCAGCCTCGACGACTACATCCGTGGCGTCGTGCCTCGCGAGATGCCGTCGAGCTGGCATCAGCAAGCGTTGCGCTCCCAGGCGGTCGCCGCGCGCACCTACACCGTTCGCACGATGAACCCGAGCAGCCCGGCCTACGACATCTGCGACACCACCGCGTGCCAGGTCTACGGCGGGTACAACGCGGAGGCCGCGGCAACCAACACCGCGATCGACGCGACGCGAGGTCAGGTGTTGATGTACGGCAACACGCCGGCCTTCACTCAGTACTCCAGCTCGTCGGGTGGGTACACCAATTGGCCGAGCTATCCGAAGGACCATCCCTACCTCAAACCGGTGAAGGACGACTGGGACGCCGTTTCCAGCAATCCCAATCACTCGTGGACGACCACCATCAGTGCCGATGCCGTCAAGCGGGCCTACCCGCAGATCGGCACTGCCCGGAGCATCCAGGTCACCGCACGCAATGGCTACGGATCCATGGGCGGGCGCGTCGACAAGGTCCGCATCACGGGAAGCAGCGGCTCAGTCGAGATCACCGGCAACGGGGCCCGCACGGCCTTCGGACTCAAGTCGAACTGGTTCGGCTTCTAGACCTCGCGAACGACGAAGGGCTGCTCCCAGCAGGGGAGCAGCCCTTCGTCGTCGGTCGGAGGTCAGGCGTCCTTGATCTCGCAGATCACGGCACCGGCCGAGACGGTCGCGCCGACCTCGGCGTCCAACGAGGTGATGACACCCGCCTTGTGCGCGGTGATCGGCTGCTCCATCTTCATCGCCTCGATGACCAGCACCTGATCGCCCTCGGCGACCTCCTGGCCGTCCTCGACCGTGAGCTTGACGACCGTGCCCTGCATCGGCGAGGTGAGGGAGTCGCCGCTGACGGCCGCGCCGCCGCCGGAGCCTGCCTTGCGCTTGGCCTTCTTCTGCGCCGCGGGGGCGGCGGCAGCGCCCAGACCGCCGGGTAGGACGACCTCGACGCGCTTGCCGCCGACCTCTACCGTCACGCGCTCACGTTCACCGGCCTCGTCCGCTTCGCCGACGGCACCGGAGTACGGCTCCAGCTGGTTGTCGTAGTCGGTCTCGATCCAGGTGGTGTAGACGTCGAAGGAGCCGTTCTCGGCGGTGTACGCCGGATCGTTCAGCACGCTCGCGTGGAAGGGGATCACCGTGGGCATGCCGTCGACCACGAACTCCGCCAGGGCGCGTCGCGAGCGCTCGATCGCCTGCTGGCGCGTGGCGCCGGTGACGATGAGTTTCGCGACCAGTGAGTCGAAAGCGCCGGGGATGGTCTCGCCGACCACATAACCGGAGTCGACGCGCACACCGGGTCCGGCCGGCGGATCCCAGGCGGTGAGCGTGCCCGGCGCGGGCAGGAAGCCGCGGCCGCCGTCCTCGGCGTTGATACGGAACTCGATCGAGTGCCCGCGGATCTCCGGGTCGTCGTAGCCGAGCTCCTCGCCCGCCGCGATACGGAACATCTCGCGGACCAGGTCGAGACCGGTGACCTCCTCGGAGACCGGGTGCTCGACCTGCAGGCGGGTGTTGACCTCCAGGAAGCTGATGGTGCCGTCGCTGCCGACGAGGAACTCGCAGGTGCCCGCCCCGACATAGCCGGCCTCGCGCAAGATGGCCTTACTGGACTCGTAGAGGGTCGTGAGCTGCTCGTCGCTCAGGAACGGCGCCGGGGCCTCCTCGACGAGCTTCTGGTGACGCCGCTGCAGCGAGCAGTCTCGGGTCGAGACCACCACGACATTGCCGTGCTTGTCGGCAAGGCACTGGGTCTCGACGTGGCGCGGCTTGTCGAGGAACTTCTCGACGAGGCACTCGCCGCGGCCGAAGGCCGAGACGGCCTCGCGGACCGCGGACTCGTAGAGGTCAGGGATCTCCTCGATCGTGCGAGCCACCTTCAGGCCGCGGCCACCGCCGCCGAAAACCGCCTTGATGGCGACGGGGAGACCGTTCTCCTGCGCGAACTCGACGACCTCGTCGGCTCCGGTGACCGGATCCTTGGTGCCGGGAGCGAGCGGAGCCTTCGCGCGCTCGGCGATGTGCTTGGCCTTGGCCTTGTCGCCGAGGGCCTCGATCGCGTCGGGGGAGGGGCCGATCCAGATCAGCCCGGCGTCGATGACGGCCTGGGCGAACTCGGCGTTCTCGGCGAGGAAGCCGTAGCCGGGGTGCACGCTGTCGGCGCCGCTGCGCTCGGCGGCGGCGATGATCTTCTCGATGGAGAGGTAGGAGTCGCCGGGCGTGGCTCCCTCGAGCGAGTAGGCCTCATCGGCCAGCCGCACGAACAGCGCGTCGCGGTCGGGCTCGGCGTAGACCGCCACGCTACCGATCCCGGCATCCCTGGCCGCGCGGATCACTCGGACCGCGATCTCGCCACGGTTGGCGATGAGTACCTTCTTCAACGGCGTCGTCACATGAACTCCTTGTCGTCGACGCAGCAGCGGCTGCAGGCCGAGTCTAGGGCGTGCGCTCGGTACGAGGTGTCCCAGGTCTCAGGACATGGGCGTTGCGTGATCCGGGTCACGCGCGCGCCGTGCCCTCGGCCCGTGCGCTGAGGCGGCGAGCGCTTCCCGTCGTCCAGTTAATGGGTGTTAACCTGACCGCATGGACTTCGAACTGTCGCGTGAGCACGAGGACTTCCGGCATGTCGTGCGCGACTTCGCTGCCGAGCGCATCGCCCCGTACGTGGCTCAGTGGGACCGGGACCATCACTTCCCGGTCGACGCGATCCAGGCGATGGGGGATCTGGGGCTCTTCGGGCTGACCGCGCCGGAGGAGTACGGGGGAGCGGGCGCGGACTTCACCAGCCTGTGCGTGGCCATCGAGGAACTGGGCCGCGTCGACCAGTCCATCGGCATCACGCTCGAGGCCGGCGTCGGTCTGGGCATCAGCCCGATCCTGACCTTCGGCTCCGACGCGCAGAAGGAACGCTGGCTGCCCGACCTGGTCGCCGGTCGGGCTCTCGCCGGCTTCGGCCTGACCGAGCCGGGCGCGGGATCCGATGCCGGTGCGACCGCGACACGAGCTGTGCTCGACGACGGGAGCTGGGTGATCAACGGCAGCAAGCAGTTCATCACCAACTCCGGCAGTGCCATCACCTCACTGGTCACCGTCACGGCTCGGACCGGCGAACGCGAAGGCGGGCGAGCCGAGATCTCGGCGATCATCGTGCCGAGCGACACGCCGGGATTCGTCGCCGAGCGCTCCTACAACAAGCTCGGCTGGCACATCAGCGACACCCATCCGCTCACCTTCACCGATGTCCGGGTGCCGGAGGATCACCTGCTCGGGGAGCGGGGACGCGGCTACGCCCAGTTCCTCGCGACCCTCGACGATGGCCGGGTCGCCATCGCTGCGCTCGCGGTCGGGCTGATCGAGGGCTGCCTGGAGCTTTGCCGCGACTACGCGGGGGAGCGACACACCTTCGGCGTCCCGATCGGCAGCAAGCAGGGCGTCGCCTTCCAGATCGCCGATCTGGCCGTCATGGCTGCCGCGGGCCGTGCGCTGACCTACCGCGCCGCGGCGATGAAGGACGCCGGCCGGACAGGTCCGGAGTTCAAGCAGGCGGCCTCGATCGCCAAGCTCTACACCTCCGAAGCCGCGGTCACGGCCACGCGCGTCGCCACGCAGATCTTCGGCGGGTATGGCTTCATGGAGGAGTACCCGGTCGCACGCTTCTACCGCGACGCCAAGATCCTCGAGATCGGCGAGGGCACCAGCGAGGTGCAGCGGATGCTTATCGCTCGCGGGCTCGGGCTGCCGGTCGACTAAGAAGGCCCGTCAGCCGGATCGTCGCCGCACCACGGCAGACCGCGCGTCGATTCCCCGAGTTCGGTCAGCGGACGCTCCACAGATCGGTCCAGACGATACCGAAATCGTGCAGCATGTCGCGCAGAACCGGCAGGCTGAGGCCGGTCACATTGTGGTGATCGCCTTCGATGCGGCTGATGAAGGCTCCGCCGAGACCGTCGATGGTGAAGGCCCCTGCCACCTGCAGAGGTTCGCCGGTGGCGACATAGGCGTCGATCTCGTCGTCCGTCACATAGGCGAAGTGGACCCGCGTGGCCACGGAGCGGACGACCTCATCGTCACCCAGGCGGACACAGTGCCCGGTGTGCAGCACTCCCGCATTGCCACGCATGGCTCGCCAGCGTTCGCGAGCGACCCGCGGGTCATGGGGCTTGCCCAGCGGCTCGCCATCGAACTCCAGGACCGAGTCGCAGCCGAGCACGAGGCGATCGGGATGATCGACCGCGACCGCTCGACACTTCATCTGCGCGAGCGACGACGCCAGCTGACCAGGAGTGGCCGCCAGCACCTCGGTCTCATCGACCCCCGAGACGATCACCTCGGGTTCCACCCCTGCTCGCCTCAGCGTCTCCAGCCGTGCCGGGGAGGCCGAGGCGAGCACGAGAGGAGTCACCAGGAGCTCGCCCGCCACTGGCCGGGCCCGACACGCAGCGCGGTGCGATGCTGCCGCGCGGGGTGGCCCCACTCGGAGCGGACTCGCCGCGGGCGACGGGCAGCCGCATGGGCGGCCGCCGCGTTGCGCACGGAGACCACCGCGACGAGTGCGGCGAGCTCCTCCTCGGTGAGATCGCCCTTGACGACCCGCAGAACGGGGCGCGGCTGATCCTGCTGCTCGTCGCTCATAGCGGGATGTTCCCGTGCTTCTTGGGCGGCAGCGACTCACGCTTGGTGCGCAGCAGACGCAGTGCCTTGGCGACCTCCGCGCGGGTGCTGCTCGGCCGGATGACGGCGTCGACATAGCCGCGCTCGGCCGCCACGTACGGATTGCACAGCGTGTCCTCGTACTCGGTCATGAGCTCGGCGCGACGGGCGTCGGGGTCATCGGCTCCGGCGATATCGCGGCGGTACAGGATGCCGACCGCGCCCTGGGCGCCGACGACGGCGATCTGGGCGGTGGGCCACGCCAGGTTGACGTCTGCGCCCAGGTGCTTGGAGCCCATCACGTCGTAGGCGCCACCGTAGGCCTTGCGGGTGATGACCGTGACGAGCGGGACCGTGGCCTCGGCGTAGGCGTAGATGAGCTTGGCGCCGCGGCGGATGATGCCGTTCCACTCCTGATCGGTGCCGGGGAGGAAGCCGGGCACGTCGACGAAGGTGAGGATCGGGATGTTGAAGGCATCGCAGGTCCGCACGAAACGGGCCGCCTTCTCCGAAGCGTCGATGTCGAGCGTGCCGGCGAACTGCATCGGCTGGTTGGCCACGACCCCGACGCTGCGGCCCTCGACCCGACCGAAGCCGATGACGATGTTCGGGGCGAACAGCGGCTGGACCTCGAGGAAGTCCTGATCGTCCAGGACGGTCTCGATCACCGTGCGGATGTCGTACGGCTGGTTGGCCGAATCCGGGATCAGGGTGTCGAGGGCGAGATCGTCGTCATTCGGCTCGAGGTCGATGACCTCGTCGAAGGGCTCGGGCTCCTCCATGTTGTTCTGCGGGAGGAAGCTGATAAGCGCCTTGACGTACTCGATCGCGTCTTCCTCGTCGGCACCCATGTAGTGGGCGTTGCCGCTCTTGGTGTTGTGGGTGCGCGCGCCGCCGAGGTCCTCCATCGAGACGTCCTCGCCGGTGACGGTCTTGATGACGTCCGGACCGGTGATGAACATATTGGACTTCTGGTCGACCATCACCACGAAGTCGGTGACCGCGGGGGAGTAGACGTGCCCGCCGGCGTTCGAGCCCATGATGAGGCTGATCTGCGGGATGACACCCGAGGCGTGCACATTGCGGCGGAAGATCTCGCCGTACAGGCCCAGGGAGACGACGCCCTCCTGGATGCGGGCGCCGGCGCCCTCGTTGATGCCGATGATCGGGCAGCCGGCCTTGATCGCCAGGTCCATCACCTTGGTGATCTTCTCGCCGTAGACCTCGCCGAGGCTGCCGCCGAAGACGCTGAAGTCCTGGCTGAACACGCAGACCTGGCGGCCGTCGATCGTGCCGTAGCCGGTGATCACGCCATCGCCGAGGGGCCGGTTCTGATCCAGGCCGAAGGCGGTGGCGCGGTGCCGGGCGAAGGCGTCGAGCTCGACGAAGGAGCCCTCGTCGAGGAGCTGCTCGATCCGCTCGCGGGCGCTCTGGCGGCCCTTGGCATGCTGCTTCTCCGCGGCGCGCTCGGCGATCTCGACGGTGGCCTCGTGGGTGCGGCGCTCGTGGTCGGCGAGCTTGCCCGCGGTGGTGTGGAGCTCGGGATGTGCCTCGAGCTGGACGTCGGGTGCTGCGTCGGTCATGTGGCTTACCTTAGACCGTGACCTTCTCGCCCCCACCCGGTCCCTGTGATCTGTCCCGCAGTCCCCTCGCCGCCGACGAGCTGCGAGCACGATTGACGCACACGCGCTGGCGTGGCGACATCGTGGCGCCGGAGCGGACGTCGAGCACGAACACCGACCTCGCGTCGATGGCACGGGACGGCGCCCCCACAGGCTCGGTGGTCGCCGCAGATCGACAGGATGCCGGCAAAGGACGGCTCGGTCGCAGCTTCGCGCTCCCCGGCCGATCGGGGGTCGCCGTCTCCGCGCTCATCAGACCGGTCGTTCCCATCGGCCGCTGGAGTTGGCTGCCCCTGGTCGCGGGACTCGCGGTCGACGATCTCGTGCGTGCCCGTGGGGTGCGCGGTGGCGGAATCAAGTGGCCGAACGACGTCCTCGTCGACGGCCGCAAGATCTGCGGCATCCTGCTCGAACGCGTCGAGACCCCGGGGCTCGCCGCCGGCGCGGTGATCGGCATCGGGCTCAACATCGCCGCGCGTCGCGACGAGCTCCCGACCACGACGGCGACCTCTCTCGCCCTGGAAGGCGCACGCGGCCTGCACCGTCGGGCCGTGCTGGTCGAGCTGCTGGAAGGCCTCGACCACTGGCTCACACGGTGGGAGGATCCGCGCCCCGACGCGATCGAGGCGATCCGCGAGGCCTTCCTGGAACGATGCGTCACGCTGGGCCAGCACGTGCGCATCGAGCGGCCGGGAGGCGACCCCTTCGTGGGCACGGCCGAGACCGTCGACGGCGACGGTCGGCTCATCGTGGACGGCGCGCCGTTCAGCTCAGGCGACGTCGTCCATGTCCGGCCGGCCGGTTGAGACGGTCGTGTCGTGAACATTCCCGCCGCGATACGCACATGACAGAATCGGCCTCATGAGTGAGCGTAGCGAGCGATCGGTGGTGGAGGTCATGTCGGCGTCTGCCCATCCTCGACGTTTTTCTTGGCAGGTGCCGGCATGAGCCTGTCGCGCAAGCTCCTTCTCGACGGAGAGGAAGTCGTCGAGGAGACGCGCACCCACATCAAGGTCCTCTTCGTTCCGTTCCTGCTCGGACTCGTGCTCATGGGCGTCGCCGGATTCGCCGTCGGCTTCATCGGCTCGCGCGGCGACGGCTGGGCCCGCGGCATCGTCATCGCGGTCGCCGCGGTGCTGTTCGTCATCACGACGCTGATCCCGTTCCTGCGCTGGTACCTGTGGACCTACACGCTGACGAATCTGCGAATCGTCGAGCAGCGCGGCATCCTCACCCGCACCGGCCGGGTGATCCCGCTCATGCGCATCAACGACGTGAACTACGAGAAGCATCTGAACGATCGCCTCCTCGGCTGTGGCACGCTCGTCGTGCACGATGCGTCGCAGCAGGAGGGGCTCAAACTCCACGACATCCCGCGCATCGAACGCTTTCACCGCACCGTGAGCGGACTGGTCTTCGACGCCCACGACACGCATCAGGAGGTTCCTCGTGGCGAATCGAGCTGATGAGCGCGACGAGCTCGTCTCGCTCATCCTCGGCTCCCGGCTCGAGCTGACCAGCGACGAGGTCGCCGAGAAGGGGGGCCTGTCCCCGGAGAACACCCGGCGTTTGTGGCGCGCGCTGGGCTTCCCGGACCCGGGGGAGGATGCCGCCTTCGGCGAGTCGGATGCCGAGGCGGTCGCGATCGTGGCCTCCGCCATCGACCATGGTGTGCTCGGTGAGGACACCACCTTCCGGCTGACGCGCGCCGTCGGGCAGACGATGGCGCGTCTGGCCGACTGGCAGGTCTCGACGCTCGTCGACCAGCTGGAACACGATGTCGACGAGGGACGTGCCGGCAACCGCATGGAGGCGGCGATGGCGCTCGTCGCCACGGCCGGCCCGGCCTTCGAGCAGCTCATGATCCACGCCTGGCGACGCCACCTGGCGGCCGCCGCGTCCCGACTCGAGGCTCAGGGCGCGCTTGACGAGGAGCTGCTCTCCACCACGATGTCCGTCGGTTTCGCGGACCTCTCGCGATTCACGGCGCTGTCGAACGAGTTGGACGACGCCGGCCTCGCCCGGATCGTCGAGACCTTCGAGACCCGCGCCACCGACCTCATCACGTCGCACGGCGGCCGGGTCATCAAGACCCTCGGCGACGCCGTGCTTTACGTCTGCCCCGATCCGGTCCAGGCGACGCGTATCGCGCTCGAGATCGTCCGACGGCTCTCCACCAGTGACGGGCTGCCCAGCCTGCGAGTGGGACTGGCCACCGGATCGGTGTTGAGCCGCCTGGGCGATGTCTTCGGACCACCGGTCAACCTCGCGGCCCGGCTCTCCCACGTCGCCCGCAGCAACCGCGTCCTCATCGACAAGACCACTGCCGACCGGCTCGGCGACGACTTCGAGACACGGGTCCTTCCGCCACGCCTGCTGCGCGGGTTCGGCAATGTCTCGCCGATCACGGTGTCGGAGCGGCGCGGCTTCCGCAGCCGTTGAGCTGGCCGCCACGGGGCTCGCTAGGGTGATACCCGTGCCTGAACTCGCTGTGATCGGTGGCGGACAACTCGCCCGGATGATGCAACAGCCCGCCATCGCACTGGGTATCGACATCCGCCTGCTGGCCGAGGGGCCGGATGTGTCGGCCGCCCAGGTGATCGTCGACCACGAGGTGGGGGACTACACCGACCTGGAGGCGCTGCGCCGGATCGCCGCGGGCGCCGACGCGGTGACCTTCGACCACGAGCACGTGCCTCCGGCGCATCTGCGGGCGCTGCAGGACGAAGGAGTCGCCTGCCGTCCCGGCCCGCAAGCCCTGATCTACGCCCAGGACAAGGGCGACATGCGGCTCAAACTCGATGAGCTCGGAGTGCCCGGCCCCCGTTTTCGCATCGTCGAGCCCGATGCCGAGGCACCCGATCAGCTCCGTTCCTTCGGGGACGAGGTCGGCTGGCCCTTCATCGTCAAGACCACGCGCGGCGGCTACGACGGCAAGGGGGTCTGGCGAGTCGATGCAGCCCATGACCTGGACGAGCCGCTTTCCGCGGTGCGGGAACGCGGCGCCCGGCTGCTGGCCGAGGAGCTCGTCCCCTTCACTCGTGAGCTCTCGGCCCAGATCGCCCGTCGGCCGTCCGGCGAGACGGTCGCCTATCCGGTGGTCGAATCCCGTCAGTCCGACGGCATCTGTGTCGAGGCCATCGCCCCGGCCCCCGGTCTGGACGACGAGCTCGCCGAGGCCGCGAGCCATATCGCCCTGACCGTCGCCGAGGGGCTCGATGTCGTCGGCATGCTCGCGGTGGAGCTCTTCGAGACCGAGGACGGGCGCGTGCTGGTCAACGAGTTCGCGATGCGCCCGCACAACACCGGGCATTGGAGCATCGACGGCGCGCTGACGAGTCAGTTCGAGAATCACTTGCGCGCCGTGCTCGATCTGCCCCTCGGCTCACCCCGGCCGCGCCAACCGTGGACCGTCATGGTCAACGTGCTGGGCGGTAGCGTCACCGATCTGCGGGCTCAGCGCGCAATCGCCCTGGCCGCCGAACCCGATGTCAAGATCCACCTCTACGGCAAGTCCGTGAAGCCGGGCCGCAAGGTCGGCCATGTCACGGCCGTGGGCGACGATCTCGACGATGTTCTGGCGCGTGCTCGCCGCAGCGCCGCGATTCTCACCGGCGGAGGAGAGCAATGAACCCACGACCACGCGTCGGGATCGTCATGGGGTCGGACTCGGATTGGCCGACGATGCGAGCGGCCGCGGACGCCTTGGCGGAGTTCGACATCGCCTACGAGGCCGACGTGGTCTCGGCCCACCGGATGCCGACCGAGATGCTCAACTACGGTCGCGAAGCTCACGGCAGGGGTCTCGAGGCGATCATCGCCGGAGCCGGGGGAGCTGCGCATCTGCCCGGCATGCTGGCCGCCGTCACCCCCCTGCCGGTCATCGGCGTGCCGGTGCCGTTGAAGTATCTCGACGGCATGGACTCGCTGCTCTCGATCGTGCAGATGCCGGCCGGGGTGCCCGTCGCCACCGTCTCGATCGGCAATGCCCGCAACGCCGGACTGCTGGCCGTGCGCATGCTTGCGGCCGGGGACACCGAGTTGACCGAACGTGTTCTGCGGTTCCAGGAGGATCTCGCCGATGCGGCGCGCGCGAAGGGCGCCGCGGTGCGCGATCAGCGATAGAGATTCGCCGCGTACTCCGGGCTCTCGTAGTAGGCGACGACATCGGCGAGGGGCTCATCGGCGCGCTCCACGGCGTGCGCGATCCGCGCCCGCGAGGGGACTGACTCCACGTCCCACGACTCCGGGTCCCAGATCCGAGAACGCAGGAATGCCTTGGAACAGTGGAAGAAGACTTGTTCGATCTCGACCTCGCAGATGATCTGCGGGCGGTGCCCTTTCACTTCCAGGCGGTCCCGGTAGGGGGCGTCGCGCAGCAGCCGCGCGGTGCCGTTGACCCGGAGGGTGTCGCCGCGTCCCGGGACGACGAAGATCAGCCCGATGTGCGGATTGGTCAGGAGATTGACGAAGCCGTCGGCACGGCGGTTGCCGGGACGCTCGGCGAGCGCGAGATGGCGGTCGTCGAGCACGGTCGCGAGCTGGCCGGCGGGATCGCCCTTGGGCGACACGTCGCAGCTGCCGTCGGCGCCGCTGGTCGCCACGAGGCAGAAGGGCGAGGCCTCGATGAAGGTCCGATGGACGTCGGCCAGCCGGTCACGGTCCTTGTCGCGGATGCGCGGGTGCGGTTCTCCGAGGATCTCGCGTAACTCGCCTTCGGTCCTGATCTGGGCGTCCATGCTCGGCACTCTAATGGGTGTCGTCATCGCGGACGATGCTCGTCACGCTTGTCAGGGACGGGCTGCGGGGCGCGGAGGAGAATCCGAAGGAGACGGGCGGTCTCAGCGGTGTGAGCGTGCCGAGGGAGGCACCGCGCCAGGTTCCGGTCGCGGCGATGATGGCATGGACATCGTCGGCGGCGTACCACTCGGTCCGGTCGTTTCCGGCCGTCCCGTGGGTACGTACGCCTGGCTGCACGATGCGTGCGACTGGGTCGATGGCCTGGGCCCACGTTTCCTTCTCACGGAGCCCGGAGGGGACGAGGTGAAGCAGCGCGCCGAGCAGTCGACGTCTGCCGACCTGCCAGTCGAGGGTGAGCGCTCGATGCCGGACCGCCCAGAGCGCGTTGTCGACGGTGAGGGTCACTGGTGCGATGTCGACGGAGTCGAAGGCATAGGTGGCTGACACGTAGTCGGCGGTGTCGGGCGTGGGAGCGAGGAGGGTTCGGTGTCCGGTGGTTTCCTCGACCATCACATCGCAGAAGCGACCGAAGGGGGAGTGCTCCCACACGCCGACCACGAGCCGGGTGCCTGAGGTGGTGCCCATGCCGGCGATATGCCCGACGAATCGTTGCTCCACGCGTCTAGTGTCAGACGGTTCAGGGGGTGCCGCTCGTTGAGGAGCTCACCCTAGTGGGCGCGGTAGTCGACGCGGGCGCGCCGGGGACCTCGACGGGGGACTCTGATGTGGAGCGCGAGGAGACGCAGGGCGCGATATCGGTGGGGCGCGTAGGGGGCGAGCAGGTGGGCGATGGTGGCGTCGTCGTCGACGATGCGTCCGGCGAGGGCCGTCCCGACGAGGCGTCCGAGGTGGTAGTCGCCCCACGGCACGGCATCGCTGTCACCATGGACCCGGACGATCGTCTCGGCGATGGTCCAGCGGCCGACGCCGGGGATGGGGGAGAGGCCTGCCGGCAGGCGTTCGGAGGGCAGCTGCTGAAGTCGTTCTCCGACGCGGACCGCCGCCTGGATGGCGCGGTAGCGTTGTGGCCCCACGCCTGCTCGGTGCCATTCCCAAGCGGGGATGGAGGACCAGCCGGTGGCGTCGGGTGGGGCGAGGAGCCCGGCGGGCGCCGGGCCGGGCGCGGGGGTGCCCGCATGGCGCAGGATGCGGCTCCAGGCGTTGAACGCGTCCACGCCGAGGACTTTCTGCTCGATGATCGCGGGGACGAGGGCGTCGAGGACGCGCAGCGTCCGCGGCAGGCGTAGGCCTGGCGTGCGGCGGTGGAGGTCGGCCAGCAATGCGTCCGAGGGGGTGAAGCTCTCGGGATCGTCGGCGGCACCGAGCAGCTCGGGTAGGCGGTGTGCGGCCCATTCGGCACCGGGACCCCATACGTCGGCTTCGACGAGGGCGGGCGTGAGCTGCCGGAGGCGTAGGGTGGCGGGTCCTTCCGGCGAGCGGACAGCGTTCCAGATCTCGTCGCCTCGTCGCCGGAACGTCGGGTCGTACGGACCACGTCGGAGCGGGCTCAGGGAGCGGTGGAGGTCGTATCGGCCTGGGAGCTCGATATGTAGAGTCATGCGCTCCGGCGCCGGAGCCAGCGCCGGCGTGGTGACCGACTGGTTGGAGTGTCGTCATGGTGCTGCGCAGCGACACGACGGTGTTCGGCGCGTTCTCGCCAGGCGGTGACCTCGGCCTCGACGTCGCGCAGAGGGGTGACGACCGGGGGGCCGCCGAGGAGCTGCCGCCGGGCCTCGATGACGCGGGCGTTGAACGATTCGATCTCCTCCCGGACTCGCCGTTCCGAGGAGATGGCGTCGAGGAGACTGTCCAGGGCTGCGTCGTCCTTGCGCAGTTGCAGTGCTGGGGGAAGGACTCCGCTGACGCGTTCGCGTTCGATGAGCTGTTTGACCCACCAGTCCGGGTCGTTCCTGAGAAGCCGGTCGGGCAGGGGCTTGCCAGCGTATGGGAGGTTGTCGAAGTCGCCGCGAGCCATGGCTGAGCGGATCTGCTGGTCGATCCACAACGGTTGCGCTTCGAGACGGCGTTCGCGGCCCGCTTCGTACTCGCTCTGCTCAGTTTCGGAAGCCGGCGGGTCCTCGTCACCGATGCGGTAGCGCATGGCGCGTTGACGGCTGTCATCACGCGTCATTGAACCACCTCGCCTCCAGGTTACGTCCGCGGTCATGATCAGGGTCGCCATCGGTGGTTGCGTTTCCATTGTCGGGTGCCGGGTCGTCGGAATTCGGGGACGCCGTTGACGGGGTTGATACGGCATTCGAGGTGTCCGGCGTGGATCTGCCGGTGGTGGGGGTACCTCCCTGCACGGAGCGCAGCGGAGTGCTCGGGGGAGTCGGCGTAGACGGGGATGGCGTCTTTCACAAACGAGACGTGGGCGTGGTAGAGAAGTGATGCCGAAACCGCTCATCGACGTGTGTTTGCGCAGGTCAGCAAGCGTGCTCCCCGCACGAGCGGGGATGATCCCCGCGTCGTGGTGGTGCCGCAGGACGACACCCAGTGCTCCCCGCACGAGCGGGGATGATCCCCTGCTGACGCAGTTGAACGCCATGAAGCCGGCGTGCTCCCCGCACGAGCGTGGATGATCCGGACTACGTGGCGGCCGGCTTCTGGCTGCTGTGGTGCTCCCCGCACGAGCGGGGATGATCCCGAGAACCAAACGAACGCGATCTGGGATGCCGCCATGCTCCCGCTCTGCCGGGGATCGGTGAGGCCGCCGGTGAGCTGTTTCCTGCGCCGCGTGGGACGGAGGATGTGACTTCGTGGTGGTCAGGGCAACCGTGGAAGCACATCCTTCGTCCCACGCGCGACGGTTTCCCCACGCATCGCCTCGCGAGTCTCCTGCCCGGGCCGTGAGTGATCGCCGCGGATGGGCGGTGAGCCATCCCGCACTCCGACGACGAAAGTGCGTGACAGCTCACCGCCCACGGGCGAGATGCGGGATAACTCACCGCTGGCGCGGGGGAGCGGAGGGTGGAACCTCGCGCGCCCTACGATGTCGTGGTGACTGCAACCGTCCTCGCGGTGCTGGAGTTCTCGGGCATCTTCGTCTTCGCGATGACCGGCGCTCTCGTCGGGGTCCGTCGGGATTTCGACATCGTCGGTCTCGTCGTCCTGGCCATGATGACCGGTCTCGGCGGAGGGGTCCTCCGCGATGTGCTGCTCGGCGTCAACCCGCCGGTCAACATCGGTAGCTGGGAACGGCTGCTGACCGCGACTCTCGCGGCCGCGCTGATCTTCTGGCAGCACGACCGCGTGCTGCGTCGAGAACGTGTCGTCATGCTGCTCGATGCCGTCGGTCTGGCGACCTTCTGTGTCACCGGCACGATCGCCGCCTTGAGTCACGACATCACGCCCGCGACGGCGGTGCTGCTCGGAGTCCTCACGGCCGTGGGGGGCGGCATCGTCCGCGATGTGCTGTCCGGGCGCACGCCGGTGGTCTTCAGCGGCGAACTCTATGCGATCCCCGCGATCGTCGGTGCCACCCTCACGACGGTGGCCGAGGCGTTCGACGCGGCCGGGATCGTGTACGTGGGGCCGGCACTGGTGTGCCTGGGCCTACGCCTCGTGTCGATGCGCCGCGGATGGTCGGCACCGGGCGCGCGTCGACGGTAGGAAACGCAGCGGATGGCAGGGGAGAGCGGTCGGTCGTAGCGTGGAGACATGGTCACCACAGCAGCTCTCCTTGACGATGCCTTCACCCGGATCGAGTCGGCCGCGGCCGCGGCCCTCGGCAATCTCTCGCGGGACGAGCTCGCGGAACGTCCGGGAGGCAATAACTCGATCGCCTGGCTAGTCTGGCACCTGGCCCGGGTGCAGGACGACCACATCGCCGACGCGTGCGGAGGCGCTCAGGCGTGGGTCGCCGAAGGATGGCACGAGCGGTTCGACCTGCCGGTGCCCGTCGAGGACACCGGCTACGGATACACCAGCGAGCAGGTCGACTCGGTGGTCGCTTCAGCCGACCTGCTCGCCGGTTATCTCCGAGCGGTGACTGAGCGGACACGACGCTATGTCGCGACGTTGCGCGATGAGGACCTCGATCGGATCGTGGACGAGCGCTGGGACCCGCCCGTGTCGCTGGCGGTCAGGTTGGTCAGCGTCATCGCCGATGGCCTACAGCACGCGGGACAGGCCGCCTACGTGCGCGGCATCGTCACCAGCCGAGGCGGTCATTGACCTCGCCGTACATGATTCGCGCCGTCTCCGGGGAGGGAGCGCAGCTGTGCGCCGCTGGAATCTGGGCTCGCGCGACCGCCCGACGCGACGGCGTCGATCCGCAGGACACAGCGAGCAAGGCGGAGGGGATACGGTCCGCGCTCTCGGCGCCCGGCTCCTCGTTGCAGATCGCTGACGACACCGACCATCCGGTCGGCTTCAGCGTCATCGTCCCGCACGAGGATCGGCTCGAACTCCGGTATCTCGCCGTGGAGCCCGCGGAATGGGGGCAGGGCATCGGCACCGCGCTCCTGCACCACCTTGGTGAGGAAGCCGCACGACAGGGCTTTCCAACGCTGGAGCTATGGGTGATCGACACCAACGACCGGGCGATCGCGCTGTATGAGGCCACTGGATGGCAGGACATCGGCGACGTCGCCGTGCGTCATGCGCATGGCCCCGTGGAGCGGCGGCTGATACGGCGCCTTCAGCCGGAGGGGGATCGGACGTCGTGGGTCACGCTGACCCACGACTGGTCGCGCGATGTCGACATCGCCCACCTCGACGAGGCGCGACGGTCGGTGGGGGACATCGGCGTGGAGCAGGTGGTGCATATGATCCTCGAAGTGCTGGCCTACGCCGATGACGAAGCCGAGGCGCAGGGCAGGATCGGCTCCGCCATGGTCCGGATCCACCGGTCGGGCGTCACTGTCAGCGACGACGGACGGGGCACCGACACACGTCGAGATGTCGACGGCACGATGATCCGCAAGCCGGTCATGGCCACGCGCGACGTCCGGTTCTACGCTGCCGCCACGCCACCGACGCTTCCCGATGGCGCGCCCAGGCGCGGCATGTCCACTGTGGCTGCGGTGTGCGAGGAACTCGTGCATGAGAACCGGCGCAGCGACGGCTCTTGGTACCAGAGCTATCGCTATGGGATGCCCGTGGGCGAGCTCGAGCCACTACCGCCGGCCCGTGAGCATGGCACCACGGTCCATCTGCGCGGCCTGCCGCCCACCGCGGTGTCCGCGATCGACATGGGGGCGCTGAAGGACTTCGTTGGTCGATACTGCCGTCTCGCCGTCGACGTCGTGGTGGACTGATCCGCGGGTGGTGGCCGTGGCGTTCGCGATGTCCACGATGCGACCGGGTCCTCGACGGGGCTGGGGTCCATCTGGCATCGTCTCGGAATATGAGCGAGAACGTCTCGGATAGTGAAATTTCCACCCGCTACACGCATGGACACGAGCGTGCCACCTTGGCCTCGCATGGTGCGCGCACGGCGGCGAACTCCGCGGGCTATCTCCTTCCGGTGCTGCGGCAGGGGATGAGCGTCCTCGATGTCGGCTGCGGGCCGGGAACGATCACTCTGGACCTCGCTGAGATCGTCGCACCGGGTGTCGTGGTGGGAATCGAGAACGTGGAGAAGCCGCTCGTTGCGGCCCGCGCGGGTGCTGCCGAGCGAGGGGACACCCGTACCCGCTTCGAGCTGGGTGACGTCATGGCGCGGCCCTTCGAGGACGACAGCTTCGACATCGTGCACGCCCACCAGGTGCTTCAGCACCTGACCGATCCGGTCGGCGCGCTCCGGGAGATGGCGAGGGTGGCCAAGCCCGGCGGCTGGGTGGCTGCCCGCGACGCCGACTACGCGGCCATGGCCTGGTATCCAGAACTCCCGGAGCTGGAGGAGTGGCGGACCATCTACCGTCGAGTGGCCCGGGGCAACGGCGCCGAGCCCGACGCGGCCAGGCGGATGCGCACCTGGGCCCAAGCGGCAGGCCTGACCGATGTCCGCTACACGGCCGGTACATGGAACTACGCCGATTCCGAGACCTGCCGATGGTGGGGGCATAGTCAGGCCGAGCGGTACTCCGCCGAGCTGTTCGCCGAGCAGGCCAGTCGCTACGGTGTCACCGGTGACGATCTCGTCCGGATCGCCGCCGGCTGGCGGGCCTGGGGACAAGAGCCGGACGCCTGGTTCGCGATCGTGAACGGGGAACTGCTCGCGCGCCTTCCCGAGTGAGCCGCCGCGGCGGGGGAGCGCTCTGTCGATCAGCGCATCTCGCGAGCGAGAGGACAGTCGAAGGGTGCGCGGGCACGGAGGCCCACGTCGTTGAGGTATCTGATGACGATGCCGTAGGAGGTGAAGAGCGTCTCTTCGGTATAGGCGATGCCATGGCGGCGGCAATAGTCGCGGACCAGGGGCTGGACGCGCTTGAGAGTCGGTCGGGGCATGCTCGGGAAGAGGTGGTGCTCCGTCTGGTAGTTCAACCCGCCCATCGCCCGGTCGATGAACCAGTTCCCTCGGACATTGCGTGACATCAGGACCTGGCGCCGCAGGAAGTCGATCTTCATGGTGGCCGGCACGATCGGCATGCCCTTGTGGTTCGGCGCGAAGGATCCGCCCAGGCAGAGGCCGAACACCGCCATCTGGACCGCGAAGAAGGCCGCGGCGATCCCGGGCGGGAGCAGCAGCACCAGGAGCGCGACGTACGCCGCGAGGCGAGTCGTGACGATGACGAGCTCGAGTCGTCTCCACGGCAGCTGCTGACGGGGGAGTAGCGCGCGGATGCTCGAGGCATGCAGGTTCAGCCCTTCGAGGGTGAGCAGCGGAACGAAGAACCATCCCTGACGCCGCGCCAGCCACCCGGTGAACCCGGTGCGAGACTCGACGATGTCGCGGGTGAAGGCGATGGCCCCAGGGGCGATGTCGGGATCGTATCCCTCCTTATTGGGCGCGGCATGGTGCTTGTTGTGCTTGCCTCGCCACCACCCGTAGCTCAGCCCGGCGAAGGCCCCGGCCAGGATGCGCGCGGTCCACGCGTTCGCGACGCGGGAGCCGAAGATCTGCTGGTGGGCCGCGTCATGTCCGAGGAAGCCGAACTGGGCAAGGACGATCCCCATCACGGCCGCTGGTATCAGCTGGAACCACGAGTCACCGATGAGCACCACCGCTGCCCAGAGCGCGACGAAGGTCATGACGGCGACGGCGATCTGGCGGTAGTAGTACGCGGGTCGTTTACGCAACAGGCCTCGGTCGCGGACCTCGTGCATGAGCCCGGTGTAGAGATTAGTGAACTCATCCGCCGATCGCACTGCGCCGGAGGATGGTTTACCGCTGGTGTACAACATGGTGGGCCGCCTTCTGCGGGCCCTTTGCCTGACACTCTGAAAGGTTCGACGCGCGCCTCCAGCCTACCCGCTGGAGCCACCTACTGCTGGTCGCGAGGGAGTGGGTGACGCGCGCTAGACTGCAGGTAGGTGGCAACCAGGCCACATCTCCTTCGAACACCATGTCGCGTAGATCGAGTACACGATCCGCGGGTCTAGTACCACGGCCAGCACGTCGATGCGGCCGCGACGAGAACGAATCGCCGTGTGTCCGTTCCGGCTCCCAACACGCTTGGGCACAGCCGCGGTATCCATCGCCGGCGACGTGTCGTCCGGTGTCTACGCGAAGGCCTTTCTCTCCGTGGCTTTCGGCGGCGGAGGAACACGGCAGAAGTGGGGGACACGATGTCCGCATCCGCGTCCGCGGCGATGAGCCCGCTGAGACTCACCGAGGTACTCGTCGGTGGCCTGCCACCTGATGTCGGTGTCCCCGGTGGGCCCGACCGCTATACCGTGCCGATCGTGCTCTCACGCCGGGTCACCGGGGCGGAGAAGAGCCGGATCGAAGGGCGCGCCGTCCGCGAGGAGCTCGATGCCGCCGGCTATCGACACATCCGGCTGGCGGTCGTCGATCGGCGACTCATGGTCACCGAGACCACTCTGCGTGAGCTCGCCGCCGGGCTCGGCTACCACCTCACGCGTGTGATCGACGACGCCGTCCAGCAGATTCACGACGAGGACGATGCGCGCGACCGGCGGGCTCGCGACGCCCAGACTCGGGAGGCGAGCAGGCTTCAGTCGCTCACATCGCAGGCCGCACTCATCGACTTCCAGGCGGCGCCCAGGGTGAACCCTGCCGCGGAGGACGAAGGGGAGCGTTGGGACGATGACGGAGGGACACCGGGTCGTGCCGAGAAGGCTTCTCTGGACACAAGTTGACATAATATATATTATCGGATCAATCTGGAGCGAAGCCCGGACCATGGCAGCGCCTAGGGAAAATGGTTCTCTCGGGCCCCTGAAACAGGCCGAATCAGGCCGATGACTGGGGTTAACCTGAGCCCATGCTTCGGGACTCGCCGTATTCGCCTGCCTTCGAGCGGCGACGGTTCGCCGTCGATGTCGTGCAGAAGGCGGTGGCCCAAGGCGGCCTCACGCTGCTGGTCGAAGGCATGGCCGGCATGGGAAAGACCTTCCTCTTGCGCGAGCTCGGCATCGCCGGCCAGGAATCCAGTTCCTGGCCGGTCTACTTCGCCAATGCCGATGAGATCGAGTGCGGCGAGCCTTACAGCTTCATCGAGCGCTTTGCTGCCAGCGGCCTGTTCGACGACTGGGACTTCGAGCCCGACCGTGAGACGCAGCCGATCCCCGTCGCCCGCGAGTGCCTCCGCCGCTTCCGTGAGAACGCCGCTGACGGAGCCGTGGTGCTCATCGACGATGTTCAATGGATCGACACAGAATCGCAGCGGGTCCTGCGGTACGTCATCCCCCGCATCCATCGGCGCCATGTCCTTCTCGGCTTCGGGGCCCGGACTCCCTACGAGCAGGGGTCCTTCGGACAGGTGCTCGCCGAGCTCATCTCCCACAGCCCGCAGGACCTGGTCCACCAGATCGACCCGCTCACGACCGACGAGATCCGCGCCTTCGCCGCCGACCGCCTGGGCACGGGCGTGTCCGCGCGCACCGGCGAGCGGCTGCTCAAGGCGACCAGCGGCTCGTTCCTGCGCCTGGACGCGATCCTGCGTCAGCTGACACCCGATGAGGTGGCCCACCTCCACCTCATCTGGGATCTGCCGATCCGCGGGGCGACCAGCGACGAGAATCCGCTGCTGCACGGCTTCCGTGAGCTGAGCGCGCCGGCCCGCGCGACGACCGAGATCGTCTGCCTCGCCGGACACGAGATGTCCCGGGCCGACCTCCACGCCGCCGCGGACCTGCTCGGCGAGCGAGTCGAGCTGTCCGAGCCGAGCGCCGCGGGCGTGCTCAGCGAGTCCGGGTTCGGTGCCACGATCGTGCCTCGACATGCTCTGGTCGCACAGGCGATCCGCGACACCATCGCCGCCGACCGGGTCCGCGCGATCTCCCGCGCCCTCGCCACGATCACCTCGGGCTATCGTTCGGTCCGCCACGCCCTGAAAGGCGCGGAGCAGTGGTCAGAAGAGCTCGGCAAACAGGTCAACTACTACGTATCGGAGGCCCTCGATCACGGTGGATTCGGCAACGCCTCGGACATCCTGCGGACCGCGCTCGACCTCGCCGACGACACCGCCACGCGCCAGGAGCTGCTGATCAGCCTCGCCGTGGCGCATATCCGCGGCAAGACCGGCTATCTGATCCTCGACCTCGCCGACGAATACGAACGGCTCCCCCCGTCCACGCTGCGCGACTTCATCCTCATCGTGCTCGCCGCTCACCGGGTCGAGAGCGAGCTCCCCCAGGAGCAGGTGATGGCGTTGCTCGCGCTGGAGAGCTCCGACCCGGACGATCGCACCATCTCGGCCTTCCTGTCGTTCCTCGTGGTCATCATGACGATGCGCACGAACGACCCCTCCATGGTTCCGCTGCTCATCGACCACGCGCGGACCCTCTTCGAGAAGGCGCCCGCCGATGCCGCCGAGCTGGGTGACGCACGTCTGGCCTGGATGGTCGCGCCCCAGGAGTATCTGGTGCTGCTGGACTGCTATCGCACGGTGCACGACCAGCGGATGTTCGAGCTGTCGGCCGTCGCCGAAGCGCTTCCCGAGCTGGAACGACGGATCGAGGAGATGCCCGACGGTCCGCTGAAGGTCGACAGCCTCGTGGCCGTGAGTGGCGCCGAGCTGGCCCTCGGCCGCTTCACGACCGGCGAACGTCTCGCCCGCCGGGGTGTGGAACTCCTCGACCGCGTCAGCGAGCCGTGGGCGGCCGGCACGGCCCGGCTCATCCTCGCCGATTGTCTCGTCCTGCGCGGCGACTACGCCGAGGCGGGCACCCTCATCGATCTCTCCGAGGAGATCGCCTTCGATGCCCTCGATGTCGAGACACGGCCGACCTTCGCGGCCTTGCGCGCCATCATCGCGGCAGTCCGCGGCGGCCGCGATATCGAACGCCATCTCGAGCTGGCCCGGCATCAGCACGAGATCATGTGGGAGGGCTACGCGGCGGACACCGCCGTCATGGCCGAATGCGAGGCGGCCCGTGCTGCGGGCGACCCCGAAGGAGTGCTGCGCGCGAGCCAGGGGCCGACGGTCGACCGGCTGTCCAATACCCACCGCGGCTACCTCACCTACCGTGTCCTGGCCCTCATCGAGCTCGGACGACTCGATCAAGCGGCCGACCTGATCGAAGAGCTGACTGCCTGGCGGGACGTCCATTGGCTGGAGTACTGGGGCAGTCTCGATTGGCTGCGCGCGCGGCTCGCCGAGGCCCGCGGTGACGCGTCGACCGCGCGGCGCCACTATGAGTCCGCCGTTGCGGTCGACGGTCTCCCCCTCCCGCAGGCGTTGACCTTCGCCGATTTCGGCGTCTTCCTGAACGAGCAAGGCGCTCACGAGGAGGCACGTCGGGTGACCGAGCAGGCCATCGAGATCCTCGAACGCCTCGGTGCCGAGGCCTATCTGTCGGCCGTCCGTGCCCGCTTCTCCCCCGCGTCGCCGGCTGCTCAGAGCCCCGCCGCGCGTCTCCTCGCCACCCTCACGGACCGTGAACGACAGATCGTCGAGCAGCTCGCCGAAGGACGCTCGAACAATCAGATCGCCGAGTCGATGGTCGTGTCGGTGGCGACAGTGCGCTCGCACGTCTCCAATGTGCTCCGCAAGCTCCGCCTGTCGTCACGGGGCGAGGTCGCGCGCCTGCTCCGGGAGGCCGGGGCGACGCCGGAGTAGCCCGCGGGCCGGTGCCGCTCCCCTCCCCTGGCTCACCGATCCGTCGCGGTCACGATGTCGTGCAGCATCTCCAGGAGCTCGCCGCGGCTGGTGGCGCCGAGCCGGTTGCGGATCCGCGCCACATGGTGCTCGACCGTCTTCGGCGAGATGAACAACTGCTCGCCGATCGCCCGATAGCCCTGGCCGTCGAGCACCAGCCGACCGACCTCGAGTTCCCGGGCAGTGAGCGTCGAGGACCGCGGCGGCACCGGCTGGGTCTGCTGGTGGCCCTTGCTGACTTCGCGGGCCAGCTGCATCATCGCGAGGGTCCCCTCGCGGTCTGGATGCTGCAGCGCCGCCTGACCCGCGAGCCGCGACGCGTCCCAGACGTGGCCGGTGGCAGCGAGCTCGCGCACGCTGACCTCCACCGCGGCGAGATCGGCCTCCCGACGTAGGACATCCAGCCAGGTGCGACCGGCCCGCGCCAGCGTCGCGGCATAGGAGCTGCGCGAGGCGGCTGTGGCGAGCGCATTGGCGTGGGGCATGAGCGCTGCCGGATCCTCACTCTGGAAGGCCGCCTGCACACCGCACCAGTGCAACGGAGCGGCCCACGACGGCGGGTGTCCGAGTCCCTCGAGTACCGAGAGTGCCTGCTCGACCATCGGAGCCACCCGCTCGGCATCGTGCAACCGCGCCGCCACCACCATCATCTCCCCCAGCGGCAGGAGATCGTACAGGCTCAGGCTGACGCCCAGCGTGCGATCGCGGAACTCGCGCCACGCGGCACGCGTCTCGTGCGCATCACCGCGGCGCCGTGCGAGGCCGGCGCGCAGCCCCCAGTAGAACAACAGGTCCCGGTCCCCCAGCTCCTCGAGCGAACCGAGCGACTCGACGCGTTGATCTGCGGCGTGTAGCCGACCTTGCACCATGAGCGACCAGGCGGAGACCAGCAGATGGCGACGACGCCCCGCCTCACCCCCGAGACCCGCGCGCAGCGCGCGGTCGAGCAGCACCTCCGCCGTGGCGGGCTCTCCGCGGCTGATCGCGAAGAGCGCGCCGATGGCGGCCGGAGTGTCGGGCAACACGAGCTCCGCGCCGAAAGGCCCCAAGGCCGACAGCGAACGTGCCAGTCGGTCGAGGGATACCGAGCCCGGCTCCTCGACGCTGCGCAGGAGCCCGTCGGCGAAGTCGAGCAGGCCGGACGACTGGCTCGTCAGCGCGTCATCGCCCATCGCCGCGCGCCACACGCGGGCGGCCTCCAGATCGCCCCGCCCGAGCGCGGTCATCACCGCCCAGGCGGCGTCCTGGCCGAGCTCGTCCCCACCGACATGCCGGTAAAGTGCCCCAGCGCGCTCGAGTCGAGCGCTCTGCACATGGGCACCGGCCGCCAAGACGGCGGCTCGCTTGCGTGTCGCCGCCGAACCCGCGGTGACCAGAGCCTCGGTGAGACGTAACACGAGCTCCGTCCGGCCCCGGATGGACGCATCGGTGGCACGCAGTAGCTGCACCCCAGCGTCCTCAAGCCCGGTCGATCGGGCCACCGCGGTCAGGATCGCGGTGACCGAAGCGCCATCGGGATGCTCGTTGACGACGCGGACCAGATGCCCGAGCAGCTTCGGGTCCCGGCAGCCGGACTCGGCCAGGGCGATCAATGTCGCCGGACGCGCACTCGCGGCATCCACATCGGCGAGCACCAGCTCGTGGATCTCGCGGACCTCGCCGGGAAGTGCCTCGGCGACCAGCCGCGCCGCCGCGGTCGTGCGGAGGACACCGTCCTGCACATGGAGCGTGCCGTTGGCGATCATCGCGTCGAGGTCGTCGCGGATGGCGCGTTCCGGACGGCCGACCCTGCGCGCGAGCTCGGCGGCGTTCGCGGGACAGCTGAGCGCGACGTGCAGCTGCAGCGTGCGCCGCGCGGTCATCGCGTCGTCGGGCAGGTCGGGCATCGAGGCCTCGAGCTCTTGAAGGGCGCCGGCGCTCATGACGTCAGCTGCCGATGTCCGCGGGCAGGCGCGGTGCCGGAGACCGGTGTGAACTCCTCGACCAGGCGTTCGGGAGCCGCGTCATCGAGCGAACCGGGTGGTAGTGCCAGCGCGACCCGTCCTGGCGGCGCGTCGATCTGCGGGGTCTCCTCCCGACGCCGGCGGCCGTCGACCCGCGTCGTCTTCGAGCGACGCGAGCTGCCGCGAAACCAGGAGCCGACCCCCCTCCCCCGGCCTGCCGGAACCTCCTCGGGGAGAAGTCGTCGCGCACCCCGCGCGACCACCAGCCGCGGCTCCTGCGCGACCAGTACCTCGACGGCCAGCTCGGCCGAGAGATATTGACTGACCATCGGCATGGCGGCGAGTCCTCCCACGAGGAGGAGGGCGTCGACCGGCTGCCCGTACTGGTCGAGGGCGGAGGCCACCATATGCGTCACCGAGGCCATCCAGGGGGCGGCGAGCTCCTCGAGCTCACTGCGCACCAATCGGAGGTGGTGGTCGGCTCCCGGCAACTCCGGATGCAGCGTCTCCACCGTGCTCACCGAGAGGGCTTCACGTAGCTCGCGACAGTGGCGCAACGCCTCGCGGGCAGCGGCGATGGTCGCCGGATCCTCACCGTCGATCATGTCGCCTAGATCGGTGAGACCGTCGACCAGATGGTGCAGGACAGCGACATCGAGCCGGTCCCCGCCTTCGTCGAGGACGAACGCGGGGGCCACCCGCGCGGCGGGCCGTTCCTGGCAATGCTCCACGATCGCGACGCTGCTGGACGCGGCCCGGACGCTGACGACGGCCACCGTCTCTGGCATACGGTGCCCCGTCGCCTGGTGCTCGGCGACAGCCGCCTCGGCCTCATTGACCAGCACCGCCTCGAGCGACTGCGCCAGTAGAGCCGAGCGGACCTGGTCGATCACGCGTGGACTCCACCAGGCCGGGGTGGCCACTGCGACGGTCGATCCGCGATGACGCGGCGGGATCGACCGGGCGACGATCGTCGCGTAGATCTCTCGGGCGGGCCGCAACGAGCATCCGTTCTCATCGACACGGACATCGGGGAGGTCCCCGGCGACGCGGGCGAGAAGATCCGCGGGGGTGTCGGGGACTCTGTGGAGGAACGTGCTGCCGTCGCTGTGGGTGACATCCGTGGCACCTACGTCGATTCCGATCATGTCGACACTTCCCGAGTCGCTAGGGGTGATCTGGTCGTCGGATACCCCCGTGATCCGAGCATGAATCGGCCCTCCCGAGGGCCGTCCGAGTGCGAGTCTAATCCAGCGATCGGGTCCTCCATAGGGGTTCACCACCCAGTTGTCGAGGCCCGATCCCCTCATCCATCCCCTAATCCACCTCCGCTGAACAGGTGACGGCGCGCAGGGCCCGCGGTCGAAAAGAGGGGGGTCGTCCCCGTTGGGCGGGATCGACGCGTCGACATAGCGTCACAGTGGCTCGGTCGATTTCGCGGCGGGCTTGTGATTCAGAGGAGTTCTCATGGAAGTGACCGCCAGTAATCTGCTGAGCTTTATTCTCGATCTGCTGGGCGACTCGTCCAAGGCCGAGGCGTTCGCGGAAGACTCGTCAGGTGCCCTGGCCGCGGCCGGGCTCGGCGATATCTCGTGCGCGGATGTCGACGCGCTGACACCGTTGATCGCCAACTCGGTTCCCGGCGCGGTAGCCATCGCCGCCGTCGGTGGTGGCGGCGGAACACCCGGCGAGATGATCAACTACCTGGTCAAGAACATCGCCATCGGCAGCTACGGTGGCACGCACTTCGGCCAGAACATCTGGGCTGAGGGCGATGTGCGCCAGGCCTTCGCCAGCGACGGCGGTCTCGCCGTCGGAGGCGAGTTCGCCCCCAACGATCCGGTGGTCGTCGGCCACGGCAACACCGTGGCGTCCGATGACGCGCAGGCCGCCGGGCGCGACATGATCCAGAACGGTGACGGCAAGCTGACCCTCGGTGGGGACCAGATCAACAACGAGGCGGAGAACACCGGTAACACGATCGGCGGGAACCAGAACAACGCCGAGAACTCCGGTAACGACAACTCGACCACCGTCGGCGGGAACCAGAACCAGGCCGAGAACTCCGGTAACGACAACTCGACCACCGTCGGCGGCAATCAGAACCAGGCCGAGAACTCCGGTAACGACAACTCCGATCATTCGGTGAACGACTCGGGCAATACGACGATCACCGACAACTCGGACAACTCCGACAACTCGGTGGGCGGTGACTACTGGGAGGACGGCTCGAATGTCGGAGGCATCGGCAACGACAACTCCGACAACTCGATCAACGACTCCGGGAACATCACCGACTCGGGTAACACCACGATCACCGACAACTCCGACAACTCGGTGAACGACTCGGGCAACATCACCGATTCCGGGAACACCACCGTCGAGGACAACTCGGTCGGCGGCGACTACTGGGAAGACGGCTCGAATGTCGGAGGTATCGGCAACGACAACTCCGACAACTCCGACAACTCGATCAACGTCGGCGACATCGATCTGTCCGACAACTCGGTCAACGACTCCGGGAACACCACGATCACCGACTCCGGTAACACCACCGTCGAGGACAACTCGGTCGGCGGCGACTACTGGGAAGACGGCTCGAATGTCGGAGGCATCGGCAACGACAACTCGATCAACGTCGGCGACATCGATCTGTCCGACAACTCGGTCAACGATTCGGGCAACACCACCGACTCGGGCAACACCACGATCACCGACTCCGGGAACACGACCACAGACGACAACTCGATCAACGTCGGCGACGTGTCGGTCGATCTGTCGGACAACTCGGTGAACGACTCCGGTAACACCACCGTCGAGGACAACTCGGTCGGCGGCGACTACTGGGAGAACGGCTCGAACACCGGAGGCATCGGCAACACGACGGTCGACGACAACTCGATCAACGTCGGCGACGTGTCGGTGGACCTGTCGGACAACTCGGTGAACGATTCGGGCAACATCACCGACTCGGGCAACACGACCACGGATGACAACTCGATCAACGTCGGCGACATCGATCTGTCGGACCACTCGATCAACGATTCGGGCAACACGACCACGGATGACAACTCGATCAACGTCGGCGACATCGATCTGTCGGACAACTCGATCAACGATTCGGGCAACACCACCACCGATGACAACTCGATCAACGTCGGCGACATCGATCTGTCGGACAACTCGATCAACGATTCGGGCAACATCACCGACTCGGGCAACACCACCACCGATGACAACTCGATCAACGTCGGCGACGTGTCGGTGGACCTGTCCGAGGACAACTCGGTCGGCGGCGACTACTGGGAGAACGGCTCGAACGCCGGTGGCATCAACAACACCGACAGCCGCAACTCCGGCAACACCACCGACTCGGGCAACACGGTGGCCATCACCGATTCACTCAATAACGACAATTCGATCAGCGTGGGAACGCTCGCGGTGGATCTGTCGGACAACTCGGTGAATGATTCGGGCAATACCACCGACTCGGGCAACACCACGATCACCGACTCGGGCAACGCCACGATCACCGACTCCGGCAACACCACGACCACCGACGAGTCGACCACGATCGGTGATGTCAATGCCGACTTCTCCGAGGACAACTCGGTCAACGTGGGCGATGTCGGCGTGGACCTGTCTCAGGACAACTCGGTCGGTGGCGACTTCTACCAGGACGGTGGCGGCAGCTCCTACGGCGGCGACTACTACGAGCAGGGCGCCGTCAACTCCTACGGCGGCGACTTCTACCAGGACGGTGGCGGCAGCTCCTACGGCGGCGACTACTACGAGCAGGGCTCGGGCAACACGTACGCGCCGACGGACACCACGATCGACACGACCGTCAACGATTACACCTACGACTACGACTACAACGCGGGCTGACCCCGGACGGTCTCCGGCCGTTGCGAGCCTGACGGTTCGCAACGGTCGGAGGTCTGGTTCCGGTGTCATCCCATCCCCGCGCCTCAGAGGAGCCCACGTGTCAGCGTCTCCCGTACCCCACGATTCCCCCTCCCTCGACGAGATCGTCGAGCGGCTGGGCACCTTCGCGACCTCGCACGGCCGGCCCGAGCTCACCACGCGACTCGACGAGACGCGCACGCTCGTGAACGACACCGCCGTCCAGGTGGTGGTCGTCGGTCAGTTCAAACAGGGCAAGAGCGCCCTGGTGAACGCTCTCATCGATGCGCCCGTCTGCCCGGTCGACGATGTCGTGGCCACCGCGGTGCCGACCTCCGTGAGCTGGGGTGAGCAGCCGAGCGCGCTGCTGGTCACGGAGTTCGAGGAGGAGCAGGCCTCGATCCGCACACCGATCGACCCACGGCAGCTGCGCCGCCATGTCACCGAACTGGCCGGCGAGACGGGATTTGCGGGCTCGCTGCACGCCGAGGTCCGGCTGCCCCGCTCCTTCCTGGCCGACGGATTGGTTCTGGTGGACACGCCCGGAGTCGGGCGGGCCCAAGCCCAGATCTCCACGAACCTCACCCTGCTCCCACAGGCCGATGCCGCCATCATGCTCTCGGACGCGACACAGGAATTCACCCAACCGGAGATGAGCTTCCTGAGACAGGCTGTGGCCCTGTGCCCGCGCATCACCTGCGTCGTCAGCAAGATCGATCTGCAGCATCAGTGGCGGACGATCCTCGATGCTGACCGCGAGCACCTCGCCGCGGCCGAGATCGAGGTGCCGTTGCTCGCGACATCCGCGCTGTTGCACGATCTGGCGGGCCGCGAACATGACGAGGAGCTCGCGCGGGAGGCGCAGGTCGCCGCACTCGGCACCCATCTGCACGATGTCGTCCGCGCGGATGTCCTGGCGGAGCGTCGACGTGCCGCAGCCACCGATATCACCGGCGTCGGGGAGCATCTCATGATGGTGCTGCAAGCGGAGCTGCGCGCCCTGGGGGCCGCCTCCGGTGCGGCCGAGGTGGTGCGCGAGCTCGAGGACGCCCGCGATGTCGCCGACCAGCTCACCCGTCGTTCGGCGCGCTGGCAGCAGACGCTGTCCGACGGTGCTGCCGAGCTCGTCTCGGATATCGAGTTCGACCTGCGCGACCGCTTGCGTGCGGTCGGACGCGAGGCGGAGCAGTTGATCGAAGACTGCGATCCCGGCGAGGTGTGGGACGACGTCGGCCTCTGGCTCGCGGAGTCGGTCACGCAGGCGGTCTCGGACAACTTCGTCTGGGCCCATCAACGCAGCGAGCATCTGGCCGAGGTGGTGGCCCGCCATTTCTCCCTCGACGGCCGAGCCGCGCTGCCCGATCTGACGCTGGACGGTGCCGAGCAGGCGCTGCGAGCGATCGGCGGGTTGGAGTTCGTGCGTTCCGGCCGGCTCTCGCTGGGCCAGAAGGTGATGGTCGGCATGAAGGGGTCCTACGGCGGCATCCTCATGTTCGGGCTGATGACCAGCCTCGCCGGGATGGCTCTGGTCAACCCGCTCTCGGTGGCCGCCGGTCTGATGATGGGCGGATTCGCCTACCGGCAGGATGCCAATCAACGGCTCGAGCAGCGGCGCAACGAGGCGAAGATGGCGGTACGGCGACTGATCGATGAGTCGATCTTCCAGGTCGGCAAGGAGTCGCGAGACCGCATGGGCCGGATCAAGCGGGTGCTACGCGACCACTTCTCGGAGATCGCCGAGGATCTGAAGCGTTCACTCGCCGAGTCGGTGCGGGCGGCGAAGGACGGGGCCGCGCTGCCCACCGACGAGCGGTCTCGCCGGGCCCTCGTTCTCAGCCGCGAACTACGAGAGATCCGCGAGTTGTGCCGCCAGGCCGGCGCCGGCGCGGCCCCGGCCCTGACGCAGGAGTTGACATCAGCATGAGAGGTCCCCTGGACTCGGCACGAGCGGTGGTGGCGGCCGCGCGGCGGCTGTATGCCTTCGATCCCACGGCGATCGCTGAACTCGATGAGCTCGATCGGCGACTCGACGGTCCCCTGCGCATCGCCCTCGTCGGCTCGGTCAAGGCGGGCAAGTCGACATTGCTCAACGGCCTGCTGGGCGAGCGGATCGCCCCGACGGACGCCCGCGAGTGCACCCGTATCGTGACCCGCTATCACTACGGGGCCACGCCGTCGGTGCGCGGTCTGCTCACCGACGGCACCCCGGCACTCTTGCCCGCACAGCGCCAGCCCGGCCGTCTCGAGCTGGCATTGCAGGGGCTCTCCCCCGACGAGTTCGAACGCCTCGATGTCAGCTGGCCGGCCCCCGGTATCCAGGGGGTGACCTTCATCGACACCCCTGGGACGATCTCGGTGACCGAGGACGTGTCGAGCCAGACCGACCGCTTCCTCTTGCCCGAGCACGGGGCGACCGGGGCGGATGCGGTGGTCTATCTCCTGCGGTCATTGCACGACTCAGATGTGCGCTATCTGCAGACCCTGCACGATCGCACCCGTCATGGCAACGCGGCGATCGGCGCCATCGCGGTGCTCTCTCGCGCCGACGAGCTCGGCGCCGGGCGACTGACCGCCATGGTCTCGGTCAACGAGGCCGTGGAGCGGCTCCGTGATCATCCCGCACTGCACGGTGTGTGCGAGACCATCGTGCCGGTCGCCGGCCTCCTCGGCACCGGTGCGATGACCCTGCGCCAGTCCGATTTCAGTGTCTTCCGCAGCCTGGCCACCCGTCATCCCGACGAGACCCGTCAGCTGATGATCAGCGCCGAGCGGTTCCTGGCGACCCCCGACGACGAGCTCCCCAGCGAGCGGGTGCGGGCCGATCTGGTCGACCGCTTCGGCATGTACGGGATCCGGCTCGCGTTGGCAGCGGTACGCGGCGGTGTCGATGACGCGGGCGAGCTGGCCGAGGAACTGCTCCGCCGCAGCGGCCTGGAGGAGCTCCGTCGGGTCATCGACGTGCATTTCGTGCAACGTCAGTCCGAGTTGAAGGCCCACTCCATCGTGCTCGCGGTGCATCGCTTCGTGCGTTCACGTCCGGTGCCCGGCTCCGATGAGATCGTGGTGATGGCCGATGAGCACATGGCGGGTGCGCACACCTTCGCGGAGACCCGCCTGCTGGGGCGGATCGCCGCGCGGCGGCTGCACCTGTCGGCGGACCTCGCCGATGAGCTGGAACGGCTCGTCGGCGGTCACGGTGGCAGCCCGGAGTGTCGGCTCGGTGTCGACGGCGAGGAGCTGTCAGCCCAGGAGCTGATCGACCTCGCGATCCATCATCTGCAGCGGTGGCGGGAGCTGACGGTCAATCCGCTGGTGGATCACGAGACCTACCGGGCCGCGAAGACCGCCGAGCGCAGCTGCGAGACCATCATCGTCACGCTGATGGGGCGTGAGCACCGGGCCTCGGTCACCTTCGGTTGAGATCCTCCGGGTCATCCTCGGTCACCTGCGCGTCAGGGGGCGAGGCGACCGGATGCTCCGGGGCCGTGTCGTCCCGGCGGATCAGCGGAGCCGGATCTCGCCGATCGGGCTGACGCCACCAGTCCGAGACCGCCGGCGTGCACACGAGCACGACCGCGACCACGAGGCAGAGGACGGCGACGGCGCTCGCCGCGAGATCGCCACGGCCGAGCGCGCGGATCGACGTGCTGAGCACGGCGACCGGCAGGTAGAGCACCACGGATATCACGAACAGCACCCGCGCCGAACCGGACCGGCGTCGGGCCACCGACCGGATGGTCACCGCCTGCATCAGGGTCAGCAGGACGCCGAGCCCGGCGACCACCCCGATCAGCACCCGCACGGCGCGCCGGATCTCCCCGTCGGTGTAGTCGGCCTCGAGATCGGTGGGTAGCGCCTCGGTGACGGTGTCGCGAACGTCGCCGAACTGCCAGGCGGCCAGCGCGGTGAGCGCCAGGAAGATCACGACCGCCGTGAGCACCAGCCAGACCGCGACCGTGACGCGACGGGGACGCTCGATCGGCGGCTGGGGGGTGAAATTGCTGGCGAAGGAGGGGCGTTTCGGGGCGCCCGATCGATCGACATCCCAGGAGGGTCCGGGGTTCGGCTGGTTCACTGGGCCGCCTCGATCGCGAACTGGAGCTCCTCGGGGCCGGGAATGGACTCGGTGCCGTTGTCGCTGCGCACCACGTTCATGCCGCCGATCCGGACTGTCGGCGTGGTGGTGACATCCGCGGCGCGGCCCTCCTCGAGGGCGCGCTCGACCCAGGGCGTGAAGGTACGGTCGGCGACGCAGTCGGTGACGTCCCCGGCGCCGGCCTGGGTGGCGAAGGCGATCAGCTGGTCGTCGCTGAGCCCCGCGCCGCCCTCGGCAGGCTGGTTCTGCAGCAGCAGGTCGTGCATCGCGGCATAGGCGGCGACTCCGGCATCATCGGCGACGCACACGGCGGCGTTCGCGGCACGCTGGGCGTACTCGTCGGTCGAGGCCTCCAGCAGGAAGGTGAAGGGGTGGTACGTGATGCTGACGGTCCCGTTCGCGACCTGCTCGGCGAGGAAGGGACCCGACTCGTCGTGGAAGGCCTTGCAAGAGGGGCAGAGGAAGTCCTCGAAGATCTGCACGTCGACGGGGGTCGTCCCCACGGCCTCGCTACCGGCGAGCTCGGGAGTGAGCGTGAACCCGTAGTCATCGGTCGCGTTCTCGGGGACGGCGATACCGGTGTCCTCCTCGCTGGCACGCAGCTGGCGCCATCCGAGGAGGGCAAGGGCCACGACGACGATCAGCACGATCAAGACGGTGGCCACGGAGCGCCGACGGCGAGCCTTCCGCTGATGGTTCTGACGGATCTTGTCCGCCAGCGCCTGGCGTTGGGCGTTGCCGTCACTCATGACGCTCCTCACTCGATGGTCGTGCGTAGACAGTATGCCGCTCTCAGGGGGCAGATGGAGTGAGGCATGGCGGAGAACATAGCCCTGCCATCTCCAAGATATATCGCGCACGGGGGCTTGCCGCAAGCCCCCGTCGAGGGTCCAGAATCCTCATCTGATGCGATCTCCCCACACTCCTGAATCCATGTCCCCGTCCCCTGACTCGTCCCCTGTCTTCGCGCTGCCGGACAGCCGTATGGCGAAGGCGCAGACCGCGCTCATCCACGCCGACGAGCTGCGCTTCGCCGAGCTCGCCACCGTCATCGCGGAACGGCTCCGCGAGCTCACATCACGGCGCGACGCGGCGCTCCGAGCCCCTGCCGGCCCGGGCCAGGCCGCGCTCGACCGCGATCAGGAGGTGCGTCGTCTCGACGCGGAGACGCGCCGGCTGCGCCGCTTCGCCCCCGAGATGTGCCTCGGCCGGATGGCGCCCGCGGATGCTCCCGATGCCCCCGTCTACATCGGAAGGATGGGCCTCACCGCTCCGGACGGTCGCCGTCTGCTGATCGACTGGCGTTCGCCCGCAGCCGAGCCCTTCTTCGCCGCCACCCCGAGGCGGCCGATGGGTCTAGTGAGCCGTCGGCGCTACCGCTGGAGTGACGGCCGGGTCGTCGACTACTGGGACGAGGTCCTCGCCGGCGACGGATCCGAGGATCTCGCCCCAGACGAGGACTCGGCGCTCCTCGCGTCTCTCGTGCGGAGCCGCTCGTCGCGGATGCAGGAGGTTCTCACCACGATCCAAGCGGACCAGGACGCGATCATCCGTGCTTCCTCGGCGGGCGCGCTGGTGGTCGACGGAGGCCCTGGGACCGGTAAGACCGTGGTCGCTCTGCACCGGGCCGCCTATCTGCTCTATGCCGATCCCCGGCTCGGGGAGGGGCGCGGTGGCGTGCTGGTGATCGGTCCGCACCGGCCCTACCTGGCCTACATCGGCGATGTCCTTCCGAGTCTGGGCGAGGACGGAGTCTCGACCTGCACCGTCGGGGACCTGGTGCCGGGCCTACCGGACGTGCCGGCGGAGGCGGACGAGGAGGTGGCGCGGCTCAAGGCACAGGCGGCCATGGTCGAGGCGATAGAGCCGGCCGTCCAGCTCTACGAGGAACCGCCCACGGAGTCCCTGGTGGTGGAGACCCCCTGGGCTGATCTGCTGCTGCGACCCGCCGACTGGGCCGAGGCCTTCGCCTCGGCTGATCCTCAACGGCCGCACAATGACGCGCGCGACGAGGTCTGGGAGGCGGTACTCGCGATCCTCGTCGACGGTCGCCCCGAGATGGAGGTGTCCGTCGAGGAACTGGTGCGGGTGCTGCGGCGAGACGCCGGGCTCGCTGAAGCCTTCGACCGGGCCTGGCCGTTGATCGATCCCTACGATCTCGTCGGCGATCTCTGGGAGGTGCCGGCGTATCTGCGCCGGTGCGCGCCGTGGCTCACCGCCGACGAGGTTCGATCGCTCCAGCGGGCCGAACCGCGGGCCTGGACTGCCTCGGACCGTCCGCTGCTGGATGCGGCACGTCGCCGGCTGGGCGACCCACATGCCGCGTGGCGTCGTCGCCGCCATGGCGCCGCCCTCGCCGCCAAACGTGAGGAACGTACGCGGGTGATCGACGATCTCATCGCGGCCGACGACTCCGAGATGCTGGTGATGTCGATGTTGCGTGGTGACGACCTTCGATCAGTGCTCGACGATGAGGCACCGTTGGAGGACCAGCGTGAGCCCCTCGACGGGCCGTTCGCGCACCTCATCGTGGACGAGGCCCAGGAGCTCAGCGATGCCGAATGGCAGATGGTGCTCAGCCGGTGTCCGTCCCGGAGCGTCACCATCGTGGGCGACCGGGCCCAGTCGAGACGGGGCTTCACCGAGTCGTGGGAGGAACGACTACGGCGCGTGGGCATCGAGACGATCGAGCAGGCCTCCCTCACGGTCAACTACCGCACACCGGCCGAGGTCATGGAGGAGGCTGCTCCCGTCATCCGCCGGGTGTTGCCGGACGCCAATGTGCCGATATCGGTGCGGTCGAGCGGCCTTCCCGTCCTTCACGGACATCCTGACGATCTCGAGCACCTCCTCGATGACTGGCTCGCAGCCCACGCGGAGGGGACGGCCTGCGTCATCGGGGGCACCGCGGTGGATCTTCGTGACCCGTCACGAGTGCGACACCTCTCCCCCGCGCTCGCCAAGGGGCTCGAGTTCGACTTGGTCGTCCTGCTCGATCCCGATTCCTTCGGCGACGGCATTGAGGGCGCCGTCGACCGCTATGTCGCCATGACCCGCGCGACACAGCGGCTGGTCATCCTCCACTCGCGGTGAGCTGACGAAGGATGTGACTCCGCGGTAGCCATCGCGACCGCGGAATCACATCTTCCGTCGTCACACACCCGCTAGCCGACGTACTCGGCGAGATGCTGCCCGGTGAGCGTCGACGCCTCCGCGACCAGCTCGGCCGGCGTGCCCTCGAAGACGATGAGTCCGCCGTCATGCCCCGCGCCGGGACCGAGGTCGATGATCCAGTCCGCATGGGCCATGACGGCCTGATGGTGCTCGATGACGACGACGGACTTGCCCGTGTCGACGAGGCGATCCAGCAGCCCGAGCAGCTGCTCGACATCGGCGAGGTGCAGGCCGGTGGTCGGCTCGTCGAGGACGTAGACATCGGCCTTCTCTCCCATCTGCGCGGCGAGCTTGAGCCGTTGACGCTCACCACCGGACAGCGTCGTCAACGGCTGGCCGAGCTTGATGTAACCGAGGCCGACGTCGGCGAGCCGGACGAGGATCTTGTGGGCCGCCGGAATCCTGCCATCGCCCGCTCCGAAGAACTCCTCGGCCTGGCCGACCGACATCGCGAGCACCTCGCTGATGTCCTTGCCACCGAAGGTGTACTCCAGCACCTCGGCCTGGAACCGCTTGCCATCGCAGACCTCGCACGGCACGGCCACGCCCGCCATCATCGCCAGATCCGTGTAGACCACGCCGGCGCCCTTGCAGTGCGGGCAGGCACCGTCGGAGTTGGCGCTGAACAGTCCGGGCTTCACCCCGTTCGCCTTGGCGAAGGCCTTGCGAATCGGGTCGAGCAGGCCGGTGTAGGTCGCGGGATTGCTGCGTCGCGAGCCCTTGATCGCGCCCTGGTCGATGACCACGACTCCCTCTCGCCCGGCAATCGATCCATGCACGAGCGAGCTCTTGCCCGAACCCGCCACCCCGGTGACGGCGCAGAGGACACCGAGCGGAATGTCGACATCGACCTCTCGCAGATTGTGGCTATCGGCGCCGCGGACCTCCAGGGTCCCGTTCGCGGCCCGCACCTGCGGCTTCAGCGCGGCCCGGTCATCGAGGTGCCGACCCGTGAGCGTGTCGCTGGAGCGCAGGCCCTCGACGGTCCCCTCGTAGACCAGCTGGCCGCCCTCAGTGCCCGCTCGGGGCCCGAGGTCGACCACGTGATCGCCGATCGCGATCGTCTCGGGCTTGTGCTCGACGACGAGCACCGTGTTGCCTTTGTCGCGCAGTTGCAGGAGCAGCTGGTTCATTCGGGCGATGTCGTGCGGATGCAACCCGATCGTCGGTTCGTCGAACACGTAGGTGACATCGGTGAGCGAGGACCCCAGGTGGCGGATCATCTTGGTTCGTTGAGCCTCACCCCCGGACAGGGTGCCCGACGGCCGGTCCAGGCTGAGATAGCCGAGACCGATCTCCACGAAGGAGTCGAGAGTCTCCCGCAGGGCCTCCAGCAGCGGCCCTGCCGAAGGCTCGTCGAGTTCGGCGACCCAGGCCGCCAGGTCGCTGATCTGCATCGCGCACAGCTCCGCGATGTTCCGGCCACGGATTCGCGAGGACCGGGCCAGCTCGCTCAGCCGAGTGCCATGACATTCGGGACAGTCCGTGAAGGTGATCGCCCGGTCGACGAAGGCCCTGATGTGCGGCTGCATCGCCTCGCGGTCCTTGGACAGGAAGGACTTCTGGATCTGCGGGATCAGTCCCATGTACGTGAGATTGATGCCTTCGATCTTGACCTTGGTGGCCTCCTTGTACAGGAGATCATCGAGCTCGGTATCGGTGAAGGCAGAGATCGGCTTGTCCGGGTCGAAGAAGCCGCAGCCGCGGTAGATGCGTCCGTTCCAGCCGTCCATGCTGTACCCCGGCACGGTGACAGCACCCTCGTTGAGGGACTTGTCGGCATCGAACAGCGCCGACAGATCGAAGTCGCTGACCCGGCCGGTCCCCTCGCAATGCGGGCACATACCGCCGGTGATGCTGAAATCGCGGCGTTCCTTGACCGTCTTGCCGCCCCGCTCGAAGTTGACGGCACCCGCGCCGCTGATCGACGCGACGTTGAAGGAGAACGCCTGCGGGGAGCCGATCTGCGGCTCCCCGAGCCGGCTGAACAGGATGCGCAGCATCGCGTTGACATCGGTGACGGTGCCGACCGTCGAGCGGATATTGGCTCCCATGCGCTCCTGGTCGACGATGATCGCCGTCGTCAGCCCCTCGAGCACGTCGACATCGGGACGGGCGAGGGTCGGCATGAAGCCCTGCACGAAGGCGCTGTAGGTCTCGTTGATGAGACGCTGCGACTCCGCGGCGATAGTGCCGAACACGAGCGAGCTCTTGCCGGATCCCGAGACGCCGGTGAAGACGGTGAGACGTCGCTTCGGCAGTTCGACGTCGACATCTCGCAGGTTGTTCTCCCTGGCCCCGCGCACGCGGATGACGTCGTGGCTGTCGGCGGCGGGGGCAGGGGGCGTGGTCATCGATTCACTCTCGTTCCTGGATGCGGATCATATTGCCGGCGGGGTCGCGGACGGCGCAGTCGCGTACACCGTAGTCCTGGTCGATGGGCTCCTGAACGATATCGGCATCGTGCCGTTGCAGGCGCTCGAAGACCTCGTCGAGGTCGCTCGTCGCCAGGACGAGCGAGGAGAAGGTGCCCTTGGCCATCATCTCGCGGACGACGGTCAGCTCCTCAGGCGTGATACCCGGGTCGGCGGCGGGTGGGAACAGCACGATCGAGGTGTCGGGTTGATCCGGCGGCCCGACCGTGATCCAGCGCATGCCGTCGTACCCGACGTCGTTGCGGACTTCGAAGTCGAGGACATCGCGGAAGAACGCCATCGAGGTCTCGGCGTCCTCGTGAGGCAGGAAGGTGACGTGGATTCTCAGGTTCATGAGGCTCACAGTAAAGCCGCGGGCGCGGTGGACGCTTCTTGATTCCTGATCGGTCGGGTGACGCGTTTGGTGACGAGGGAGGGCACGCCGGGGAGTCCGGTGCCCGAGCGTCGCTGGTAGACACTCGGCGGCTCGCCGACGAGCTCGCTGAACCGGGTGCTGAACGTACCGAGCGAGGAACAGCCGACCGCGAAGCAGACCTCCGTGACGCTGAGATCGCCCCGCCGCAACAGCGTCATCGCCCTCTCGATCCGCCGCGTCATGAGATAGCTGTAGGGGCTCTCGCCGTAGGCCAGCCGGAACTGCCGGCTCAGATGGCCCGTCGACATGTGCACGTCGCGGGCCAGGGAGGGGACGTCCAGGGGCTGGGCGTAATCGCGATCGATGCGGTCGCGCACACGCCGCAGCAGCGTGAGATCGCGCAGCCGCTGTTCGACGGCATCATCGGCCATGGCTGTATCGTGCCACGGCTCGGGAGCTCAGTCGTTGCTGAGGAAGGCGCGCAGGATCGCGATGAACGACTCGGGCTGCTCGGAGTGCACCCAGTGGCCGGCATCCTTGACCGTGACCTGTGTGGTGCGGGGAAAGAGCTCGCGCATCCGGCCGGCGTGCTCGGGCCGAATGTAGTCCGACCTCTCCCCCGCCACCCAGAGCGTCGGCCCTTCGAAGACGGCATCGATCTCGGGGAAGTCTCCGATCCGATCCAGATCTCGGCGGAGTACGGACAGGTTGGCCTGCCAGGCGAAACCGCCGTCGTGAGGTCGCAGATTCTGCAGGAGGAATCCTCGGACCCGCTCGTCGCCGATGCGTCCCGCGAGGGCGGTATCGGCATCCGACCGCCGTTCGACGGAGTCGAGATCGAGCGCTGCCAGGCTGCCGAGGAGATGCTCGAACTCGTCAGCCCCTTCGCTCACCGCCGGTGCGATATCGACGATGACCAGCCGGTCGATGAGGTCCGGGTGGCGAAGGGCGGTCATCATGGCCACCTTCCCGCCCATCGAGTGGCCGACGAGGTGGACGCGCCGATCGGGGAAGACCTCGCCGATCGTGTCCGCGACCGTATCGGCCATCGTCACGTAGTCGACGCGCTCGGTCCACGGCGAGCGGCCGTGGTCGGGCAGGTCGACGAGCAGCGACCGGAACTCCGGTTCGAGCCCTTTGGCGATCTGGGTGAAGTTGCGTCCTTGTCCGAACAGCCCGTGCAGGAAGACCACGGGGGTCCCGGAGTCGCCGATGAGGCGGGTGTACAGCGTCGGCTCGGTCACGCGCCCAGCCTAGTGACGACCTCGATCAGGCGAAGTGCTCGGCCTCCGCGCTGATCTTGTCGACATAGGCGCGCCACCAGGTCGTGTCGCGACCGTCGCCGGACGACTCGGCTGTCGCACCGTCGAGCTGCTCGCGCAGGATGTCGAGCTGTCCCGCGTGCTGAGCGGTCTCGGAGATGACGTGCACCGCGAGAAGGCCGAGGGTGGTGTCCCGGGCATCGGGTCGCCACCACGGGACGGTCACTGGCGTGTCCAGCGGCAGCTCCCGCAGGGAGGCGAGGGATGCCTCCTCGACCTGGTCGTACAACGAGATCACCGACTCGCTGGACATGTCCCGCTCGACCCAGAGGTCGGCGTTATCGGTCATGCTCTCCTCGTCGTCCCACGTGATGACCTCGGCGGCAGGGCTCGTGCGTCCCGGCAAGGTCACCAGATACCCGTGCTCGACCGTCGCCAGGTGCTTGACCACTCCGAGCAGATTGGTGCCGGTGGGCGTCAACGGACGCCTCAGGTCGTACTCGCTCACGCCGTCGATCGTCCGGTGCACCGAGCGATGGGCCCTGCGCAGGTAGTGCTCCAGCACGTCTTTCCAGCTCGTCTCGTCCATAGCCCTCACGGTAGTCGTGACCTCTGACGTAAGCGTGGTCTCGCTACGCTGCTCGTCCCCAGCAGCTACTCGACCACCGAAGGTCGGGAGCGGTGGTCGAGTAGCGACCGCGAGCTCTGCGAGCAGGACGCAATGGAGCCGTGACAGGAGGGGCGTAGCCGTCACGGAGCGAAACCCACGTCACGTAGGCGTGGCCTCGCCCCGATGTGAGACGTGACACACCCATGGTCCCCCTCTCTGACACAATGCGGCCATGCCCAGCTCGCATCCGGACGTCCAGCTCTCGTCGCCGATCCGCTGAGCCGCGATGACCACGCTGGTGATGGCACTGTCCGCCCTGCTCGCGTTCAGCGTCGTCCTCGCCCTGTGGCCCGCCCGCGCCAATCCTCTGGTCGCGACGATCAGCTTCTACGCCGGCGTGGCGACCTCCGAGCTGCCGTTACAGGTCCTCGCACTCACCGTGTTCCTCCTCGCGTCGACCGTCGCGCTCGGCGAGATCAGCGTCGTCGCCGTCCTCCTGCTCGGCTGTTCGCTGCTCGGCGGCGTCGCGCTGCTGGGCCGCGCCCTCGCGGCACGGAACGTGCTGGAGTCCGCCGTCCGCGCTGTCGGTGGCATCCCGGCTCGGCGCCCGCGCCCCTGGGCGAGCCTCGCCTTCCGCCCTTGGCCGCGTCTGCCCAGGGGCGTGGAGCGCCACGGCGCGATCTCCTATGGGCCGTATGGGGAGGCCAATCGGCTCGATCTCTACCGTCGCCGACGCCGGCCTCCGGGTCCCGCACCGGTTCTCGTCCACGTGCACGGCGGCAGCTTCCGTCGAGGCCGGCGCTCGCAGGACGCCCGGATGCTCCTGTACCGGCTCGCACGCCGGGGTTGGGTGACCGTCTCGCCGGATTATCGGCTGCTTCCTGCCGGAGAGTTCCCGGCGAATGCCGATGACATCGTCGAGGTCGTGACCTGGCTCCGCACGCATGCCGAGGAATTGGACGTCGATCCTGAGCGCATCGTGCTCGTGGGCAGCTCCGCCGGCGCGCATCTCGCGGTGCTGTCTACCCTGCGTGGCGCGCAGGTACGCGCACTCGTCGGACTTTACGGCTACTACGGCGCCCAGCGGACACGCTCCGATGTCCCCTCGGACCCGACCAGGTACCCGGCCGACCAGGCACCGCTCACGCTCCTCGTCCACGGCGATGCCGATTCCTTCGTCGACATCTCGGGCGCTCGGCGGTATGCGGAACATCGCCGGATGCTGTCGGGCGACACCGTGGCGCTGGCCGAACTGCCGGGGGCGCAGCACGGCTTCGACCGCTTCGCGTCGCTGCGGTTCTCGGCCGTGTGCGACGCGATCGAGGACTTCGCGCACGCCGCCTTCAGCCGCTGACGCTCAGGCGTCGGCGACGCCCGATCGCGAGGTGATCACCGGCTCGCTCGACCACGGGAAGTTGATCCACAGATCGGTGCGACGCCATACGTAGTCGGGCGCGATCAGGGATCTCGGCTTCTCGTAGATGACCGCCGACCGCACCTCGGCGGCATGCCCGCGGCAGACGTTGACGACCAGCTCGAGGGTCCGACCGCTGTCGGCGACATCGTCGACGACCAGCACGCCGATGTCGTTGAGCTCCGCGAGATCCAGGAAGGGCGGCAGCAGTTGCGGAGCCGGGAGGGTCGTCCCGACACCCGTGTAGAACTCGACATTCATCGTGAAGAGGTTCTTGCAGTCCAGCGCATAGGCGACGGAGCCGGCGGGAATCAGACCGCCGCGGGCGACCGCCAGCACCACGTCGGGGACGAATCCGCTGTCGGCGACCGACTGGGCGAGCTCGCGCACCGCCGTGCCGTACCGCTCCCAGGTGAGGATCTCCCGCTGCGTCATGCGGACATCGTGCCACGATGGACGACATGTTGGTCACTCGTTACGGGCACGCTGCCCTTCTCGTGGAATCGGGCGCGACACGCATTCTGATCGATCCCGGCACCTTCAGCCGCGACGCGGTCTTCGACCTGACCGGGCTGGACGCCATCGTCGTGACGCACCAGCACCCCGATCATGTGGACCCCGACCGCATCGGGGGCCTGCTGGAGGCCAATCCCGGTGCCACGCTGCTGGCCGACCCGGAGACCGCCGAGCGCCTCGGCTCGCCGTGGCGGGCGCACCGCGACGGCGAGCTCACCCTGGTCGGCGACCTGGAGCTGACGGGCGTCGGCGAATGGCACGCGGTCATCGCCGAGCCGCTGCCCAGGGTCGCCAATGTGGGCGTGCTCGTCACCGCATCGGGTGAGCCGACACTGTTCCATCCCGGCGACAGCTATGCCGTCGCTCCCCCGGAGGTCGACGTGCTGGCGGTTCCGCTGTCCGCTCCGTGGACCAAGGTCGCCGAGACCATCGAGTTCGTGGGGCGCGTCGGCCCGAAGGTCATGTTCCCGATCCATGACTGCACCGTCTCCGAGGCCGGACACGGCGTCTACTGGCAGCATGTCAGCCGTTTCGGTGGTGTGCCGGATGCGCGAGACCTCCCTCAGGACGGCACGCTCGACATGTGACGATCGACGCACGCGCTCGACGCGACTCTATCTCACACATGAGATAGCCTCGAAACATGACGGAACGAGACGACTACCTCGGACGCATCGGGACCCTGATCCGCGATGCGCGCCAGCACTCCGGTCTGACCCAGGCGCAACTCGCCGCCCAGCTCCGCACGAGTCAGAGCGCCGTCAACCGCATCGAGAAGGGCCAGCAGAACCTGACGCTGGACATGCTCGCGCGGATCGGTTCGGCTCTCGACTCCGAGATCGTCAGCGTGGGCACCTCCGGGCCGAGCCACCTGCGGGTCAAGGGCGGCACGACACTCCAGGGCTCGATCGACGTCAAGTCGAGCAAGAACGCCGGCGTGGCGCTGCTCTGTGCGTCGCTGCTCAACACCGGTACGACGGTCCTGCGCAAAGTCGCGCGCATCGAGGAGGTCAACCGCCTGCTCGAGGTGCTGGACTCCATCGGCGTCAAGACCCGCTGGCTGAACGAGTACAACGATCTCGAGCTCGTCGTGCCGGAGAAGCTCAACCTCGCGGCGATGGACGCCGCCGCCGCGCGCCGCACACGCAGCATCATCATGTTCCTCGGCCCCCTCATGCACCGGGTTCCCGAGTTCGAGCTTCCCTATGCGGGAGGATGCGATCTCGGCACCCGCACGGTGGAGCCGCACATGACGGCTCTGCGTCCCTTCGGCCTGAAGGTCATCGCCACCGAGGGCAGCTACCACGCGTCCGCCGCGCAGGGCACCGGTCCCGAGCGTCCGATCGTCCTCACCGAGCGCGGCGACACCGTGACGGAGAACGCGCTGCTCGCCGCGGCCCGCTACGACGGAGTCACGGTCATCCGCAATGCCAGCTCGAACTACATGGTCCAGGACCTCTGCTTCTTCCTGGAGAAGCTGGGTGTCCGAATCGAGGGCATCGGCACCACCACCCTGCGCGTGCACGGTGAGCCGGACATCCGCACCGATGTCGACTATGCGCCGAGCGAGGACCCGATCGAGGCGATGAGCCTCATCGCGGCCGCCATCGTCACCAAGTCCAGCATCACGGTCTGCCGGGTGCCGATCGAGTTCATGGAGATCGAGCTCGCGGTGCTCGAGGAGATGGGCTTCGTCTACGAGCGGTCGGCCGAGTACATGGCCGAGAACGGTCAGACCCGCCTGGTGGACATCACCACGCATCCGTCGCAGCTGAGGGCGCCGATCGACAAGATCCACCCGATGCCGTTCCCCGGCCTCAATATCGACAATCTGCCGTTCTTCGCCGTCATCGCGGCGACCGCGGACGGGCAGACGATGCTGCACGACTGGGTGTACGAGAATCGCGCCATCTACCTGACCGAGCTCAATAAGCTGGGTGCGAGGGTCAAGCTGATGGATCCGCACCGGGTCCTCATCGAGGGTCCGACGCATTGGAGCGGCGCCGAGCTCGTGTGCCCGCCCGCGCTGCGTCCCGCCGTGGTCATCCTGCTCGCGATGCTGGCCGCCAAGGGCACCTCGGTGCTGCGCAGCGTCTATGTCATCAATCGCGGCTACGAGGATCTGGCGACCAGGCTCAACGCCCTGGGCGCCGAGATCGAGACCTTCCGCGATATCTGAGCGTCCGCACGGGCGGCGGTCGCCTCTCAACCTTTCGCAGGCTGCCGCGGTAGACCGTCAACCCCATCCGCGGTCGATGGGGTTGACGGTCTACCGCCCGGACGCGAGCGCGGCGACGGCGAGGCGTCGTCCGTGAGCGGGAGCCCTCCCCTAGCGTGGGAGGCGTGAATCGCTCGCCGGCCTACTTGGACGCTCCCACTCCCCTGGCCTTCGCCCATCGCGGCGGCGCCCGTACGGCCGGCAACGCGGGGATCGAGAACTCGCTCGCCGCCTTTCGCCACGCGGTCGAGTCAGGTTACCGATACCTCGAGACCGATACCCGCGCCACGAGCGACGGCGTCGCCTACGCATGCCACGACGCGCGCCTCACGCGCCTCGCCGGCGACGACCGGGCGATCAGCGACCTCACGTCCGCCGAGCTCGACGCGATGCTCCTCGGGGACCGTGAGCCGATCGTCCGGCTCGACGAGCTCATGTCGGCGTTGCCCGACGCCCGCTTCAATATCGACGTCAAGTCTGCCGACGCGATCGACCCCACCTGCGACGTGATCGAGCGCCTCGGGGCCGTCGACCGCGTGTGCCTGGCCTCGTTCTCGCATCAGCGTTTGACGGTCCTGCGTTCCCGGCTGCCGGAGGCCGCCACGAGCGCGTCGTCCCGCGAGGTCGCGCGGGTCGTACTGGGCCTCCGAGCGCCCGGCGGGGTCGACTGCCTACAGGTGCCGGTCAAGCGCGGGCCCGTCCCCATCGTCACCCGGCGGCTCCTGAAGCGCGCGCACGCCGCCGGCATCCAGGTCCACGTCTGGACCATCGACGATCCCGTCGAGATGCACCGGCTGCTGGATCTCGGTGTCGACGGGATCATGACCGACCGCACAGACCTGCTCAAGGACGTGCTTCTCGCCCGCGGAGAATGGAACGAGGCCCCATGAAGAAGGTCATCGCCTGGAGCCTCTGGGACTGGGGTTCGGCAGCGTTCAACGCGGTCATCATCACCTTCGTCTTCTCGGTGTACCTCGTCGACGGCGTCGGCGACGATCTTCCCGGGCCGATCTCCGCCAGTACCTGGTACGGCTGGGCGATCGGTGCCGGGGCCTTCGTGATCGCGATCTCCGCCCCCGCTCTCGGCCAACGGTCGGATGCCCGTGGCCGTCGCAAACGCACCCTCGCGCTGCTGACCGGCCTCGTGGTGACGCTCACAGCCGCCCTGTTCTTCGTCGAGGACGACTACCACTACCTGTGGTTCGGGCTGCTTCTCGTGTCGCTGGCCTCGATCGCCTTCGAGCTCGCGCAGGTCCCGTACTTCGCGATGCTGCGTCAGGTCTCCACGCCGGACAATGTCGGACGCATCTCTGGCATCGGCTGGGCCTTCGGCTATCTGGGCGGCATCGTCCTGCTGCTGATCTGCTACTTCGGCTTCATCACCGGCGACGGCGGCATGCTCGGTCTCTCCACCGATAACGGATGGAATATCCGGCTGGTGGCGCTGGTCGCCGCGGCATGGTTCCTCGTGTTCGCGATCCCGTTGTTCTTCGCCGTCCCCGAACTCCCTGCCAGCGCCACCCCGGACAGCGCCGACGTCGGCTTCGTCGAGTCCTATCGGGTGCTCTGGAGAGAGCTCAAGGCGATGTGGGCCGGCGACCGCGATGTGCTGAGATTCCTCATCGCGAGCGCGTTCTACCGCGACGGCCTCTCCGGTGTGTTCACCTTCGGCGGCATCCTCGCCGTCAGCGTCTACGGCATCGATACCGCCGATGTCATCCTTTTCGCCATCGCTGCCAATGTCGTGAGCGCTGCGGGAGCCTGGGTAGCCGGCTACTTCGACGACAGCTGGGGGTCACGGCGGGTCGTCGTGGCCTCGTTGGTCTCGATGCTGGTCGTGGCGGTCGTCCTGCTGTTCGTCAGCGGTCCGCTGATGTTCTGGATCTTCGGCCTGGCCCTGTGTCTGTTCGTCGGGCCCGCCCAGGCCGCCTCCCGCACCTACCTGACCCGGGCGACCCGCACCGGCAAGGAGGGCCAGAACTTCGGCCTGTATGCGATGACCGGGCGGGCGGCGTCGTTCATGGCGCCCAGCCTCTTCGGCCTGTTCGTGCTGATCGGCGGGGCGGATCGTTGGGGAATCCTCGGGATCATGATCGTCCTCGGCATCGGGCTCGCGCTACTGCTGCGGGTCCCCGAACTGGCTCACGCGGACGACGATCGCTTCTCAGGGGAATCTCACGGCGATGGCGTACGTTGATAGGTAGAGACGACCACGAAAGGGGAACGCGAGCATGGCTGAACGAGCACTGCGAGGCGCCCGACTCGGTGCCCAGAGCTTCGAAGACGAGCGCGGCGTGGAGATGGCTCCGCGCCAGGAGGTCGAGTACGCCCTCGCCGACGGCCGCACCTTCACCGTGACGATGTCGGAGGAAGCGGAGATCCCCGGTGAGTGGGAGGACCCCAAGTCCGGGCAGATGGGCCGCCTGGTCGGTGCCGACGCCTCCGGCAACGACAAGGACGAGAAGCCCATCCGTACGCACTGGGACATGCTCCTCGAGCGTCGCTCCGTCGATGAGCTCGAGGACCTCCTGAGCGAGCGACTGGAGCTGCTGCGCGGCGGCGAGATCGGCCCGCCGCACCTGCACCGACGCTCGGCGAGCAAGAAGAAGACCGCTTAACCGCGGCGACGGGCGGCCCGCCAGGCCGCCACGACGCCGACCAATGCCAGCCCGGCGATGAGCCCCTCCAACGGAGCGGCGAGTCGCTGGGCTGGTGTCGTTCCGGTGGCCCCGGTGATGTCCTCGATCATGACCGTCGGCTCCAGAAGCGGTGCCTCCGTGACGACCTCGCCGTCGGGCGCTACGACCCCGCTGATGCCATTGGTCGACGGCACCACGACATAACGTCCGGTCTCGATGGCCCGCAGACGGGAGATGTTCCACTGCTGGCGCAGCTGCGAAGTACCCTCGAAACTCGCATTGCTCGTCTGCACCACGAGGAACTCGGCACCTCCCCCGATCGCCTCGCGCACGATGCCGTCATAGGCGATGTCCCAGCAGATCGTGTCGCCGATGACGGCCCCGCCGATTCGCAGGTCGCCCGGCTCGTCGCCCGCGAGCATGTCCCGTGGGATATCTCGGTCGATCCTCGGCACCAGATCGCCCAGTTGCTGACGCAACGGCACATACTCCCCGTAGGGCACCAGCTTGCGCTTGACGTAGGTCTCCTGATGTCCCCGCGGGGTCCAGACGAAACCGGCGTTGTAGGCCGTCGTGGAGGTGGGGCCGTTGAGGATGCCGGCGGCGAGGATGGGTGCGCCCACGTCGCGCGAGGCCTCGGTGAGACGATCGCCCGCCCACGCCTCGGTCAACGGATCGATGTCCATGGCGTTCTCGGGCCACAGCACCATGTCCACCGGCTCGTCGATCCCGGCGGTCGCCTCCAGATGCAGTTCGAAGATCTCGCCGCGCGGCCACTGCAGGAACGGTCCGGGGGTGCCGCCCTGCACGACCGCCACGCGGTGGCTCTCCCCCGCCCCCGCCAGGCCCACGGGAAGCAACGCGCCGCACAGCAGCACCGCTCCCGTGGCACCGGCCACCGGCACGATCCGCCGCGGCCGTTCGGCGGCGAGGACGAACAGGGCCGCGACCAGGGCGAGGACGAAGGTCGTCGCCGGCATGCCCACCAGACGCACCAAGGATTCGACGGGCGTGTCGATCGCCGTGTGGGCCAGACGACCCCACGGGAAGCCCGAGAGCGGGATGGCTCCGCGCAGGCTCTCACCGGCCGTCCAGACCGCCGCCATCCAGAGAGGCCATCCCGGCAGCCGCAGCACCGCGCGCAGTGCCCACGCGATCAGCACGTAGAAGACCGCCTGCGCCATGACGAGCGCGATCCAGGCGGCGGGGTCGACCGCGTTCATCCACCAGATGAGAGGCCCCATGTACCCCCACCCGAAGGCGAACCCCGCGATGAGGACGGTGAGCACCCGGGAGGCGGCCATCCGACGCAGGAGCCAGCACCATCCGGCGACGGCGACCACCATGGCGCCGGGGAAGTCCCAGGGCGCGAAAGCCGTCGACGCGATGACGCCGGCCAGCGCGGAGCCGACGATCGCGAACAGTGGGTTCACGGCAGACGCACGAGATCCCGTGATGTCGTGTTGACGACCTCGAGGCCGTCGTCGGTACAGATCGCGATGTCCTCGATGCGTGCCCCGTATCGGCCGTCGAGGTAGATGCCCGGCTCGATCGAGAAGGCCATGCCCGGCTCGAGGAGACGGGCACTGCCCTCGACGATATAGGGCTCCTCGTGCGTCTCCTGGCCGATGCCGTGGCCCGTGCGATGCACGAAGCGGTCGCCGTAGCCGGCCCCGGCGATGATCTCGCGGCCGACCCGGTCCACCGATTCAGCCGTCACGCCGGGACGCGCGTGTTCGCGCTGGGCCGCTTGTGCGCGCTGCAACACCTCGTAAAGAGCGGCGAACTCCGCATCGGGCTCACCTCCGACCACATAGGTACGGGTGCAGTCCGAGCAGTAGCCCTCCGGAGTCGTGCCGCCGATGTCGATCACGACGGGGTCACCGGCCTCGATGACCCGGTCGGAGAGCTCGTGGTGCGGCGAAGCACCGTTGGGTCCCGAGCCGACGATCACGAAGTCGGCCGTCACGTGGCCCTCGGCGAGGATCGCACGGACGATGTCCTCGCCGACCTCCCGCTCCGTGCGCCCGGCACGCAGCCATTCGCCCATGCGTCGGTGGACGCGGTCGATCGCGGCTCCGGCCGCGCGGAGGGCCTCGATCTCGGAGGGCTCCTTGCGCATGCGCAGTTCCGCGACGATCTCCCCACCGAGCACCTGGTCGGCACCGGGGATCGCCGCGCCGAGCGCGAAGACCCTGGCGGCCCACATGTGATCGTCGAGCGCGACGACCTCGACGTCCCCGACGAGGCGCGCGACGAGCTCGAAGGGATCCTCGGTCTCCTGCCAGGTGGCGATCGGCAATGCGACACCCGCGGCCACGGCTGCGGGACGCTCCAGATGCGGCACGACGAGGGTGGCCTCACCGCGCGCCGGGAGCACGAGGCAGGTGAGTCGCTCGAGCGGCAGGGCGTGATAGCCGGTGAGGTAGCGAAGATCGGCTCCCGGGGTCACCAGGAGCGCGTCGACGCCGCGATCGGACAGGAGGGCTTGAGCACGGGCGAGACGATCGGTCACATCCCCGAGCCTATCGACTCGGCGGTGGGTCTCTGCTTATGGTGGGGCGAAATCGTTCATCGACGGATTCGGGGGGATCCATGAAACGTCTTCTGTGTGCTGCCGCCGCGGCAGCCCTCGCCGGCGGCCTCGTCGCCGCCCAACCCGCTACCGCCAAACCGCCCAAGCCCGATGACCGTGCCGCCCAGGCCCAGAAGGTCGTCGACGGCGTTACCGTCAACGGCATCTTGCGGCATCTGCGTCAGTTCCAGGTCATCGCCAATGCGCATGACGGGAACCGGGCCTCGGGTCTTCCCGGACATGAGGCGTCGGCCGACTATATCGAGACGCAGCTGCGGCGCGCCGGCTATCAGGTCGAGCGACAGACCTTCACCTTTCCGTTCTTCCAGGAGCTCGCTCCGTCGGTCCTTCGTACCGAGGCCGGCGACATCGAGCATCACACCTTCACCTACTCCGGCGGGGGTGACGTGACCGGCACGGTGGCGCCGACCAATGACATCGTCATCCCGGCCACACCCGAGCCGAGCAGCACCTCCGGATGCGAGGCGTCCGACTTCGAGGCCGCGCCGGAGGATCCGGCGATCGCGCTCGTGCAACGCGGCACCTGCGATTTCGCCGTGAAGGTCGAGAACGCCGTCGCCGCCGGATACGACGCCGTCATCGTCATGAACGAGGGCAACCCCGGTCGCACGGATATCGCGACCGGGACGCTCGGCGCGCCCCAGGAGGTGCCCGTCGTCGGCATCTCCTATGACGACGGTGTCGCTCTGGCCGAGGCCGCGGTCACCGCGACCGTCACGACCGAGGTCGAGTCCGATCCCGATCGCGAGACCTTCAATCTCATCGCCGAGCTCCCCGCGCGCCACCAGCACGCGAAGGGCCCCGGCATGGGCAAGGGCCCGAAGAAGCCGCCGCAGGTCCGCGAGGACGAGGCGATCGTGGTCGGCGCCCACCTCGACAGCGTGACCGAGGGGCCCGGCATCAACGACAACGGCTCCGGCAGCGCCGGCATCCTGGAGATCGCCCTGCAGCTCAGCCGCACGGGCGTCGCCGACCGGCTCGAGCGGCCCGTGCGTTTCGCGTGGTGGGGTGCCGAGGAGCTCGGATTGCTGGGCTCGGAGCACTATGTGGCCAGCCTGTCGCCCGATGAGCTCGGCTCGATCTACGCCAATCTCAACTTCGACATGATCGGATCTGAGAACTACGTGCGCTTCCTCTACGACGGCGACGGCTCGGCGGGAGGCCCCGCGGGTCCTCCCGGATCAGGCGAGATCCGCGACATCTTCGCCGGCTTCTTCGAGCGGCAGGGCCTGGCGTGGGAGCCCACGGAGTTCGACGGCCGCTCCGACTACGGACCGTTCATCGCAGCGGGCATCCCGGCAGGCGGTGTCTTCAGCGGCGCCGACGGCATCAAGACCGAGCAGGAGGCGCAGATCTACGGCGGAACGGCCGGTGAGATCTACGATTCCTGCTACCACCAGCTGTGCGATGACATGACGGCGATCAACACCAATGCCCTCCACGAGCTCGGCGACGCGGCTGCCTGGGGAGTCGCACAGCTCGGACTCGGTCAGCCGCTGTACCCGGACATGAGCCGGGCGCCGTACTCCCAGCAGCTCACCACGCCGGACTTCGACTACAAGGGAGGTCTCGCCGTCCGCTGACGGACCACTAAGATCGACCAGCATGACCGGTCGATTGATCCTGTTGGACACCGCGAGTCTGTACTTCCGTGCCTTCTACGGCATACCGGACTCGCTGAAGGCCCCGGACGGCACTCCGGTCAACGCCGTCCGGGGCCTTCTCGATTTCGTCGCCACCCTCGCGACGCAGTACGAGCCCGAGGCGATCGTCGCGTGCTGGGACGACGACTGGCGTCCGCAGTGGCGGGTCGATCTCCTGCCCTCGTACAAGGCGCACCGGGTCGAGGAGGAGACGAGCGGCGTCGACGTCGAGGAGACGCCCGATGCGCTCTCACCCCAGGTTCCGCTCATCGCCGAGGCTCTCGGGTTGCTCGGCATACCCGTGGTGGGCGCCGCCGAGGCCGAGGCCGACGATGTCATCGGCACGCTGGTCCACCGGTGGGACGGCCCGGTCGAGGTCGTCACGGGTGATCGCGACCTGTTCCAGGTCGTCGACGACTCGCGCGGCGTTCGGGTGCTCTATACGGCGCGGGGCGTCGGCAAGCACGATGTGGTGGATGCCGCGTGGGTTCGCGACAAGTACGGGATCGAGCCGCACCAGTACGTGGACTTCGCGGTGATGCGCGGTGACGCCTCCGATGGCCTGCCCGGTGTGGCGGGCATCGGCGACAAGACGGCCGCTGTGCTCTTGGGCGAGTTCGGCGACCTCGAGACGATCGCCGCCGCGGCCGCCGACGAGACCAGCTCCATCAAGCCTCGCCCGCGGCGATCGCTGCTGGAGTCGTCCGACTACATCGCCAGCGCCGTGCGCGTCGTACGTGTGCGGGATGATCTCGCCCTCGCTCCCCCAGCGGCGCTGCCGGTGTTCAGCGAGGAGCAGGCAGCCGAGTTCACCACATTCGCCCAGACCTGGGGCCTCGGCGGCTCCGCCGACCGAGTCGTCGCTGCCCTCCGTGCCGTGGTCTCGCCACGCCACGATCGCGCGGAGGGGCAGGGTCCGGTGGTTGAGTAGTGACCGCGAGCTTTGCGAGCTGGTCGCGTATCGAAATCACCTTCCGTAACGTGGTCTCGATATGCTCCGGTCGCGAAGCGACCTCCACTACTCGACCACCGAGGGTCGGGTCCGGTGGTCGAGTAGCGAAACCACCTTCCGCGACGTGGTCCGGTCGCGGAGCGACCTCCACTACTCGACCACCGAGGGTCGGGTCCGCGGAACCATCGGCTCAGGTCATCAGGCTACTGTAGGCGACGACTCCGCGACGCAGGTCGGCCAAGGCGTCTCGGGCCGTCTCGCGCAGGGTTCCCGGGCCGGCCGCATCGGCGACCTGGCCCATCAGATCGAGGAGCTGCTTCATCGCGCGGACGAAGTCCCCCGCCGCCATCTGCGTGTCGCGCAGGACCAGGTCCAGCGAGGAGCCCTTCGACCACGACCACACCGCCTGCGCGAAGCCCGCGTCGAGCGGGCGCAGGAACTGCACCCGGTGCTCGCGTTCGACCTGCATCAGCTCGTCGGTCAGCCCCTGCAGGCGCTGCACCGCGTCCACGGTCGCGCCGGTGGGCAGCACGGGCGCGGGAGCATCGTCGATACGCGACTCGAAAGTCAGGGTGCTGACGACCGCCGCGAGCTCGCCGCTGTCCAGGCCGTCGAAGGCACCCGACCGGATCCCCTCAGCGACGACGAGGTCCACATCGCTGTAGATGCGCTGCAGCCGCTGGCCGGCTGGGGTGACCTCGTCGCCGGCGAGATACCCGAGATCGTCGAGGACCTCGCAGACTCGGTCGAACTGGCGGGCCACCGAATTGGTCTGCCGCTCGACGCGGCGGCGTTGGGAGGCGGTGTCCCGTTCGAGCTTGAGATAGCGCTCGGCCCAGCGTGCGTGGGACTCGCGATCCGGGCAGTCGTGGCAGGGGTGGGCGCGCAGCTTCGCGCGCAACTCGGGGATCCGCGGATCCTCGCCCGATGCGCCTCCGCGAGTCGGGGATGCCGAACGCAGATGCTCGGTCTTCTCGGCCCGTTGCCGGAGCGTCGAGGCCAGATCACGTCGCGACTGCGCCTGCCTCGCGTTGAAGGACTTGGGCACGCGCATGGTTCCGCGCGCCTGAACCGGCGTCGGGAAGTCGACGAGCGCCAGGCGTCGCGCATGCCGGTCGGCCGTGAGCACATACGGGCGCGGGCCGTCCTCGCCTCCTCCGGTGCCCGGATCGAGCACCACCGCCACCCCGGCCCAGCGTCCCGCCGGGACATCGATGATGTCGCCGGTCTTGAGCTGGCGGAGCGAGGCGACCACCTCGGCACGTCGCTGCGCCTTGCGCGCCTTGGAGCCGTGCTGCTCGACCTCCTTGAGCTGGCGGCGCAGCTCCATGTACTCGCCGAAGTCGCCGCGATCGCAGGTGGCCGCCTCGCGATAGCCCTCGATCGCCTCGTCCGCCTTCTGCACCTGCTTGCTCAGTCCGACGACGGCGCGGTCGGCCTGGAACTGTGCGAAGGACTGCTCAAGCAGCGAGCGGGCATGCTCCCGCCCGACCTGGTGCACCAGGTTGACCGCCATGTTGTACGAGGGATGGAAGGACGACACGAGCGGATAGGTGCGCGTCGAGGCGAGGCCCGCGACATGCCGCGGGTCGAAGCCTGGCTGCCACAGCACGACGCCGTGCCCCTCGATGTCGATGCCGCGCCGTCCCGCGCGTCCCGTCAGCTGGGTGTACTCCCCCGGCGTCAGATCGACATGCGTCTCGCCGTTCCACTTGCTGAGCCGCTCGATGACGACCGATCGCGCGGGCATGTTGATGCCGAGAGCGAGGGTCTCCGTGGCGAACACGATCCGGATGAGGCCCCTGCTGAAGAGGTCCTCGACGATCTCCTTGAAGGTCGGGAGCATCCCGGCGTGGTGCGCGGCGATGCCTCTCCCGAGCGCCTCACGGAAGTCGTGGAAGCCGAGTACCTGCAGATCCTCATCGGGCAGATGCGTGGTGGCCGCGTCCACCGTGCGATAGATCTCCGAGCGTTCCTCGTCGGTGGTGAGGATCAGCCGGGCATGGAGACACTGCTCCACCGCCGCCGCGCACCCGGCACGGCTGAAGATGAAGCAGATGGCCGGCAGCAGCCCCTCGGCGTCGAGCTTCTCCACGATGTCGACGCGGTCGGGTGTGCGATAGCGGGTACGGGGGCGACGCTGACCCTTGCCGGGCCGCCCGCCCTTGCGCGCCCGAGACAGTTGCCAGTCCTCACGCGCCATCCGCTCGAGGACGTGGTTGACCTTCTGGCCGTCCTCCTCGAAGAGCGGATGGAGGCGGCGGCCCGCCATGACGTGCTGGTAGAGCGGTACGGGACGCCGCTCCTCGACGATCGTGACCGTATCTCCACGGACCTCGGTCAGCCAGGCGCCGAACTCCTCGGCATTCGAGACCGTCGCCGACAGGGAGATCACCGCGACCGAGTCGGCGAGGCCGATGATGACTTCTTCCCAGACGGCACCGCGGAAGCGATCCGCCAGGTAGTGGACCTCGTCCATGACCACGAAGCCCAGGCCGTCGAGCGTGCGCGAGCCGGCGTAGATCATATTGCGCAGGACCTCGGTGGTCATCACGACGATCGGAGCCTCGCCGTTGACGGTGTTGTCGCCGGTCAGCAGCCCCACGCTGTCAGCACCGTAGCGGTCCTGCAGGTCGTGGAACTTCTGATTCGACAGCGCCTTGATCGGCGTGGTGTAGAAGCACTTGCGGCCGGTGGCCAGGGCCAGATGCACAGCGAACTCGCCGACGATGGTCTTGCCCGATCCGGTCGGCGCGGCCACCAGCACGCCGTGCCCGTCCTCGACCTGCTGGCACGCGGAGACCTGGAAATCGTCGAGCCCGAAGCTGTAGAGATCGCGGAAACGGGCCAGTTCGGGGTAGCGGCGATCCGCCCTCGCCTGGGCGAATCGCTCGGCCGGGGACGACGTCATGACTCCAGCCTACGGGGAGAGCCGATCCGGACGAGGAGGCTCCGCCAGCAGGCTCTAAGAATCGAGCGGGTCGGGCTGGTCGATATCGGACGCGTCCTCGATCGCCGAGGCCTGATCGTCATCGGCCCCATCGGTGCGGCGCCGCGCGCGCCGCCGGTCCGTGACCCACGCGATGGTTTCCGAGATCAGGTAGAGCACGGTCATCGGCACCGCCAGGAAGAGCATCGTGAGCGGATCGACCGTCGGCGTCGCGACGGCCGAGAAGATGAAGATGCCGACGATCGTCCACGGCCGCGCTCGGGCCAGCTGCCGCGCTGAGACCGCTCCGATCCGGTTGAGCAGCACCACGATCAGCGGGATCTGCGCCGCCACACCGAAGACGAGCATGATCCGCAGGATGAAGCTCAGATACTCGCTGCCGGAGATGATGTTCTCCCAGCCCTGCGGCACGAAGCCGATCAACAGCTCCACGGCCGTGGGCAACACCCAATAGGCCGCCGCCGCGCCGCCGATGAACAGCGGGGCACCGAGACCCGTCAGGACGACCGCCCAGATCTTCTCGTGGCGGTGCAGCGCAGGCAAGACGAAGCCCCAGATCTGCCACATCCACAACGGGCTGGAGATGATCAGACCGACGATCAGCGAGGTCTTGAGCTGGAACTGGAACGCTCCGCCCACGCCGCCCATATTGAGGATCGTCGAGATGCCCTGCTCCTCCAGCGCCGGCCGCGCGCGCTCGATCGGCTGGGTGAGGATGTCGAGGATGGGGGTATAGAGCAACCAGGCGACGATCACCCCGAGAAGGATGCACAGCAGTGCGCGGGTAAGTCGGCTGCGGAGCTCGCGCAGATGCTCCATGAGCGGCATCTGGCCGCCTGAACTCGCCGCCGCACGAGGCTTCCTCGACGGGCGGTCGCGGCGTCCGAGCACCGTCAGTTCGGGTCAGTGCGGTCGCGCGTCACCTCGGCCGGATCGACGGTCTGCGGACGCTGCTCCGCGACCGGCGGCTGCTCCTCGCGCGCCGAGGATTCGAGACGATTCTCGTCCTCGTCCTGGCCTGCCTTGACCTCGGACTTGAAGATCCGCAGCGCCCGTCCGGAGCCCCGGGCCAGTTCGGGCAGCTTGCGCCCGCCGAACAGCAGAACCACGATGCCCAAGATCACCAGGATCTCGGTAGGTCCGATTTGCCTGAACATGATGCTCCTCAGTCGATGACTATCCCAGTGTACGCGTCGAGCGCGGCGCGAGCCTGGGCGGACACGTCTTCGCGCAGCGACGTCGGCTCGATCACGCGCACCGTGGTCGCATGCCGCAGCACCAGGCGACGCAGCCAGGCCAGATCGGTCCCGTACAGCCGTATCCGAGCGCTCCCGTCGGGCCTCTCCTCGATCACCTCGGCACCGTACTCGTCGATGAGCCAGCGTGCCTCCGGCGAGAGCTCCAGCACGGCATGGGGTGTCTCCGGACCGGGCACGAACACGGCCTCGACCGTGGCGGAGGCCTCGCTCGGACGGATCGCGACCGGGGTATCGAGCTCGGTCGCCTCGGTGATGCGGTCGAGGCGGAAGGTCCGGGTGTCCTCGGCCAGATGACACCACCCGCTGACATAGAGCTGACCGCGCGCCGTGAACACCTTGTGCGGATCGACATCGCGCGAGGTCGTCCGATCCCGCGATTCGGTCGCGTACACGATGTGCAGACGATGTCCGTGCGCGTGCGCGGACAGGACGGTGTCCTTGATCCGGGAATCGACAGGCGGCAGGCGCACGTCCACGGGGGCGAGCGCCCCCACCTCGCCCTCCAGCTTGGCGAGGGCCCCGTCGACGGCCGGCAGCTGATCTCCGGTCGCTGTGTCTCGCAGCGTCCGTAGCGCGACGATCAGCGCGGACGCCTCGCGGGCGCTGAAGGCGAGCGGACGGGTCATGAAGTCGGCATCGCGCAGGAACACGACCCCGTCCTCCTCTAAGGCGCCGACGTCGATGTCGATCAGATCGCCGTGGTACTCCCCCACTCCGGTCATCATGAGCAGGGACAGATCCTTGGTCACCTGGGCCACGCTCACGCCGAAGGCGTCCGCCACCTCGGTGACGGGGATGCCCGCATTGCTCTGCAGATAGGGCACCATCGCGAGCATGCGCTGCACACGCTGGACCGAGGTGCTCATGCGCCGCTCACCGCCGATCGGAGCAGGCCGATGACGGCATCGCGCAGCTCGGCGGGTTCGAGGACGACGACATCGGGCCCGAACGAGGCGACCTCGCTCGCGAGCACCCGGGTGGACGCATAGGGCACGCGGAGGACGTCCCATTCGCCGTCGACGCCGGTGATCTCCCGGGCTTCACGGCGCAGGCTGTTGGCGCGCCCGCGGCGGATCCGGAGCACCGCCGCCTCCGTGGGCTCCGGGGGCAGTAGGGCGCCTGCGAGCTCGCGAAGGTCGATCCCCGCGGGCACCTCGACCGCACCGGGCTCTTCCAGCGTCTCGACCTCGCCGTGGATCCGTGAGAGCCGGAAGACGCGGGGCGCGTCGCGGTCGCGATCGAAGCCGAGGACGTACCAGCGGTCACGCACCGAGATCATGCCCCAGGGCTCGACCTCGCGCCGCGCCTGCTGGCCGTCCGGCTTGCGGTACTCGAAGGCGATCGGCTGACGCCGGGTCGCTGCCTCGAGCACGGCGTCGAAGGCCGGCTCATGTGTGGACAACCGCGGCTCGACCATCCGCAGCTGATCGGTGGCCACGTCGACGCCGATCGAGCGAAGCTTGGTGATCGCGGTCGCCGACTCGCTCGCGAGGCTCGCACGGTCCCACACCTGCGCAGCGAGACCGACGACGGCAGCCTCCTCGCGGGTGAAGGAGATATCGGGCAGCTCGGCGTCATCGCGACGGATCCGGTATCCGGGCTCATCGTCGAAATAGGCGTCGCGGTTGCCCGTCTCGATGACGATGCCGAGTTCGCGCAGCTCCTCCTTGTCGCGCTCGAACTTGCGCTCGAACGCGCTGGGGCTCGCCTCGCGATACTCCGAGATGGCACCCCGGATCTGATCCTTGGTGAGGTACTGGTTGGACGCGAGCAGCAGGAAGAAGAGGTTCATGAGCCTCTCGGTCTTCCGCTGCGCCATATGCCCGAGGATGTCAGAAGGCGTCGAGGACGTCGACCACGAAGGCCAGATCGCCGTCGGGGCGACCCTGTGCGGCGGCGTCCTCGCCGTAGGCGGTGTCGACCGGGCACTCCAACAGCAGGCGACTGCCGACCTTGGCACCGACGAGGGTCTCGTCCCAGCAGGGGATGACCTGACCCTGCCCGATCGGGAAGGTGCTCGGCGCACCGCGCTCCCAGGAACCGTCGAAGACCTCGCCGCTGGGGTACTTCGAGCCGACGTAGTGGACCACGACGGTCTGGCCCGAGGCGACCTCGTCTCCCTCGCCCTCGATGAGCACCTCGGAGACCGCCTTGCCGTCGAAGGCCTGCGGGCCTTCGCCTTGCGCGACGCCGGAGGGATGGTCGTCATCGTCGTACTCCACCGTCGGGCTCTGAGGCGCGAGCTCCTGCTCCGCTCCCTCGGCCGACTCGGGCACCTTGCTGAGGACATCGAAGAGGAAGACCATCGTGTCGGTCTCCTCCAGTCCGATATTGGTGGGGTCTTGCAGCAACGACGCGCCGTCCTCCCCGGTGACGGCGATGAGGACGCGGGAGCCGACCTTCTGGTCCTCCAGGCCCTTGGTGAAGCCGGGCAGCGCGGTCTCGTTGAGGGTCAGCACCATCGGACGTTCGTTGGCGAAGGAGTTGTCGAACTCCGAGCCGGTGCGGCCGTTGACCGCGATGTAGTTGACCTTGACAGTGTCACCCTCGGCGATGTCCTCGCCGTCTCCCTCGTCGACGACCTCGCTCGTGGTCTCGGCCACCGAGAAGTCCTCGGGAACCTCGAGCGACGGAGTGTCGTCACCGGACACCTCGACATCGTCCAGGGAGGAACCGGATCCTCCCCCGCACGCCGAGACAGCCAGCAGAGCGATCAGCGTCGTCAGAACACCGAGAGACTTGCGCACGTGGGGATCCTTCGCATCGGGGTAGCTGCGGGCCGAGCACTACCCTAGCCCGCGCCGCCCAATCGGCAGGCGGCACCTGATCGGGTTCACATGCTGTCGATGAGCCGCTGCACGCGATCGTCCGTGGCGCGGAACGGGTCCTTGCAGAGCACCGTGCGCTGCGCCTGATCGTTGAGCTTCAGATGCACCCAGTCGACGGTGAAGTCCCGGCGGCGTTCCTGCGCCCGCGTGATGAACTCGCCACGCAGGCGTGCACGAGTGGTCTGCGGAGGGATGCTCTTGGCACGGAAGACCGACAGATCGTCGGTGACGCGTGCGACGGCTCCACGTCGTTCCAGCAGCGAGAAGACGCCCCGATCGCGACGGATGTCGTGGTAGGCGAGGTCGAGCTGGGCGACCCGCGGATCGCTCCACGCCAGCCCCCGCTGCTCGCGGTAGCGCTCCAGCAACCGGTACTTGATGACCCAGTCGATCTCGCGGTCGACCAACGACAGGTCGCCTGACTCGACCGCCTTCAGGGTGCGCTCCCAGAGGTCGAGGATCCGGTCCGTGGTGGGCGTACGCATGCCCTCGCGATCGATGAAGTCGGCCGCCTTGGAGAAGTACTCGTTCTGCAGTTCGAGGGCCGACAGCTCCCGGCCGTTGGCCAGCTGGACCGTGCGGCGACCGGTCATGTCGTGCGAGATCTCGCGGATGGCCCGGATCGGGTTCTCCAGGGTGAGGTCGCGCATCACGACTCCGGCCTCGATCATCCGCAGGACCAGATCGGTCGTGCCCACCTTGAGCAGGGTGGTGGTCTCACTCATATTGGAGTCCCCGACGATCACGTGCAGCCGGCGGAAGCGCTCCGCGTCCGCGTGCGGCTCGTCGCGCGTGTTGATGATCGGGCGCGACCGCGTGGTGGCGCTGGAGACGCCCTCCCAGATGTGCTCGGCCCGCTGACTGACCGAGTAGACCGTGCCGCGGGGCGTCTGCTGGACTTTGCCGGCGCCGCAGATGATCTGACGCGAGACGAGGAAAGGGATGAGGACATCGGCCAGCCGGGTGAACTCTCCTCCGCGACCCACGAGGTAGTTCTCGTGGCATCCGTAGGAGTTGCCCGCCGAGTCGGTGTTGTTCTTGAACAGGTAGATGTCGCCCTCGACGCCGTCCTCGCGGAGACGTTCCTGCGCGTCGAGCATGAGTCCCTCGAGGATGCGCTCGCCGGCACGGTCGTGCGTGACCAGCTCTGTGACGTCATCGCACTCGGGCGTCGCGTACTCCGGGTGGGAGCCGACATCCAGGTACAGCCGGGCCCCATTGCGCAGGAAGACATTGCTGCTGCGCCCCCAGGAGACCACGCGCCGGAACAGATACCGCGCGACCTCGTCGGGCGACAGCCGACGCTGGCCGTGGAACGAGCACGTCACGCCGTACTCGTTCTCGATACCGAAGATTCGCCGCTCCATGGACTCACCCTAGTGCGCGTCTCCCAGGCCGGCCGGGAGGCGAACTGCTACGGGCGGTGCGTCATCACGCACGTCAGACCTGGGCGGTGAGCCATCCCACACTTCCCCGGTTGCTGTGCGGGATCATCCACCGCCGCGGCTCAGGGGCCGATCGATGCGCCGGTCGACGAACGCCGAGGGGAACGGAGGCGGGCGAGACCCGCGATGACGACCAGTCCGCCGGCGGCGAGGGGCACCCACACGATCCAGGCCGGGATACCCAGATGGGTCGAGATCCCCAACGTGCGGGCGAGAGTCCAGGGCAGGATGCCGAGCTCATCGCTCCACGTGCGCAGCACCGGATCCAAGCCCGCCACGGCCAGGGCACCGCCGAGCCCGAGCAGGACCGTGCCGAGGCTGAGCAGCACAGCCCCTCGCCGTCGTGCCGCCATCGCGACGGCGGCCGACCCCCATCCGGCGAGCACGGTCGTCGCGATCAGGTACGCCGTCCGGGCACCCTCATCGGTCCACGCGGCGGCCCAGTAGCCGGAGGGACCGTGCCCGCTGAGCGCGTACAGCACGAGGGCGCTGTGCACGAGCGAGACTCCGCCGAGGGCCGCCGCCCAGCGCCGCCGCGAGCGTCGCGAGGTGACGAGGCACAGCATCGTGAGCCCGACCGCCCAGCAGGCCGCGATCGTGGCCCCGTGCACCGGTGCCCGGCCCCACCCCCACATCGCCTCCGTCGCGATCACCACGAGACCCGGCAGGACCCCGAGCGCCAGCGCCGATCGGTCCGGGCGTACGGCCCACGGCCGGACGAGGCCGCTCCAGTGCCATCGAGCGAGCGCGAACACCCCGGCTCGCAGACCGGTGAGCGCGGCGACCGCACCGAGCAACAGCCACCCGACCACCAAGCCCAACAACACCGATGCTGCGGTCGCGATGAGTTGATCTCGTTCCTGCCGGTTCATCGCCGCATCGGCGGCGACGGTGTTGTAGGCGGGGAGGTCGACCCGATCGCCGTAGGTCTCCGCATGCGCGTCACGGGCCTCGCGGTACCGCTCGCGAGCTCGGTCCGCCGCGACGGCATGGGCCTCGTCACCGGTGCGCACCCAGGCTGCGTGGTGCAGAGCCGTCGAGCGGAACCAGCTGAGCATCTCCAGCAGCGAGACCTCGTATTGGAGGGTCTCGGTCGCATTCGCCTGGCTCGTCTGGTCGTTCCAGCTGCTCGCCGGGGTGCCGCGCACCTGGCGGAGCATCGTGCGCGCGGTCGCGACCGCGTCGCGGCCCTCCTGCACGGACTCGCCCACCTCGTCGCCGACCACCGTGCCGATCACCGACCAGGTGGCGGTGTCGCCGGCGAGGACGTCCCACTCGAAGATCCACATCATCGGCGGTGGGAGCAGTCCGAGGGCGTGGACCCGCTTCTCGGCGAAGGCGCCGATGTACAGGCCATCGAGGATCGCGCTCCGTGACACGCCCAGGGCGGCGGCGACGGCCTCCTGGGTCGAGGGGATCCGGGAGACGGCGGAGCGGATCCAGTCGCCGCTGATATCGCCGGGCTCGGCGTCCAGATCACGCGCCCAGCGGCCGATGCCGTAGGTGTTGAGGTCGTACAGCGGCCACCAGCCGCGCTCGAGGTACAGGGCCATGGGCCCGGCGCGCCACGGCCCACCGTCCTGGGTCCAGGTCCAGACCCCCTCGATCCCGTCATTGGCCGCGACGGCCTCCTTCAGCGCGGTGCCGTGGAGGGCGGTGAGGTCATTGGCGAGCACACCCATGCCCTCGTACTCCCGGCGGCTCTGGAACTCGATGATGCGGCGTTGACCGGTCTCCCCGAGCGTGGCGTTGAGCGGAAGGTGACTGTAGAAGTCGCCGTCGCTGTACTTCGTCGAGACGATCAGGCGATCGCTGTCGATGCCCTCGAACACCCTCCGGTAGAGCTCCGGATCGGTGTGCAGCGCGCCCACCTCGCCCACCCCGACGCTCCAGGTCCGGAACACCAGCTCACGTCCAGCCCGCTCATGGGCATCGAGCAGCCCTGACAGCATCGCTCGGGTCTGCTCCACCGACGTGACCGCGAGCGCCGAGCGCTCGTCGCGCCCCGCGACGTCGTAGACGTCACCGGCCTCGCCAATCCGCACGACGGTGCCGGCCAACTGAGGCATCGCGGCATAGACCTCCTCGAAGGCCGTCCCATAGGTGTCCCAGAAGGCCGGCAGACTCGTCTCGAGTCCGCCGAAGCGCCCCCGCAGGTAGCGTTCCAGAGGATCATTGAGCGCGAGCATGTCGGTGCGCAGATAGACGTCCAGGCCGCGGTCGCTCGCGTACTCCCACCAGGGGCCGAAGGCCTCGCGCATCGCCATCGCCCGAGCCCGATGCGTGCGGTCCGAGGCGTCCGCGATGTCGTCGAAGCGCACGTACTCCAAGAACCCCGGAACCGCCATCGCGTTGTAGCCGTTCGCCACCGACTGGCGCACGAAGCGCTCGAAGGCCGGGCGATGGCGTTCCAGCGCCTCGGTGTCGATGTACGGAGCCTCCGCGAGGATGACGTCCTCGAAGGCACGACTCGCATGGCCGTAGTCGTCGCCGCCGCGCCATTGCGACTCGCGGGCCCGGACACCCACGGCACCGAAGTCGACCATGCGGGTCGGTAGGTCCGGTGCGATCGCCTCGGTGACCCAGGGCTCGCGCCCGGATCGGATTCGGTCGGCGAGGGCCACCAGTCCCTGCGCGGCACCACGCGCCGACGACGCACGCAGGATCCAGCGTCCTCCGTCGACGGGAACGAGCCGCGAGCTCTCCTCGCCGTCTCCCTCGGTGTCCGCGTCGACCTCGACCGTCAGCGTCGGCTCGTCGGCGATCGACACCCAGCGTGGGGCTGGGCGCTGACGCGAGCGCAACGCGTCCCCGAGCACCTCAGCGGCCTCGACGACGGCGGGATCGTCATCGACCGAGATGGAGACGATCGCGGGTGCCTCGACGGGATCGACGGCCTCCGCGACCGAGGGATCCTCTCGGATCGCCGAGCCGTCCTCGACCCGCAGATCCAGCACCGAGGAGACCTGGCCCGCCACGAGCCAGCCGACGAGGGCCGAGAGCACGAGACACGCCACCGACCGCCAGATCACATGGGCATCATAGTGACCAGCCGGCACCCCGCCCGCCACTCACCAAGCCTGGTCCGCCAAGGAGGTCGCTCAGCGACCGACTGATGGAGCCATCGCAGAACGGGCGTAGCCGCGATGGAAGGCGGAGCCCGAGGCGGGTAACGCAAGCCCGCGACCTCACCACGCCTCGGGGTCCTCGTCCCTCGGACCCCTCACGCTCAGGCGCTAAACGCCTTCGCTGGCGAGCGGGGAATCGTCCGCCTGTGGACAGACCCCGCGGCGTGTCACCTGAATCCGCGACGATGGGGAAATGCCTTTCACCTACGTTCTCACCTGCGCGGACGGCACCTTCTATACCGGCTCCACTTGGGATGTCCGCGCGCGCCTACGACAGCACCAATCCGGTGAGGGTGCCGCCTATACGCGGCGCCGCCAACCGGTACGACTCGTCTACTACGAGGAGTACGAGCGCATCACCGACGCCTACGCCCGCGAGAAGCGCATCCACGGCTGGACCCACGGAAAGAAGCGTCAACTCGTCCGTTCTGGTCCGGGCACCCGCGTCGAGGACGACAGCACGCTGTGGCAAATTGAGCAGTAGCCGCCAAGGAGGTCGCTCAGCGACCGACTAATGGAGCCATCGCTGAAGGGCCGTAGCCGCGACGGAAGGCGGAGCCCGAGGCGGATGACGCAAGCATTCGATCTCGCTACGCCTCGGGGTCCTCGTTCCTCGGACCCCTCACGCTCAGGCGCAGAGCGCCTTCACTGGCGAACGAGACACCCGCTCGCCAAGGAGGTCGCTCAGCGACCGACTAATGGAGCCATCGCAAGCCCGCGACCTCACCGCGCCTCGGCGAGCGTGGGTGATCAGTTCAGTGCTTCGGCCACCTGGCGGTCGGCGAGTCGCTTGAACTTTCGCGGCTGGGTGCGGGTACGGTCCAGGACCGCGACCTCGAGATCCTGTGCCGGGATCTGCCGTCCGCCGTTGCCGTCCTGGCCGAGGGCGGTCGCCGCCAGCCGCAGGGTCGTCGTGAGGTCCTGGTCGGCGGCGTAGTTCTCCCGCAGATAGGCCTCGACATTCTCACTCTGGCCGCCCATGACGCCGAATCCCTGGACATCGGCCACAGAGCCGTCATAGGTGAGTCGGTAGATCTGGTCCTCGGTGGCGTCGTCGCCCACCTCGGCGACGAAGATCTCGACCTCATAGGGCTTCTCCGCCCCGGAGGAGAAGATCGTGCCGAGTGTCTGGGCATAGGCATTCGCGAGGCTGCGGCCGGTGACATCGCGGCGATCGTAGGAGTAACCGCGGATATCGGCCAGGCGGACGCCGGCGATGCGCAGGTTCTCGAACTCGTTGTAGCGCCCGACCGCGGCGAAGCCGATGCGGTCGTAGATCTCGCTGACCTTGTGCAGCGCACGCGACGGGTTCTCCGCGACGAGCACGATGCCGTCGACATAGCGGATGACCACCACGGATCGCCCGCGGGCGATCCCCTTGCGGGCGAAATCCGCCCGATCCTTCATCAGTTGCTCGGGCGAGACATAGAACGGCGCTGTCATCGCGACTCCCCTCCCTCGGTCAACGGAGCGGCGGGGCCGTCGGGACGGTGCATCCGCCCGCCGATCACCTCGTCGGCGATCCGTGCGGTGGCCGCTTCGTCCCAGGCACGGTAGCCGTCGGCGGTGATCACCGAGATCAGCGGGAAGATCCGGCGCGTCAGGTCGGGACCGCCGGTGGCGGTGTCGTCATCGGCGGCGTCGTACAGAGCTTGGATGACCGCCGTGACGGCCTCGGACTCGGACATGCCCGGCCGGTACAGCTTCTTCAGCGATCCGCGCGCGAAGGTCGAGCCCGAGCCCACCGAGTGGAAGGTGCGCTCCTCGTTCTTGTTACCCGTCACGTCGAAGGCGAAGATCCGGCCGCCCTCGCGCTCCAGATCGAAGGCGGCGAACAGCGGCACGACGGCCAGTCCCTGCATCGCCATGCCCAGATTGCCGCGGATGAGCGCCGCGAGACGGTTCGCCTTGCCGTCGGTCGAGAGGGTCGTCCCCTCGATCTTCTCGTAGTGCTCGAGCTCCACCTGGAAGAGACGGGTCATCTCCACGGCTATCCCGGCGGTCCCGGCGATGCCGACGCACGAGTACTCGTCGGTGGCGAAGACCTTCTGGATATCACGCTGAGCGATCACATTGCCCATGGTCGCGCGCCGGTCGCCGCCCATGACGACGCCTCCCTCGAAGGTCGCCGCGACGATGGTGGTGCCGTGGGCGGCCTCGAGCTGACCTGCCGACACTCCCTGCGCTCCGGGCAGGAGCTGCGGCGAGTGGCTCGTCAGGAACTCCGTGAACGAGGAACTACCGACCGCGCCGAAGGCACCGTCCAATCGGCCGCTGCGCTCGCTCATTCGCCACCCTTCTGGACGAAGCTGCGCACGAACTCCTCGGCGTTCTCCTCCAGCACGTCGTCGATCTCATCGAGGATGGAATCGACATCGTCGTCGAGCTTCTCCTTGCGCTCGGCATCCACGGTCGACTCGGTGACCTCGTCGGTCTCCTCGGCGCTCTTACGCGTGCTCTTGTGCTGGTGCTCGGCCATATCGTCACCTTAGTCCAATCTCCCCCGAGACCGCAGCGTCCTCGCAGCGGCTCGAGCCGTCACCCTCCGGTGATGGCGCTGAACAGCTCGCCGGCATCCCGGCTCTGCTCGAACAACGCCTCGACGTGCTCGGCTGTTCCCCGTAGCGGCTCCATCATCGGGACACGTTGCAGGGAGTCGTGACCGGGCAGGTCGAAGATCACCGAATCCCATGATGCCGCCGCCACCGACGAGCTGAATCTCTCGAGGCAACGCCCACGGAAGTAGGCGCGTGTGTCGCGAGGCGGAGCCGTTACCGCCGCCTCGATCGTCGCATCGTCGACGAGGCGATCGATGCGTCCGGCGCGGTCGAGACGGTAGAACAGCCCCTTGTCGAGGCGGATGTCGTGATACTGCAGGTCCACCAGGTGCAACTTGGCGTGATCCCAGTCCAGGCCGTCACGTTCGCGGTACTGCTCCAGCAACGAGAGCTTGGCGACCCAGTCGATCTCGCGCGAGCACTCGAAGGGGTCTCGTCCGAGCCGCGTCAGGACGCTCTCCCAGCGATCCAGCACGGCGATGGTCTGCTCGGGCTCGGGATCGTCATCGCCCAGTTTGTCGACATAGGCACGAGCCTTCTCCAGATAGAACCACTGCAGGTCCAGGGCCGTCAGCCGGCGACCGTCGGCGAGCTCGACGGTGGCGCGCAGCGTCGGATCATGCGAGATGGCGTGGACCGCGGCGACCGGATCGGCCAGCTCGACCTCCTCGTCGATCAGGAACTCGTCCTCGATCATCGCCAGCACGAGCGAGGTGGTGCCGTGTTTGAGGAAGATCGAGACATCCGCCAGATTGGCGTCGCCCACGATCACGTGCAGCCGGCGGTACTTCTTGGGGTCGGCGTGAGGCTCGTCGCGCGTGTTGATGATCGGGCGCTTCAAGGTGGTCTCCAGCCCGACCTGCTCCTCGAGGTAGTCGGCTCGCTGGCTGAGCTGGAAGGCGTGCACCGAGCCGTCCTGCTGCTGGCCGACCCTGCCGGAGCCGCAGATGATCGCCCGAGAGGCAAAGAACGGCGTGAGATGCCGGATGATCTGGACGAATGGGACATCGCGGCGCATGAGGTAGTTCTCGTGCGAGCCGTAGGAGGCACCCTTGTTGTCGATATTGTTCTTGTACAGCACGATCGGCGCGACACCGGAGATCTGCGCCGCCAGCTCAGCGCCGCGGCGCATGACGTGTTCGCCGGCGCGCTCCCACCGCACGACATCGAGGGGTGTGGTGACCTCGGGACTCGAGTACTCCGGATGGGCGTGGTCCACGTAGAGCCGGGCACCGTTGGTGAGGATGATATTGGCCAGACCGAGATCCTCGTCGGTCAGCTGCGAGGGGTCCGCGGCCTCCCGGGAGAGATCGAAGCCGCGGGCGTCGCGCAGCGGGCTCTCCTCCTCGTAGTCCCACTGCGCGCGACGGGTCAGGCCGTGCGCCGCCGCGTAGGCGTTCACGACGTGGGTCGCCGCGATCATCGGGTTGGCCTGGGGCTGGCCTTGCACAGCGATGCCGTACTCGACCTCGCTGCCCTGGATACGTCGGACCGTCACATCGCCAGCTTAGAGGTTGCTCCAGTAGTCAGGGCATCTCGATGATTGAGTAGCCGCTGGGGGCACCTCCCGCTTGCGGGGTGGAACGAGCGGCGTTGGAGCCGTGACAACAGAGGCGTAGCCGTCACGGAGCGAAATCACGCCGGGATGTGGTCTCGATACGCTCCCTCGTCCCTCGGTCGCACTCGACCACCGAGAAAGATACGCTCCCTCGTCCCTCGGTCGCACTCGACCACCGAGAAAGATACGCTCCCTCGTCCCTCGGTCGCACTCGACCACCGAGAAACAAGCTCACTAACCGGCGCGACCTCTTAGAGGCTCCGCAAGCAGGCCCTCAGGGCGTGACGGATGCCGACTGTGCCGATTCGAGACGCTTGGCGAGGTGCACGCTGTCGTCGTAGCCCGCATAGAACCCGAACGGCTCGACCGACTCATAGCCGCACGAGCGGTAGAGCGCGATCGCCTCGGGCTGTTCGAGGCCGGTCTCCAGCACGAGCCGCGTGATCCCCGCGGCCGCCGCAGTCCGTTCCAGCTCCGTGAGAACGACGCGGGAGTATCCGCGGCCCCGCAGGGCGGGACGCACGTACATGCGCTTGATCTCGGCATCGCTCGGCCCCGCCGGGCCACCGCGACGCCAGCCGCCCATCGCCGCGACCGCACCGTCGACGTATCCCGCGAGGAACATGCCGCGGGGCAGCACGAACTCGGCCGGGTCGATCGGCGAGGCGTCCCCGTCCGGGCCTCCGTAACGTCGGCGGCACTCCTCCTGGACCTCCGCGGTCATCAGTGCGACATCGGGCGCGTCATAGGTCGTGACGCGCAGAGGGAGACTCAGAGGTACTGCCCCGTGTTGGCGACCGTGTCGATCGAGCGACCCGGTTCGTTGCCGCCCTTGCCGGTGATGAGCGTGCGGATGAACACGATCCGCTCACCCTTCTTGCCCGAGATACGGGCCCAGTCGTCGGGATTGGTGGTGTTCGGGAGGTCCTCGTTCTCCTTGAACTCGTCGACGCAGGCCTGCATCAGGTGCTGCACCCGCAAGCCCCGCTGATCGTGTTCGAGGAGGTCCTTGATGGCCATCTTCTTGGCACGGTCGACGATGTTCTGGATCATCGCGCCGGAGTTGAAGTCCTTGAAGTACAGGATCTCCTTGTCGCCGCCGGCGTAGGTGACCTCGAGGAACTGGTTGTCCTCGCTCTCGGTGTACATGCGCTCGACCGTGCGCTGGATCATGCCCTGGACGCAGGCCGTGCGATCGCCACCCCATTCGGCGACGTCGTCGGCGTGCAGCGGCAGCCGATCGGTCAGGTACTTGCTGAAGATATCGCGGGCGGCCTCGGCATCGGGGCGTTCGATCTTGATCTTGACGTCGAGCCGTCCGGGGCGCAGGATCGCCGGGTCGATCATGTCCTCACGGTTCGAGGCGCCGATGACCAGCACGTTCTCCAACCCTTCGACGCCGTCGATCTCGCTCAGCAGCTGCGGCACGATCGTGTTCTCGACATCGGACGACACGCCGGAGCCACGGGTGCGGAACAGCGAGTCCATCTCGTCGAAGAACACGATCACCGGGGTGCCCTCGCCGGCCTTCTCACGGGCGCGTTGGAAGACCAGCCTGATGTGCCGCTCGGTCTCGCCCACGTACTTGTTGAGCAATTCGGGTCCCTTGATGTTGAGGAAGTAGGAGCGACCCTCCTCCCCCGTCTTCTCGGTGACCTTCTTGGCCAGGCTCGACGCCACGGCCTTGGCGATCATCGTCTTGCCGCAGCCCGGCGGCCCGTAGAGCAGGACACCCTTCGGCGGCTTGAGCTCGTGCTCGACGAAGACCTCCGGATACAGATACGGCAGCTCGACGGCGTCGCGGATGTTCTCGATCTGGCCGGCGAGCCCGCCGATGCTGGTGTAGTCGATATCGGGGACCTCTTCGAGGACGAGCTCCTCGACCTCGCTCTTGGGGATCCGCTCGAAGACGTAGTTGGACCGGTTGTCGACCAGCAGGGTGTCACCGGCACGCAGCCGCGTGCCCACGAGGCTCTCGGCCAGCCGGACGACGCGCTCCTCATCCGCGTGACCGATGACGAGGGCGCGGTCGCCGTCCTCGAGGAGCTCTTTGAGCATGACCACCTCGCCGACGGACTCGAAGTCCAGCGCGGCGACGACGTTCATGGCCTCGTTGAGGATGACCTCCTGACCCTTGCGCAGATCATCGCGGTCGACCGCCGGGCTGACATTGACGCGCAGTTTGCGGCCGCCGGTGAAGACATCGACCGTCTCGTCGTCATTGTGCTGCAGGAAGGTGCCGAATCCGGTCGGCGGCTGAGCCAGCCGGTCGACCTCCTCCTTGAGGGACATGATCTGATCGCGTGCCTCGCGCAGTGTCGAGCTCAGGCGCTGGTTCTGCGCGTCGGACGAGGCGAGCTTGGCCTCGAGCTCGGAGACCCGCCGGTCACTCGCCCCGGAGGAGGCGAGTCGTCGGCGCAGCTGCTCGAGCTCGGCACGCAAGAAGGCCACCTCGTCGGACCCGCCGGAATTGAACTGCTCGGTGTTCATGGGGTCACCTCCTGTTCGGTGTACCCGACATTACCCGTATCGCGGTGGCCTTCGCCCCCTTCGACGCGCCGCTCCTTCGCAACTCGACCCACGACGACGAACCCAGCCCGCGACGACGAAGGATGCGCCTCGGTGGTGGTCATCGCGACCGCCGAAGCACATCCTCGGTCCCGGCTCGACGAAGGATGTGCGTGCGTGGCGGCCGGGGCGACCACGAAAGCACATGCTTCATCGCCCACCCGACCGTGCGTGATCAGTCGTCGAGGTCGGCGGGGCGGGGTCCGAGGTAGTCCGGGCCGTACGCACCGGGAGCGGGTCTGCGGGACTTGCCGATCGAACGGTGGCCGGGGGCCATCCGCCGCGCGGTCACCAGGAACGCGGTGTGGCCGTTCATCTTGTGGTCCGGGCGCACCGCGAGCCCCTCGAGATGCCAGTCGCGGACGAGGGTCTCCCAGGCATGAGGCTCGGTGAAGCCACCGTCCGCGCGCAACGTCTCGACGAATCGGGACAGCTGGGTCGTGGTGGCCACATAGGCGCACACGATGCCCCCGGGCACCAGCCGTTCGACGGCGAGCGGCACGCAGCTCCAGGGGTCGACCATGTCCAGGATCAGCCGGTCGACCTCGGTCTCGCTCATCGTCTCGCGGACGTCACCGACGGTGAGCGACCAGTTGGCCGGCTCCTCTCCCATGACCTGTTCGACATTGCGCCGGGCGGTCTCCGCGAAGTCCTCACGCAACTCGTACGAGCCGACCCGGCCGTCATCGCCCACGGCACGCAGCAGATAGGTGGTGAGGCTTCCCGACCCGGCTCCCGCCTCGACGACGCGAGCGCCCGGGAAGATATCGGCCATCGCCACGATCTGCGCGGCGTCCTTGGGATAGATGATCGCCGCGCCTCGGGGCATCGAGACGACGTACTCGAACAGCAGCGGCCGGAAGGCCTGGTACGGGTGTCCGAGCGCCGTCTCGACGACGATGCCCTCGGGCTGCCCGAGGATATCGTCGTGACGGATCTGCCCCTTCTTGGTGGAGAACTCGCGTCCGGGGACGAGTTGGATGTTGTGGCGGCGACCCTTGGGGTCGGTGAGGCGCACCCAGTCTCCTTCGCCGAAGGGACCACTGCGTCGCGGGCCGGTCACCGCATCTCCTCTCGATAGGCACGGTCGACGCTGGCGGCGTCGAGCCGACCGACGACGGTACCGTCCGGCTCCACGAGCGCGTACACGCGGGCCGGGTGCTCGACCATGGCGATCAGAAGGCGGCGTCCCGACAGGCTCGCGGGGAGGGCGATGGCCTCCGGGGGCGGCTCGGCGTCGACCGCCAGGTCCCGGGCGACGATCCGGTCGACGCGGGTGAGCCGGCGACCGTGCGCCAGCGCGCCGGAGGACCCTTGCCAGAGGAAGATCGCCACGACGCCGAACAGCAGGGCACGGGTGAGGTGGAAGGGCTCGAGCCGGTCCACGGTCAGTACCGCCCAGACCACCAGTCCGACGGCGGCGAGTCGTCCGAGCCATCCGGCTGCCAGCACGCCACGGGACTCCGATCCGGTCGCTCCCCAGATCAGGGCCCGGAACACCCGGCCGCCGTCGAGCGGGAGGCCGGGCAGCATGTTGAAGCCCGCGACGAGGATGTTGATGAAGCCGACCGACCACAGCACGGCATAGACCAGTCCGGAGGGAAGCTGGAGGGCAGACCACCAGGCGGCCACGCCGACGACCAGGGAGGCGAGTGGTCCGACGATCGCCGTGACGAATTCCTGAGTCGGCGAGCGGGACTCGCCCTCCAGGTGGGTCTCGCCCCCGAGCAGATGCAACGTCACCGAAGGAACGCGCATGCCGAAAGCGCGCGCCGCGACCACATGGGCGATCTCGTGCAGCAGGATCGATGCGTAGAGCGAGGCGACGAAGACTCCCGCTACCGCGTAGGGATTGCCGCCGAGCCGTTCGAACTGCGGCGCGAACACGATGACCAGCAGGACACCCATGACGAGCAGAGACGGACGGATGAGGATGTCCGCGCCGGCGATGCGACCGATGCGCCAGGCACCCCGGGGACGTCGCTCGCTCACGGGCACTACGGTACAGACCTCCCGCGCGGCATCGCGGAACTGTCGGCGGCCGGCCGTACCGTGGATCGCATGACCGAGCGAAGCGAGGGAACCATGACCGAGCGGAGCGAGGGAACCATGAGGGTGGTGGAGGCGCCTGCCGCCCCACGTGCCGTCAAGCGGTCGTTGTCGCCGAGCCGCGCGGGCGACTTCACCACCTGCCCGCTGCTTTACCGCTTCCGCACCATCGACCGCCTCCCGGAGCCGGCCGATCCCGTCGCGGCCCGGGGCACGCTCGTGCACGCCGTGCTCGAGGCACTGTTCGACGTACCCGCGCCCGAGCGCACCCTTGAGCGCGCCCGCGAGCTCCTGCCCGACCAATGGCAGTCGATCCGCGAGGAGGATCCTCGGCTGACCGACCTGTTCGACAGCGGTGCCGATGCCGCGGCCGAGGCCGAGTGGCTCACCTCCGCGGAAGGCCTGCTCGGTGCGTACTTCAGTGTCGAGGACCCTCGGTGGCTCGAGCCCGCGGCTCGCGAGGAGCGTGTCGCCCACACCCTCGACTCCGGACTCACGCTGCACGGCATCGTCGACCGCATCGACATCTCTCCGGAGGGCCTGATCCGCGTCGTCGACTACAAGACCGGGCGCTCCCCCGGGCCGATGTTCGAGGACAGGGCGATGTCTCAGCTCAAGTTCTACGCCCTCGTCGTCTGGCGCACGCGTGGCGTGCTGCCGACACTCCTGCAGCTCTACTACCTCGCCGACCGGTCCGTGCTGTCCTACACACCGACGGAACAGGATCTGCAGGTGACGGAGCGCCGGCTCACCGCGCTGTGGCAGGCGATCGCCGACTCCATCGAGAGGCAGGATTTCCGGCCGTCGACCGGGCCGCTGTGCCGTTTCTGCGCGCACCAGTCCCGGTGTCCGGAGTTCGGCGGCACACCGCCGGAGTTCCCCGAGCTTCAGTTGGTGGACGCGAGGGCCCAGAGCGAACCGGGCGTCTGACCGTCGAGTGAGCGCAGGATGGTCCGGCGCGTTGCCTCCGGCACGTTGACGGCGTGCGGCACGGCCACCACGACGCATCCCGCCGCGTTGGCCGATGTCGCGCCCGTCTTGGAGTCCTCGATCGCGAGGCAGCGTTGCGGCTCGACCCCGAGCCGGCGAGCCGCCAGCAGATAAGGCTCGGGATGCGGCTTGGCGTGATCGACGGCATCCCCGCTGACGAGCACGTCGAAGCCGAGGGCCTCCATCACGGGTGCGGCGAGGCTCGCGTAGGACATCGTCACCAGGGCCTGGGGTATGCCCGCGTCGGTGAAACCGCGCACCAGGTCGACAGCGCCGGGCCGCCACGGCAGTCCCTCGCCGAGGCGCGCGGTGACTCGGCCGATCATGTAGTCGACGATCTGCTCAGGCGTCATCGCGGAGTCCAGCCGCCGACGGATGTAGGCGCCCGCCTCGAGCAGGCCGCTGCCGACGAGTGCGAGGCTGTCTTCCTCCGTCCACGGCCGGTCGTGCTCCGCGGCCAGCTCGTGCTCGCTGGCGATCCAGAAGGGCTCGGTGTCGATGAGCGTGCCGTCCATGTCCCACAGGACTGCGTCAGGAAGTGTCACCACTCCACCGTATGATGTCCAGAGAACGAACGATCATCGTGGCCGAGGCGAGCCCGCCGTAGGCTGGACGTACCCGTACTCCACCTAAGGTTCTGCCGCTGTGCCTGCCATTTCCGTCCCCTCGTTGCACCGCCCCGACGCGACCGAGACCCTGCGAGCGCTCATGACCGAGCGCATCCTGGTCCTCGACGGCGCCATGGGCACCGCGATCCAACGCGACCGGCCCGACGAGGCCGGCTATCGCGGAGAACGCTTCGCCTCGTGGAGCTGCGATGTCGGCGGGAACAACGATTTGCTCACGCTGACGCAGCCCGACATCATCGGCGGCATCCACCGCGAGTACCTCGAGGCCGGCGCCGACATCATCGAGACCAATACCTTCAGCGCGAACGCGATCTCCCTGCGCGACTACGACATGGTCGAGCTCGCCTATGAGCTCAACTACGAGTCCGCCCGGCTCGCCCGCGCCGCGGCCGATGCCGTCGCGGAGGACACCGGTCGTCCGCGGTTCGTCGCCGGCGCGCTCGGTCCCACCACGCGCACCGCGTCCATCTCTCCGGACGTCAATGACCCGGCCGCCCGCAATGTCAGCTACGACGAGCTCGTCGACGCCTACTCCACCGCCGTCCGTGGGCTCGTCGACGGCGGCGCCGATCTGCTGTTTGTCGAGACGATCTTCGACACCCTCAACGCCAAGGCCGCGATCTTCGCGATCGAATCGGTCTTCGACGAGTACGACCGGCGTTGGCCCGTCGTGATCTCCGGCACGATCACGGACGCCTCAGGGCGCACGCTGTCGGGACAGACCGTCGAGGCCTTCTGGAACTCGGTCCGTCACGTGCAGCCGCTGCTCATCGGCCTCAACTGCGCCCTCGGCGCGGACGAGATGCGTCCCTATGTCGCGGAACTGTCGAGGATCGCGGACTGCTACGTCTCCTGTTACCCGAACGCCGGCCTGCCGAATGCCTTCGGCGAGTACGACGAGCTCCCCGAGCAGACCGCCGCGGTCATCCGCGACTTCGCCGCGAGCGGCTTCGTCAACGTGGTCGGCGGCTGCTGCGGCACCACGCCGGCGCACATCGCCGAGATCGCGCGCCAGGTCAGCGACGCGGCGCCCCGCGTCCCCGCGACCCGGCAGCAAGCACTGCGCCTGTCCGGCCTCGAACCGTTCGTGGTCACCGAGGACTCGCTCTTCGTCAACATCGGCGAGCGCACCAATATCACCGGATCGGCGCGATTCCGCCGCCTCATCAAGGACGACGACTATCCCGCGGCCCTGGAGGTCGCGCGCCAGCAGGTCGAGAACGGCGCGCAGGTCATCGACGTCAACATGGACGAGGGCATGATCGACGGCGTCGCGGCGATGGACCACTTCGGCAAGCTCATCGCCTCCGAGCCGGACATCAGCCGGGTCCCCGTCATGGTCGACTCCTCGAAGTGGGAGGTCATCGAGACCGGGCTCAAGACGATCCAGGGCAAGCCGATCGTCAACTCCATCTCGATGAAGGAGGGCGAGGAGAAGTTCATCCGGGAGGCCCGCCTCTGCCGTCGTTACGGCGCCGCCGTGGTGGTCATGGCCTTCGACGAGGACGGCCAGGCCGACAACCTCCAGCGCCGCCAGGAGATCTGCGGCCGTGCCTACCGCATCCTGACCGAGGAGGTCGGGTTCCCGTCCGAGGACATCATCTTCGACCCCAACGTCTTCGCGGTGGCCACCGGTATCGAGGAGCATGCCGAGTACGGCATGGACTTCATCGAGGCGACCCGCTGGATCAAGCAGAATCTGCCCGGTGCGCTGGTCTCCGGCGGTATCTCGAATGTCTCCTTCTCATTCCGCGGCAACAACGCCGTCCGCGAGGCGATCCACGCGGTCTTCCTGTACCACGCGGTCGCCGCCGGACTCGACATGGGAATCGTCAACGCCGGCGCTCTCGTCCCGTACGACACGGTCGACGAAGAACTCCGCGAGCGCATCGAGGACGTCATCCTCAATCGGCGCGACGACGCCACCGAGCGACTGCTGGAGATCGCCGGCGACTACGCCGGCACCGGTGAGCAGGTCGAGGCCGCCACCGAGGCCTGGCGTGAGCTTCCGGTCGACGAGCGCATCACCCACGCGCTCGTCAAGGGAATCGACGCCCACGTGGAGGCCGACACCGAGGAGCTGCGGCAGCTGATCGCCGATCGCGGCGGCCAGCCGATCGAGGTCATCGAGGGCCCGCTCATGGGCGGGATGAACGTGGTCGGCGATCTGTTCGGCTCCGGCAAGATGTTCCTGCCGCAGGTCGTCAAGTCCGCGCGCGTGATGAAGAAGGCGGTCGCCTATCTGATTCCCTTCATCGAGGCCGGGCAGAGCGCGGAGGAGGCGGCCCGCAGCAACGGCACCGTGATCATGGCGACCGTCAAGGGTGACGTGCACGATATCGGCAAGAACATCGTCGGCGTCGTGTTGCAGTGCAACAACTACGACGTGATCGACCTCGGGGTGATGGTGCCCGCACAGAAGATCCTCGATGCCGCCAAGGAGCACCGGGCCGACATCATCGGCCTGTCCGGGCTCATCACGCCGTCGCTGGACGAGATGGAGAGCTTCGCCGGCGAGATGCAGCGCCAGGGGCTCGACATCCCCTTGCTCATCGGCGGCGCCACCACCTCGCGTGCTCACACCGCCGTCAAGGTCTCGCAGAAGTACGACGGCCCCGTCGTGTGGGTCAAGGACGCGTCGCGATCGGTGCCGGTCGTCGCCAATCTGCTCTCCGACGAGCGCCGCCAGACCCTCCTGGCCGAGGTCGAGGCCGACTACGCCTCGCTGCGCGAGCGGCACGCCGCCAAGCGCGATGCCCGGCCGATGCTGCCGATCGCCGAGGCGCGTGCCGATGCGAGTCCGCTCGACTGGAGCGACTACACGCCGCCCGTGCCGGCGGCTCCCGGTATCCACGTGCTGTCGGACTACCCGCTGGACGAACTGCGCGACTACATCGACTGGCAGCCGTTCTTCAACGCGTGGGAGATGAAGGGCTCGTTCCCCGACATCCTGAACAACCCGGCCAGCGGCGAAGCCGCGCGCAAGCTGTGGGACGACGCCCAGCGGATGCTCGACGAGCTGATCGAGGGACAGTGGCTGACCGCCAACGCCGTGTTCGGACTGTTCCCGGCTGCCGGTGACGGCGACTCCACCCAGGTGTACGCCGACGAGTCCCGTACCGAGGTCCTCGCGACGCTGCACCATCTCCGTCAGCAGACCGAGCACCGCGCCGGCGTCCCGCATCGTTCGCTCGCGGACTTCGTGGCGCCGCGCGACACCGGGCTCGCCGACCACATCGGCGCCTTCGCCGTCACCGCGGGTCTGGGCAGCGGCGACAAGGTGGCGCAGTTCAAGGCCGAGCTCGACGACTACAGCGCGATCCTTCTCGAGTCGCTCGCCGACCGGCTCGCGGAGGCCTTCGCCGAACGACTGCACGAGCGCGTCCGCGTCGAGTTCTGGGGCTACTCCCCCGATGAGAAGCTCACCAATACCGAGCTCATCAAGGAGCAGTACGACGGCATCCGCCCGGCTCCGGGCTATCCGGCCTGCCCCGAGCACACCGAGAAGCAGACGCTCTGGGAACTGCTCGATGTCGAGAAGACGGCGGGCATCGAGCTGACCGAGAGCATGGCCATGTGGCCGGGCGCCTCGGTCAGCGGCTTCTACTTCTCGCACCCGCAGTCGCAGTACTTCGTCCTCGGCCGGATCGGCCGTGACCAGGTCGAGGACTACGCGCACCGCAAGGGATGGACGATGGCCGAGGCGGAGCGGTGGCTCTCGCCGAACTTGGGCTACCAGCCCGACGAGGACTGAGGGAGTCGCGTGAGTCCGCGGCTCCTACGGCCTAGGCTGATCTCGTGACTGCGAACTCGAATGACACCTTGCGGGACCCGTGGCTCGTCGCCGCGTTCGAAGGCTGGAACGACGCCGCCGACGCCTCCAGCGACGTCATCGCGCACCTCATCGACGAGTGGGACGCGGAGGTCTACGCCGAGTTCGACGGTGACGACTACTACGACTTCCAGGAGACCCGCCCGATCATTCGGGGCGCGGACGACGCCCGGCGCATCGACTGGCCGACGCCGACCGTGTATCTGGCGAGGCCGCCGCACGGCGACCGCGACGTGCTCCTGTTGCGCGCCCCCGAGCCGCATCTGCGCTGGCGCGCGTTCACTCGGGCGATCCTGGAGCTGGCGACGATGTCCGGAGTCCGGGACATCGTGTGCCTCGGAGCGCTGCTGGCCGACACTCCGCACACCAGGACGGTGCCGTTGACGGGGTCGTCGACCTCTCCCGTCATCGCCGAGAAGCTCGCGGTCGCGTCGTCCGCCTACAGCGGTCCGGTCGGCATCACCGGGGTCGTCGCGCACGAGGCGGCCGTCGGCGGCTTCGGGTCGACATCGCTCTGGGCGGCGGTGCCGCACTATCTGGCCGAGCCGCCGTGTCCCAAAGCCACCTTCGCGCTGCTCGGTGCCCTGGAGGACACCCTCGGGACCCCGCTCCCCGCGGGCGAGCTCGGCGAGCTCGCGGCGGCGTGGCAGCGCGGGGCCGATGAGATCGCCCAGCAGGACATCGAGATCGCCGAGTACGTGCAGTCCCTCGAGGAGGAGCACGATGCCGGCAACACGCCCGAGTCCTCCGGCGATGCGATCGCTCGGGAGTTCGAGCGCTATCTGCGACGCCGCGACCTCGGCTCCTGAGCCCGGTCCTCGGTGGTCGAGTAGTGGAGGTCGCTGGAGCGAGGCCACGTTCGGTGGGTGGTTTCGATACGCGACCAGCTCGCTGCGCTCGCGGTCACTACTCAACCACCGATCCCGATCCTCGGTGGTCGAGTAGCCCCGTCCGCTCTGCGGGCGCGGCGTATCGAGGCCACGCCGGGGTGAGGTTTCGATACGCGACCAGCTCGCTGCGCTCGCGGTCACTACTCAACCACCGATCCCGATCCTCGGTGGTCGAGTAGCCCCGTCCGCTCTGCGGGCGCGGCGTATCGAGGCCACGCCGGGGTGAGGTTTCGATACGCGGGCTCGTTCCTCGCCCGGCTACTCAACCACCGAACACCCCCGCTCAGATGCCGAGCACTGCCGAGGCGATGAGGAAGTAGACCACCAGCCCGGAGGCATCGCAGAAGGTCGAGATGAAGGGCGTCGAGAACACCGCCGGGTCGGCGTGCAACGTCCGGGCGACGAGCGGCATGCAGCCGCCGACGGCCGCCGCGATCGTGCAGACGGACAGCAGCGTGAGCCCGATGACCAAGCCGAGATCGAATCCGTAGACCGCCCCCGCCAGCACGAAGCCCAAGGTGCCCAGCAGACTCCCCATGAGGACGCCCACGGCGGACTCACGAAGGAAGATCCGCCGTACATCGCGGGTGCGCACGTCCCCGAGGGCAAGCGCGCGGGTGACCGTCGTCGCCGCCTGGGCGCCGGTGTTGCCGGCGGTGCCGGTCAACAGCGGGATGAAGAGGGCGAGCGTGACCACCTGCTCGAGCTGGCCCTCGAACAGCTCGAGCACCTGGACGGTCAGTATCGCCGAGATGGCGAGGACGAGCAGCCAGACGACCCGCGAACGCGCGAGCCGGACGACCGAGGTCGCCAGATACGGCCTCGCCAGTGGCTCCGTCGCGCCGCTCCGCGCGGCATCGGTGTCCGCCTCCTCGGCGAGGATCTCGCGGGCGGCCTCCAGGGTCAGCACTCCGACGACGCGATCCTCCTCGTCGACGACAGCGGTCACCGCCGCGCCGGAGTCCACCACCTGCACAGCCGCGTGCTCGGCATCGTCGTGCACATGCAGCGCCACACCGCGCCGCTGCAGCTCGGCGACTGGCGCATCGAGGTCCGAGCGGAGCAGCGCCCCGAGGTCGACCATGCCCAGGAGGATGCGCTCAGGACTGCACAGCGGCAGCTCCGCGAGGGAGTCGGTGGGGATCGGCGTGGCCCGGATGCGGCGCAGCGACTCGCGCACGGTGTCCGCGGGATGCAGCAGCACCAACTCGGGCGACATGCGCCGGCCGAGAGATCGCGGCGGATATCCCAGCACGACGCCGGTCAGCTGCTGCTCGGGGCCGGAGAGTCCCCGCATCAGCCTGGAGGCGACGGCGGCCGGCACCTCGTCCAGCACCTCCACGCGCTCCTCGGGATCGAGCTCCTCGAAGAGCCCGCGTACCTCGTCATCGCGCAGCTCGCCGATGAGCTCGGCCTGCAGCTCCGGATCGAGCGCCTCGAAGACCGCCATCGCGGCGTCCTTGTCCAGGAGACGGAACACCACGGCGCGGTAACCGGCCGGCAGTCGCTCCACGATCGAGAGCGACTGGGCGATACCGATGCCGTCGAGGGCGTGCGAGATCGCCGCGAGGTCCCCGGCGTCCACGAGCTCGGAGAGCTGCTCCGGGGTCGGCGTCATCGGCGCAGGTCCACGCCCAGCAAGGCGTCGATCGCCAGCGCGACGTCGGCGGGTGCCTCGGGGTCGTCACCGTCTCCCGCGGCCCAGGCATCGACGGCGGCAAGGGCCCGGGGCGCGTTCAGATCGTCGGCCAGCGCCTCACGCAGTTCGGCGATCACCGCGGCGGCAGGCAGGGCCGTGGCACGCTCGGTGGCGGCCCGCCAGGTCTTGAGGCGCCCGATCGCGGCGTCGATCTGCTCACCGGTCCACTCCCAGTCGCCGCGATAGTGGTGCGCGAGGAGAGCCAGGCGGATCGCCGCGGGCTCGTGACCATCGGCCCGGAGCCGCGAGACCAGCACCAGATTGCCCTTGGACTTCGACATCTTCTCGCCCTCGAAGCCGACCATGCCCCCGTGCACGTAGTACCGCGCGAACGGGGCTCCGGTGGCCACAGCGGCCTCGGCCGCGCTCATCTCGTGGTGCGGGAAGACCAGGTCCGAGCCGCCGCCCTGCACATCGAACGTGCGACCGAGATGCTCCAGGGCGATGGCGGCGCATTCGATGTGCCATCCCGGCCGGCCGTCGCCGAACGGGCTCGGCCACGACGGCTCGCCGGCACGCGCCGCCTGCCAGACGAGACAGTCGAGGGGATCGCGCTTGCCCGGACGATCGGGGTCGCCCCCGCGCTCGCCGAACAGCCGTCGCATCGTCGTCTCGTCGAAGTTGCCCACCGAGCCGAAGGCGTCGTCGGCATGCACGTCGAAGTACAGATCGCCGTCGACCTCGTAGACGGCACCGGCCTCACGTAATGCCGCCACCATCTCGATGACCGACGGGATGGCCTCCACGGCGCCCACGTAGTCGTCGGGGGCGATCACCCGCAGCGCCTCCATGTCCTCGCGGAACAGCTGAGTCTCCCGCTCAGCGAGCTCCTGCCAATCCATGCCCGTCGCGGTCGCGCGCTCCAGCAGCGGATCGTCGACATCGGTCACGTTCTGGGTGTAGGCCACGTCCAGGCCGCGATCCCGCCACACACGCTGCAGCAGGTCGAAGGCCAGATACGTGTTGGCGTGACCGAGATGCGTGGCGTCATAGGGCGTGATGCCGCAGACGTAGAGCCGGGCCCGTTCCGGAGGGTCGATCTGCTGGAGCGCTCCAGTCGCCGAGTCGTGGACGTGGACCGCGGGACCGTACCCGTAGCTACGTTCGGCGAGCGACGGGACAGCGGGAGACGGCCAACTCTGCATGGGTCGAGCGTATCCGGGCACAATGAGCGAGTGATCATCGACTGCGCGATCTACCGTGACGGCGCGCGGGCGCGCACCGTCGATCCGGGCGACGGCCCCCAAGGCCTGGGTTCCGCCGTCGAATCCCTTGGAGACGACGAGTTCCTGTGGATCGGCGTCGACGACCCGGGACCCGAGGAGATCGAGGATGTGGGGCGTGCGCTGAGCCTGCATCCGCTGGTCGTCGAGGACATCCTCGAACCGCACCAGCGCCCCAAGATCGACCGGTATCACGACTATCTGCTGGTCTCGCTGCGCGGTGTCAGCTACGCGGATGACGAGGTGGAGACCCACGAGGTCGACGTCTGCGTCAGCGCCCGCTTCGTCCTGACGGTCCGGCACGGCGGCCCGACCCTCGCGCAGGCCCGCGCCGAGCTCGAGGCGGACCCCGAACGACTGCGTCACGGCCCGGTCTCGGTGCTGCACGCCGTGCTCGACCGCATCGTCGACGGGTACGACGATGTGGCCGCCGAGCTCGAGACCGATGTGGAGGAGGTCGAGGTATCGGTGTTCTCCGAGGAGCGCACCCGCGATTCCAACCGCATCTACCGGCTCAAGCGCGAGTCCCTGGAGTACCGCCGCGCGGTGCTGCCCCTGCGCGAACCCCTCGCCCGTCTGGTCGACGCGGTGACGCCTCGGGAGGCGGGCCCGTACTTCCGCGACGTGTCAGGCCATCTGCAGCGCGCCGTCGACGCCATCGAGGCCGTCGACAGCCTGCTGGACAATGCGCTCTCGGCACATCTCGCCCAGCTCTCCATCCAACAGAACGACGACATGCGCAAGCTCACCGCCGGTGCGACGCTCTTCGCGATACCCACCGCGATCGCCGGCATATACGGGATGAACTTCCACGACATGCCCGAGTTGCGCTGGCCCTTCGGCTACCCGCTCGTCCTGGTGATCATGGCTATCGGCTGTGGCTACGCCTATCTGCGGTTCAAGCGCTCGGGGTGGCTGTAGGCGCCCCTCCGCCGGGCCAGCCGTTCTCGGCGAGTAGCTCCTCCAACGGCTGCGCCGTCGTCCATCCGGTCTCCTCGAGCATCGGCCGTGCGTAGAACTCGTCCACCGGGCCGAGGCAGAGCAGGGCGATCGGCTCGGCGCCCGGCGGGAATCCCAGCAGTGTCCCCAGACGCTCGGGGTCGAACAGCGAGACCCATCCCATGCCGAGGCCCTCGGCCCGCGCGGCGAGCCACAGGTTCTGGATGGCGCACGACGCCGAGGCCAGATCCATGTGCGGCATGGTGCGGCGTCCGAAGACGTGGCGCTCACGGTCCTCCGTGAGCGCCACCACCAACAGCTCGGCACACTCGGCGATGCCCTCGACCTTCAGTCGGGAGAACTCCGCGCCACGATCGCCCAGCGCCTCGGCGGTCAGCTCGGTCTCCTCGCGGACCAGATCGCCGATCGCGGCTCGCAGGCCCGGATCGGTGATGCGACAGAAGCGCCAGGGCTGCATCAGCCCGACGCTCGGCGCCCGGTGCGCGGCCGCGAGCAGGCGCTGCAATGTCGCACGGTCCACCTCTCCCCCGGCGAAATGGCGCATGTCCCGGCGCTCGGCGATCACCCGGTACACGGCGGCGCGATCCGCGTCCGGGTAACGGTGCTCGCTCACGGGTCAGACTGCCAGGTACGACGCGGACAGCACGCCGGCGGCCAGCAGTCCCATCACCGCGAGGCCGAGCACGATCCGGTAGACCACGAACGGCGCGTACGAACGCGTGCTCACATAGCGCAGAAGCCAGTGGATGACGGCGAGACCGACCACGAAGGACACCACGGTGCCCACGATCGTCGGACCGGTGCCGTAGGCGTTCTCGGCTCCCGGGATGTCCTTGAGCTTGTAGACGCCCGCTCCGACGACGGCGGGGATGGCGAGCAGGAAGGCGTAGCGCGTGGCGGCCCGGCGCTCGTAGCCGAGGAAGAGCCCCATCGAGATGGTGGCGCCGGAGCGGGACACGCCCGGCACGAGAGCCGCGGCCTGAGCCGCGCCGAGCATCACCGCGTGTCGCATCGTCATCTGCTCGATGGCCCTGTTCTTGCGTCCGACCTTCTCGGAGATGCCGAGCACCACGCCGAGCACCACGAGGGTCGTCGCGATGATCCACAGACTGCGGAACTCACGGTCGATGAGGTCCTCGAGCAGCAGCCCGAGGATCACGATCGGCAGGGAGCCGATGATGATGAACCAGCCCATCTGCCATTCGGGTGCGCGACGTGCCTCGGCGGAGAAGACACCGCGCACCCAGCCCGACCCGATGGTCCAGATATCGCGCCAGAAGTAGAGCACGACCGCCAGCTCGGTGCCGATCTGGATCACCGCCGTGTACGCGGCACCCGGATCGCCCCATCCGAAGAGCTGCGGGAAGATCGCCAGATGCGCGCTACTGGAGATCGGGAGGAACTCGGTGAGCCCCTGGATGAGACCCAGGACGACTGATCGCAGCAAATCCACCGTGCGAGCCTACACGCGGCTCCAGGCCCGACTGGCTACCCTGCTGGCATGTTGATGCGGCGGCTGGGTGGCTCCGGACTGGAAGTCTCGCGCCTGGGTCTGGGCACGATGACGTGGGGCACGATCGTCGACGATTACGTCGCCGAGGACCTCCTCGCTGCCTTCCTCGACGGCGGCGGAACGCTGGTGGACACGGCACCGATCTACGGCGAGGGCCGTACCGAGGAGCTGCTGGGCCGGCTCCTCGCCAAGTCCGGTGCGCGGGACCAGGTGGTGCTCGCCGGCAAGGCCGGTTTGTCCCATCGCGACGGGACGGTCGTGCGCGACTCGTCACGCCGGACCCTGCTCGCCCAGCTCGATCAGTCGTTGCGCGATCTCGGCACCGATCATCTCGACCTGTGGCAGATCCATCGCTTCGACGAGACGACGCCGATCGACGAGGCGATGGCGACACTGGACGACGCGGTGCGGTCAGGACGAGTGCGCTACGCGGGTATCAGCAACTACTCGGGGTGGCAGACCTCGCTCGCCTATGCCCGCTTCGAGCGTCTGGGCGGTGGTGTCCCGCTCGTAGGCGCCCAGGTGGAGTACTCCTTGCTGAATCGCAGCGCCGAGGCCGATGTGATCGCGGCGGCGGACTATCTGGGCATGAGCGTCCTCGCCTGGTCTCCACTGGGCCGCGGCGTGCTCACGGGCAAGTACCGCGGCGGCATCCCGGGAGATTCCCGGGCCGCCGATGCCCACTGGGAGCCGTTCGTCTCGGCCTATCTGTCGGGCCCGAAGACGCGCATCGTCGATGCCGTCGCCAAGGCGTCCGAGGGCCTCGGGGTGCCGATGACGCACACCGCGCTGGCGTGGGCACGCGACCGGGCCGGTGTCGGGGCGCTTCTGGTGGGAGCGCGTACGGTGGCCCAGTTGGAGGAAGCACTGGGATCGGAGAGCCTCACACTGCCGGCACAGATCGCCGACGCCTTGTCCGATGTCTCATGAGGAGCACCATGGTTGAGTACGAGTTCTGGAACATGTCGATCTCGCGCACCCAGTCGCGGCAGGCGGTGTGCCGGATGTTGACCGATGCCGCCGAGTTCCAGGGATGGGAGCTCGACCGCCTCCGTCGCGACCGCAGCGGCGAGCGCACCGTGCGCCTCCGTCGCAAGATCATCCGCATGCGCCCCACCTTCTGACCCACTACCCCCTCCCCCACCCCAGAGCGGTGACCTACGCACGTCTCAGCTGCCGGAGCGGTGAGCTACGCACCCCTCGACCACGGCGGTCTCAATCGGTCGAAGCAACATCTTTGATGAGGAGTTGTTGTGAGGCATTCGGTGCGGACGCGTCGGCGGTTCTATGAGTTGGTGTGTTTAGAGGGTTATGGTCTGTCGTCTGCGGCGTTTGCGGTTGGGGCGGGGATGGGGTCTTCGACGAGGTGGTGGCGGCAGGCTTTCGGTATGGATATCGAGGTCAGCAAGGGTGTTCATGGGGGACCACGGATCGGTGTTGCGCGTGATGTCGATGTCAGTGATGGGCGGGTCCGGTCGCGGCGGG